>CAZGKY010000131.1:1116-5816 GCA_964525625.1 uncultured Atribacterota bacterium | reverse complement strand
GATAATGAGCGGTGACTGGAGTTCAGACGTGTGCTCTTCCGATCTTGACCAGGCCAATATAAAATTGATCTAGCAATAATTCCCCTATTGTCTTTACTCTTCTATTACCCAGATGGTCAATATCATCGATATATCCTATTCCATTATAAAGATTGATTAAGTATCTTAAAGCAGCTACCAAATCATCTTTGGTTAAAGCATTCCCCTTTTTGACAGTTACTATTGACTTGATTGAACTAATCTTGTTAATTAACTCTACATCTAAAATTTGTCCATTATGAGCGATTACTTTACCATCCTTATCAATAATATCTTCAGCCAGACATAAACCAATAATATTTTCATTAATAATACCTTCTTCAGGATCTATTAAATTGACTGAAGTTTGATCTTTTTCATTATATACTGCAATTATCTCATCATTATTATTATAAACATATACTTTATCAACGTTTGATTGATAAATTAATTCAGCTATTTTTTTATTAATGTGCACATCTTTCTTTACTAATTGTTTATTAGTAATGGGATCATAAACAGCCTGAGCTGTAGTTTTATCCAATATTCTATTTTGAATGTTTAACTTTTGATTTACTTTATATCTACCAACATCTGCTAGATCATACCTTTTAGGATCAAATAATAACCTATCTAGCAATTGCTTGGTATTCTTTTCTGTGGGAGGTTCACTTGGTCTTAGTCTTCTAAAAATTTCTATCAGAGCATCTCTTTTATTATTAGTATTATCTTTTACTAATGTATCTTTTATAATATCATTATAATCAAATAAATCAAGAATTTGCTCATTATTTTCATAACCCAGAGCTCTCAATAAAGTAGAGGCCGGGATTTTTCTCTTCTTATCAATTCTTACATAAATCATATTATTAACATCAAAGCCAAATTCCAGCCAGGAACCTCTATTAGGTATGATTCTAAAATTAAATAAAGTTTTATTTTCACTATATTCTTCAATACCATAGTAAATACCAGGGGAACGGATAAGTTGATTTACGACAACTCTCTCAGCACCATTAATAATAAAACTACCGCTTTCGGTCATCAGCGGTATTTCCCCCATAAAAACATCCTGTTCCTTGATTTCTCCTGTTTTTTTATTAAGGAGGCTAATTCTTACCTCCAATGGTGCAGAATAAGTACTACCTCTTTCCCAACATTCAAAGGGTGAGTATTTTGGCTCTTTTATAGAGTAACTAATATAATCTAAAACCAGATTTCCCGTAAAATCCTGTATAGGAAATACATCTTTAAAAACTTTATGCAAACCATAATCCTTACGCCTTTCTGGCGGAATATCTCTTTGAAGAAATTTTTGAAATGATTGTTTTTGAACATCAAGGAAATTAGGTGGATCTATATAATTTTTTATTCTGGAATAATCCAAAATATTTATTTTTTTATTCTGCACTGATAACACCAACCTTTTTGTAGTTTTATACAAATAAATAGCATAACATTAAAAATAAAAAAAGTCAAGAAGATACCTACTTGAAAATAGGTATCTTCTTTTAATTTTATTTTTAAGCATAAATTAGCGAATAATTAAGATAAATTATTTTTTTGGTTTTAGTTTACTTTATTTCTACAGTAGCACCTGCTGCTTCTAACTTCTCTTTTAACTCTTGTGCTTCTTTCTTTTCAACCTTTTCTTTTACTGCCTTCGGTGCACCTTCCACAAGGTCTTTAGATTCTTTTAAACCTAAACCAGTTGCTGCTCTGACTTCTTTAATCACTTGTATTTTATTCGGACCAATATCTTTCAATATAACATCAAACTCAGTTTTTTCCTCTTCTTTCTCAGCTGGAGCAGCTCCTGAAACAGTAGTAGCAGTCTGGGAAATTATGGGAGCAGCCGCACTAACTCCAAACTTATCTTCTAATGATTTTACCAAATCAGCCAATTCTAATACTGTTAATTTTTCTAATTTATCAATAATTTCTTGTACATTATTGGTGGTATTTTTCTCTTGAGCCATTTTTACCTCTTTATTTTCTATAATCTTTTCTTTTGATTTACTTTCCATCTTTGATTGTTTTTCTTCATTATTATTTTCTTTATTCATGCTCGGCTTTGCTTCTTTCTTCTCAGTCAAATTTTTCACCTCCTCTCCACTATCTAACCTCTATATTAATCGTTATACAATTTTATTTTTTTAGATTATTGTTCTGATTTATTCTTACGAATTTGCTCGAGAACGTTTATTAATCCAGTTAGGGGTGATTGTAAAACTAAAACAAATGAAATAATAGGACTACGCATGTTACCAAGTAATTTTGCCAATAATTCTTCCTTGTCTGGTAAGGAAGCAATTCTCTCTAGTTCTTCTCCTGAATAGATTCTTCCTTCTAGTAAAGCCATTTTCAATTTAAACTGATCTTTATTTTCTAAGGAATACTTATACAACAATTTCACTGGTAATAAGGAATCATTATAAGCAAAAGCTATGGCTGTAGATCCAGATAAGTTACTGGTTAATTTCCCCCAACCCACTTCTTTAGCAGCAATTCCAATTAAGGTATTTTTATAAATCTTAAATTTTATCTCATTTTGCCTCAAATGATTTCTAAGTTGTGTTATGCTCTTTACATCTAGTCCTTGATAATTTGAAAAAACTATACTCGAAGATTTTCTAATTTCTTCCATTAATTCTTGAATAATCAATTTTTTTGCTTCTTTAGATAATGGCAATTAATTTCCTCCTTTCTAATATGATTTTCTTTTTTTCTATATAATAAAAAAATCCAACCTTAGTCGCAAAAAATAAGGAAGGATTTTTAAATTAAATCCTCAGCAGGCTGGTATTAAACCAATTATACCTTCTTATTTTATTCCAACCTTAATCTATCTTTGTGGTACCTGCGATCTAAGGATTGACAATGTTTCTATTAATAATTTACTCAACTAAAAATATGCTCTTTACCTCTTTTCAATCTCACTTAAAACTTTATTAATATCCAGCTTTATTCCTGGACCCATGGTAGAAGAAATGGTAATACTTAAAATATAACGGCCTTTAGATGAAGATGGTTTTGCTTTTATGATAGCATCTATAAGAGCATAAAAATTGTCAATGAGTTGTGTATCAGTAAAATTAATTTTTCCAAGTATAGCATGAACAATTCCAAAGCGATCTGCCCTATATTCGACTTTACCTTTCTTTACTGATAATACCGCATTTTTAATATCCTGTGTTACTGAACCTAACTTAGGATTGGGCATTAAACCTCTAGGTCCTAATATTCTGCCTAATTTGCTAACTATTTTCATCATCTCAGGAGTGGCAATTATTGCTTCAAAATCTATCCACCCATTTAGTATTTTCTCTGCTAATTCATTTCCCCCTATATAATCCGCTCCGGCTTCCTTGGCTTCCTGTGCCTTTTCTCCTTCGGCAAAGACTAATACCCTGCTCTGCTTACCCGTACCGTGAGGTAACTCAACTGCTCCTCTAACCTGTTCTTCGGAACGACGAGTATTGATTCCTAAGCGAATAGCAACATCAACAGTCTCTGGAAAATTAACCCAACTTAACCTTTTTAATAATGTTATTGCCTCTTCAATGGTATAAAGTTTTGTTCTTTCGTATTTTTTTAAGCTTTCTAAATATTTTTTACTCCTGATCTTCACTACAATTTCCTCCTTGTGGTTGAAATGGATAAATCCTCCCACTTAATTACTAATCTTTAGTCTTCAATATCTCTATTCATAATATTCTATTCTATATCGATACCCATACTACGAGCGGTACCTTCAACTATCTTCATAGCACTTTCTATGTCGTTAGCATTAAGGTCAGACCTTTTTATCTCCGCAATCTCTCTAACTTTATCTTTAGTTATCTTAGCAACCTTATTCTTATTTGGTTCAGGTGAGCCTT
This sequence comes from uncultured Atribacterota bacterium, assembly GCA_964525625.1. Lineage (GTDB taxonomy): Bacteria > Atribacterota > Phoenicimicrobiia > Phoenicimicrobiales > Stramentimicrobiaceae > Stramentimicrobium. The sequence continues at coordinate 1,917 of CAZGKY010000131.1, read as the reverse complement.
TCTCTATTTTGGCTGCTTCCTTTAATAAAAAAGATACTGGTGGCTTTTTACAAATAAAATCAAATGTTCTATCTTGATAAACCGTTATAATAACCGGTATGATAGTACCAATATCCTGTTTAGTCCTTTCATTAAAGGCTTTACAAAATTCCATAATATTCAAACCATGCTGTCCTAGAGCGGGACCTACCGGTGGTGCAGGATTAGCTGCTCCTGCCGGAATCTGTAGTTTTATATTGGCTACTATTTTTTTTGCCATTTTATATTACCCCTTTTTGCTCCATTTTACAAAAACCATACATATTAAACTTACTTTTACATTACTTACATAATTATTTTTTATTTATCTCTTTCCTGAAATTTTCTTAATCCATTTAATACGCTTATCTATCTCTTCAAATTTGGTTAAAAATTCAAAGCTATTATATCTTCAAAAAATAATTTTTACAATAAGAAGATTTATATAATCAATATTTTTCCACATCAGTGTATTCAAGTTCTACTGAAGTCTCTCGTCCAAAAATTGTCAAAAAAACCTTCAATTTGCCTCTTTGAGCATCAATTTCCTTTACTTTTCCGGTATACCCAGTAAAAGGACCGGTTATTATATTAACACTTGTTCCAATATCAATATCAATTTTCGGTTTCTTCTCTCCCTGACCCATCTGTTTTAAAATATTCTTTATTTCCTGCTCGTCAAGAGCAACTGGTTTTCCTCCAGAACCAACAAATCTGGTAACTCCAGGGGTATTGCGCACTACATACCAAGAATCATTGTTCAACTTCATCTGCACTACAACA
>CAZGKY010000131.1:0-1106 GCA_964525625.1 uncultured Atribacterota bacterium | reverse complement strand
TTTTACCAGATTTTGTTTCCAATACTCTTTCCGTGGGAATTAATACTTGAAATATTTGATCTTCCATTCCCATAGATTTGACTCTTTGTTCCAGATTAGCCTTAACTTTATTTTCATATCCTGAATAGGTATGAACTACATACCATTTTTTATCTTCGTTAGATCTTATTATACTCTATCACTCTCCCAATAGGGTTTTCTCAGATTTTAAATTAAATCAGTTAATACTTTTAATAAAAACTATCTTATTTCAGAATGAGAGTAACAATACGAGAAAAGAAAAGGTCAATAAATCCTAAATAGATCGCCACCAAAACAACCATAACCATTACTACTATAGTGCTGCTAACTAATTGCTTTCTATTTGGCCAGGTAACTTTTTTCAACTCCATTCTTGCTTCTTTAATGAAACTGACTATTTTTTGAAAAAATTGACTAATTTTCATTTTTCACCTTTTCAGCATCATTATTTATTTCTTAAAAATCTGGCAGGCCCGGCAGGATTTGAACCTGCAACCCCCGGATTTGGAGTCCGGTGCTCTCCCGTTAGAGCTACGGACCTGTTTATTATTTAATTATTTTATAAAAATAAAAGACTATTTAGTCTCTTTATGTAAGGTATGCTTCTTACAAAATTTACAGTATTTTTTTAAGGATATTTTTCCTGAGGTATTTTTCTTATTCTTATAACTGTAATAATTACGATTATTACAATCAGAACAAGCTAATACTATTCTCTCTCTCATTATTTATCCCTCACTATCAGAGAAAATTTACGAAACTTAATCTAACACATTTTAGCATACCTGTCAAGCTATCATTTTCCTATTATTATTTAATTAATTAGATCTCAAGTTTTCCTAATTTTGTTTTATAAATATTCTAATTTAATATATCTATTGGGAAAAATAATTATTATCTTTCTGCACTGTTCCCTGATAGTATATTTACAATAATTAAGACTGGGTTTCACCCAGTCTTAATTATTGTTTAAACTAATTTTATATTGCTAAGCTTCCTTAATTTTATTTAAACTAATATATTTCAATATTATTCAATAATCTCAGTAACTACACCTGCGGCAATAGTTCTACCGCCTTCTCGAA
>CAZGKY010000130.1:0-5847 GCA_964525625.1 uncultured Atribacterota bacterium | reverse complement strand
GTTAGTCGAATACACCAAGAATGAAATAAAAAGGAGAAAAAATATTTATCATGTATAATATTGCGCTGATTCCCGGTGATGGTATAGGGCCAGAAGTTATAGAGGAAGGCATAAAAGTAGTTGAATTTGCTTGCCAATCTCATGATGTAAAAATTAATTGGCACAAATATCCTTTTGGTGCAGAGTATTACTTAGAAAAGGATGTATTATTACCAGAAAGCGCACTAACTGAGATAAGGGATATGGATGCTATTTATTTTGGGGCAATCGGAGATCCTAAGGTCAAGCCCGGGATACTGGAAACAGAAATATTGCTAAAAATAAGATTTACTTTTGACCAATATATTAATCTGAGGCCAATTAAATTATATTCAGGTATCCCAAATCCCTTAAGATATAAAGATTATCATGACATTAATTTTTATGTTATCAGAGAGAATACAGAAGATTTCTATATAGGTATCGGAGGATGCTTTAATAATAGTAAGCATCAAAAAAAGTGTTTTTTAAGCCGGGATTTATACCAGATGGATATTCAATTTGATTTTCAGATTACTGAACCGGAAGAGGTTGGTTACCAATTAGGCTTATTAACCAGAAAAGGTTCAGAAAGAATAATAAAATATGCTTTTGATTTTGCTCGAAAGAAGAATTTATCCAATGTGTCTACTGTAGATAAGGCTAATGTACTTCCAGATATGTATCAGCTTTGGAGAGATGTTTTTAAAGATACTGTTGTTAATTATCCTGATCTTAAAACAGATTACTATTTTATTGATGCAATGACTATGTTCTTTGTTAGTCAACCGGAAAGATTTGAAGTCATTGTATCTCCTAATATGTTTGGAGATATTATTACCGATTTAGGGGCAACTATACAGGGAGGTATTGGTATGGCGGCAGGAGCAAATATTAATCCACAAGGAGTGTCTATGTTCGAACCCATTCATGGTTCTGCACCTGATTTGAAGAATAAGTATGTTGCTAATCCAATTGGAACTATTATTGCGGGAGCGATGATGATGGAGCATTTGGGCGAAATAGAGATAGCCTTATCTATCGAACAGGCAGTAGAAAAAGTCCTTCAGGAAGGAAAAATCAAAACCGTAGACATGGGGGGTAATAGTTCTACAAAAGTTGTTGGTAGGGAAATAATTAAGCAATTGTCAAAGGCATAGAAGTATAAAAGGTTAATAATTTTGCTGATCATTATAGGAATTATTTTAAATATTATTGGTATAATTGGAGTTGTGGTACCTGCATTACCGGGAATAGCATTAAACTATTTTACATTAATATTACTTTATATTTACCGGGGGCAGGCTGGGATTAGTTTTAATACATTGATTGTTTTCGGGGTATTAACCATTTTAGTCTCCATATTAGATTATTTATTACCTTTAATGGGAGCAAAGAAACATGGTGCATCTCGTTCTGGGGTTTGGGGTGCTGCTATAGGAATGCTGGTGGGAATTATATTTTTCCCACCTTTTGGTATTATTTTTGGCCTTTTAGCGGGAGCGGTCATAGGGGAGATATTAGCTGGCAAAGAACAATCACAGGCATTTAAAGCGGGTTTCGCTACATTCCTTGGCATTATCACTTCTATTATTATTAAATTAATTCTTGCTATTGTACTGACCATTTATTTTATTGCCTATGTATTATAATTTTTAAAGAAAAATTAACGAAAGGATAAAAGATGAAAAAAAATAGTGATATGGTAACTAAAGGGGCAAGTCGTGCTCCTCATCGTTCTCTATTTTATGCTATGGGCTATACCCCGGAGGATTTAGAAAAACCAATAATCGGAGTTGTGAACTCCTTTAATGAGATTATACCAGGGCATATTCAATTAAATGAAATTACTCAGGCGGTAAAGATGGGTATTGCAGCAGCGGGGGGAACACCTGTTGAATTTCCAGTTATCGGAATTTGCGATGGCATTGCCATGAATCATGATGGCATGAAGTATCCCCTGGCTAGCAGAGAGCTGATAGCTGATTCCATTGAAGCAGTTACTATGGCTCATCATTTTGATGGTCTGGTACTGGTGGCAAATTGTGATAAGATAGTGCCTGGCATGTTAATGGCAGCCGGACGTCTAAATATACCATCCATTTATATCAGCGGTGGCCCTATGCTTCCAGGGCAATATTCCAACAGGGATGTTGACTTGAATACTGTTTTTGAAGCTGTAGGGCAGTATAATCAACAAAAAATGTCTCAAGCGGAATTACTTAACTTGGAACAGTGTGCCTGCCCAGGTGCTGGTAGCTGTGCTGGATTATTTACTGCCAATTCTATGAATTGCCTATCAGAAGCTCTGGGTATGGCTCTGCCCGGTGATGGAACCATTCCAGTAGGCTATGGAGAAAGAAAGCAGTTAGCTAAAAAGGCAGGAAAGGCAATTATGAATCTGGTTCGTAATCAGATTAAACCCAGAGATATAATGACTGCCAATGCCTTTGAAAATGCTATTACTCTTGACCTGGCTATGGCCGGTTCCACCAATACCGTATTACACTTGTTAGCAATTGCTCATGAGGCTGGTCTTAAATTAGAATTGAAGACTTTTGACCGGTTAAGCCGAATTGTGCCTGTTTTAACAAAGATTTCCCCTTCCAGCCATTTTCATGTTACTGATTTATATTTTGCAGGGGGTATTCAAGCAGTATTAAAAGAACTGTCTGAGGTAAATCTCATTCATAACGAAGAAATGACTGTAAGCGGAAAACCTATTGGGCAAAATTTTGCTTACGCTCAGATAAAGAATACTGAGGTTATTAAAAAATTCAATGAACCATATAGCAAGGAAAGCGGCATAGCAGTGCTTTATGGAAATTTAGCTCCGGATGGGGGAGTGATAAAGGTTTCAGCAGTAAATAAGAGTATGTATGTTTTTGAAGGAAGAGCAAGGGTATTTAATTCAGAAGAAGAAGCTTATCAGGCAATAATAGAAGGTAAGATAAAGAAGGGTGATGTAGTAGTTATTCGTTTTGAAGGACCAAAAGGTGGTCCGGGAATGAGAGAAATGTTAGCACCAACTTCTGCCCTTTGTGGAATGGGATTGGATAATGATGTTGCCTTACTTACTGATGGTCGTTTTTCAGGTGCTACCCGTGGTGCAGCTATTGGGCATATTTCACCTGAAGCAGCAGAAAAAGGTCCCATTGGTATGATTGAGGATGGAGATATTATAAAAATAGATATTTCTGGACGAGAACTATCGGTGAATTTATCAGAAGAGGAATTAAGAAGACGGGAAGCAAAATGGTCTTTACCAGAAAGAAATATCCCAGCTAACCATTATTTAAGAAGATATGCTTATCTGGTTACTTCTGCCAGCAGTGGTGCGGTTTTTAAGGAGGTAAATTTTTCCTAAAAAAGGATATATCTAAATATAAATTTCCGGTTCCTTTCTTTTTCTACCAATTCTTTTCAGGAAGGTTTTTGCTAACAGCGGTTGTTTAAAGATTATTTTTCGAGCATGGTGAGGACAAAGTTTAACACAGGCAAAACAGCGGATGCAAAGTTTTTCACGGCTTTTTAAACTGTGCGGATCTATGGCTTTAACTGGACAGACTTCCAAACATTTTCGGCAATTCTGGCATAGTTCAGGAATAATTTGTGGAGCGTGGGTAAAAAGTATTTCACTATGTTTAGGAAGTAATTTGCTTACTGGTAGCAATTCTCCCCTGATATTTAGGTCAGGTATGGTCTTTAAATCTTTGCTGGATTCAATTTTTTGTTGGATTTGTTTTCCTAACTGCTCAGCTTTTTCCAAATCTAAAACATCCGGTCTACCCGGGGCGATTCTGATTTCTCCGTGAGAAAAAGCATGTTCACTAATAAAATTAGCTGCGGCAATAATCTTAAAACCCTGGTGGCTCATCATTTTAGACAATTGTTGCAAGGTTATTCCGGCACTAATATTGCCATATGTTGCTACCAGAACTATAGCATTATTATTCCCTCTGATTTTCCAAAGTGCCGGGTATAAAATACTGGGTATTCTCTCTTCATAGGTAGGGATTCCCAATAACACTGCTTCAGTGTGATTAAGATTAATTTGAAATTCATGACGTTGGTCAAGTGAATTAAGATTAACAGTCCTCTGATCGGGAATATTCCATCCTTTGGCAATAGCCAGAACAATCTTTTCAGTAGAATGGATTGGTGAAAAATATATCTTTAATAATTTATTTATAAGCAAAGACAAGCTCCTAAAAAATTATTAATTTGACTTTGTGGAAATGCTTTAAAACTCACTTGCTATATTTTAATGTACTTATTTACTTTAAACAAGGGAAGGACTAAAACATTATTTGAAATTATTGGAAGGAACAAACATTTCAATTATCTTTAATTTATATTGTCTTATTTAAATAAGATGGTTGGTAATCAATCTTTTGTCATAATTAACATAAAACATATTTTTCCCAGATTAGTTAATTATGATATTAAAATACCAAGAGGAAAAATAAATAGTATAATATAGAATATAGCAAATATAACAAAGAAGGAGGAACTATAAATGTTATCATTGATAAAAAAAAGAAGAAGTATTCGCATCTTCCAAGAGAGAAAAGTAGAGCCAGAAAAAATTAACCAGATTATTCAGGCGGCTCTTTTATCCCCATCATCAAAGGCTAACAATCCCTGGAAATTTATTATTATTGATGATAAGGAAAATTTATTAAAATTATCTGATGCAAAAGAACATGGTTCTAGATTCTTAGAAAAATCTCCTCTCGCTATAGTGATGCTGGCTGATCCCAAACAATCAGATGTCTGGATAGAAGATGCTTCCATTGCTGCAACATTAATTATATTGACAGCCCAGTATCTAGGTTTGAGTAGCTGTTGGGTACAATTAAGAAAGAGGAATTGTTCAAATGGTGAGCATTCAGAAGAATATGTTAAGCATTTATTGAAAATTCCGGATAGTTTGCGTGTTTTATGTTTGATTGCTATTGGTTATCCTGGTGAAGTTAAATCAGAAAAGACAATTCCCGAACAAAAAATGAATGATGTTTTTCTAAACCGTTATGAAAAGAAGTATAGTTTTTAGTTGAATAAGAAAAAGGAAATTAATAAAGGTGTTACTATATTATGAAAGAAGAAATTGGGCTGGTTTTAGAAGGCGGAGGTGCCAAAGGTGCTTATGAAATTGGTGTCTGTAAAGCCTTGGAGGATATGGGTATTAAAATAGCAGCAGTTACTGGAACTTCTGTAGGAGCTTTAAATGGTGCTATGGTTGCCCAGCATGAAATTGATAAGGCTTATCAACTTTGGCATGATATTCATCCTTCTCAGGTTATGAATATCGATGAAGAAAGATTGAATAAGTTAGCCCATTTAGAAATAAAACCAGGTGATATTCGCTACTATTTAAAAATGTTAGGGGAAATTATTACTGAGGGTGGGATTGATGTTACTCCTTTACAGAAGTTAATTAAAAAACATATTAATGAGGAAAAACTACGAAAATCGGATATACTCTTTGGTATGGTTACGGTATCTTTTACTGATCGTAAAGCATTGGAATTATTTGTAAGGGATATTCCCGAAGGTCAGATTACTGATTATCTTTTTGCTAGTGCTAATTTCCCGCTTTTTCGTTCGGCAAAAATTGGAGACAAGATATACTTAGATGGTGGAATTTATGATAATCTTCCCATTCGTATGCTGATTAACCGGGGCTATAAGTCATTTATTACAGTCCAGGTTGGTGGATTAGGTAGAAAAAGAAAAGTGAATTTAAATAGTCTGCATGTTATTAATATTGACGCTAAAGAGCATCTCGGAGGACCATTAAATTTTAATGCTGAAAGAACAAGATAT
>CAZGKY010000129.1:0-5880 GCA_964525625.1 uncultured Atribacterota bacterium | reverse complement strand
TGGTTGTATCAACTATGTTTCCAACTTCCTATACCTATCTTCTGAATCCCACTTTAGATTTTTGTGAAAAAGTAGAAGCTCTATCCAAAGGTGAAATTAAATTTGATATTTATCACTCAGCACAGTTATATGGGGGCAAAGAGGAATTTGCAGCAGTCAGTAGAGGTGAAATTGATATAAGTATTCCTCACGATACCTATCATACTGGTGAGGTTCCTGAGCTAGGAATAACCTCTGTGCCTTTTTTATTTGACGACCTTGATCAAGCAATGTATATGCTTGATATTGGCTTAAAAGAGATGATCAGCCCTATATTAGAACAAAAACATAATTGTATTTTGTTAGGATGGGCTGCTGTTGATCCTTATCAATTATACTCAAAAAGTCCTATTAATTCTATTGAAGATATGAAAGGGAAGTTATGGGCTATTTCTGGTACACCTGCAGCTAAGGCTATAGAACAACTTGGTGGCTCGACTACTATGATGAGCTCTGGAGAACTTTATTTAGCTTTACAAACAGGTACTATTGATGCAACAGTAAGACCTTTACTCACTGGAGTGGGAAGAAAACTTGATGAAGTAGCAAAATATCTTATCCTTGTTCCTCAATTTCAACCCTGGGGGGACTTGCTAATTATTAATAAAGACAGATGGAATCGTCTCTCGCCTGAATTACAGGAGATTATGAGAAAAGCGGGCAGAGAGTGGGAATACCAAGTATTTTATATGTCCAAGATGTATATCCAGGATGCTATAAAGGTGCTAAAAGAGAGAGGAATGCAGGTAAGTACATTGCCTTCAGAAGAGATGACTAAATTCAGAGAAAAAATGAAACCAGTGGTTGAATGGTGGATTAACGAAGAAGTGCCTGATGGGAAAAAATATATTGATTTTGTGGAAGCCAATCGTTAGTTAATAAATAAGAGATCTTATTTAATGTTGGCAAATCAATATAAATGAATGTATAATATAACAATATAAGAATGGAAGATTTGTTATTATTTAAATTGTAATAACAGGTCTTCCATTCTTTATCTAAGAGTTTTCCTTCTTTTACTTCTTTATACAGATCTTAACTATAATAGAAAAAGAAAGATTAAAGATACAGTATTGATGTTATTAATTACTGGAATTATATTGAATATTGTTGGGATTATTGGTGTGGTGGTACCAGTATTACCAGGGATTGTACTAAACTACATCTCCTTGATTTTACTTTATATTGCTAAAGGAGAAGATGCATTTAACCTAAGTATCCTGGTAACATTCGGTATTTTAATATTATTGGTTACCATGCTGGATTATATTCTCCCTCTATTAGGAGCCAAAAAATTTGGTGCATCACGTACCGGTATAGCAGGTGCAGTTGTTGGAATGATATTGGGAATAATGTTTTTTCCGCCCTTTGGTATTGTGATAGGCTTATTACTGGGCGCCTTTATAGGAGAACTAATAGCTGGAAAAGACCAGTATCAGGCTTTCAAAGCAGGAGCGGCTACCTTTCTTGGTAGCCTTACTTCTATACTGGTTAAGCTGATTTTAGCCTTAGTGATGACCTTTTATTATCTCTGGCACCTATTTTAGAAATCTTAAGCTTTTCTTTTAGGGGAAATAAATAGTTGTATCAGATAATATTTTTCAGTATCAACATTTGTAAGTTTTTATTATAATAAAAAAATAAATTAATATAATTATAACTAAACAATTAGTATAATAGTAGTATAGAAATTATTGTAAATTAAAAGGTAAAAGGTATTATAAGATAAAAAAAGGAAGGGTAGGAATATGAAAAAAAAGAGTGATATGGTAACCAAAGGAGTAAACCGTGCTCCGCATCGTTCTCTATTTTATGCTATGGGCTATACTCCGGCAGAGCTGGAAAGACCCTTAATTGGAGTAGTAAATGCCTTTAATGAAATTATTCCGGGGCATATTCACTTAAAGGAAATTACCCAGGCGGTAAAGATGGGCATATTAGCAGCAGGAGGTACACCGGTGGAATTTCCGGTTATTGGCATTTGTGATGGAATAGCTATGAATCATGATGGTATGAAATACCCTTTAGCCAGTAGAGAGCTAATAGCTGATTCTATTGAAGCCGTTACAATGGCTCATCATTTTGATGGTCTGGTAATGGTAGCCAATTGCGACAAAATTATTCCTGGTATGCTTATGGCTGCAGGACGGTTAAATATACCAGCTGTTTATATTAGCGGTGGACCTATGCTCCCGGGGCAATATCATGGTAATGATGTTGACTTAAGCACTGTTTTTGAAGCTGTTGGTCAATTTAATCAACAAAAAATATCAGCCCAGGAATTATATAAATTAGAGCAATGTGCCTGTCCTGGTGCTGGTAGTTGTGCTGGATTGTTTACTGCTAATTCTATGAATTGTCTATCAGAAGCCCTGGGCATGGCTTTACCAGGTAATGGCACTATACCAGCGGGTTTTGGACAAAGGAAGCAATTAGCCAAACAGGCAGGAGAGGCAATAATGTATCTGGTTGAAAAACAGATTCGACCCAGAGATATTATGACTGCTAAAGCTTTTGAAAATGCTATTACTGTTGACCTGGCTATGGCTGGTTCTACTAATACGGTATTACATTTGCTGGCTATTGCTCATGAGGTAGGGATTAAATTAGAATTGAAGACCTTTGACCGCTTAAGTCGTATTGTTCCAGTTTTAACCAAGATTTCTCCTTCCAGTCATTTCCATGTTACTGATTTGTTTTTAGCAGGAGGCATACCAGCACTATTAAAAGAACTTGCTGAAGCAAAACTAATTCATACTGAAGAGATGACTGTAAGTGGAAGAACGCTGGGACAAAATATTGCCCAAGCTTATATAAAAAATTCAGAAGTTATTAAAAAGTGTGATGAGCCTTATAGCAAGGAAAGTGGTTTAGCAATACTTTATGGAAATTTAGCTCCCGATGGTGCTGTGGTAAAGGTTTCTGCGGTAAACAAAAATATGTATATTTTTAAAGGACCAGCCAGGGTTTTTAATTCAGAAGAGGAAGCTTACCAGGCAATAATAGGAGGTCAGATAAAAAAGGGCGATGTGGTAGTTATTCGCTTTGAAGGACCCAAGGGTGGACCGGGAATGAGGGAGATGTTAGCACCAACCTCTGCTCTCTGTGGAATGGGACTGGATAATGATGTTGCTCTTTTAACTGATGGTCGTTTTTCGGGAGCTACTCGTGGTGCAGCTATTGGACATATTTCTCCTGAAGCAGCAGAAAAAGGTCCTATCGGATTGATTACAGATGGAGATATTATTAAAATTGACCTTTCCAGACGAGAATTATCAGTAGAATTATCAACAGAAGAATTAAAAAAGCGAGAGGCAAAATGGTCTTTGCCTGAAAGAAACATCCCTGTTAACCATTATTTAAGGAGATACGCTTATCTGGTTACTTCGGCTAGCAGTGGTGCTGTGTTTAAAGAGGTAAATTTTTCTTAAGATGAATAATGGGGGAGATAAAAAGTATTAAATATAAATATCTGGCTCTTTTCTTTTTCTACCGATTCTTTTTAAGAAAGTTTTTACTAATAGTGGCTGTTTAAAGATTATTTTCCGAGCATGGTGAGGACAAAGTTTAACACAGGCACAACAACGAATACAAAGTTTTTCGCGGCTTTGCAGGTTTTTCGGGTTTATTGCCTTAACTGGACACAACTCTACACATTTTAAACAATGCTGGCAGAGTGTAGGAATAATCTCTGGAGCATGAGTAAAAAGAATTTCACTATGTTTAGGCAGTAATTTACCAACTGGTAGTAATTCACCAGAGATATTTAAGTCAGGAAGGGTATTTAAGTTATTAATTAATTCAATTTTCTGGCGAATTTGTCTTCCTAATTGTTCTGCCTTTTCCAAATCCAGGGTATCCGGCCTTCCGGGGGCAATTTGGATATCTTCCTGGGAAAAAGCGTGTTCGCTTATAAAATTAGCTGCAGCAATAATCTTGAATCCTTGGTTATTCATCATTTTAGATAGCTGGTACAGGGTAATTCCAGCACTTATATTACCATAAGTTACAATAAGGACCATAAGGTTGTTATTTCCCCTGATCTTCCAGAGAGCCGGATATAATAGATTGGGAACTCTTTCCTCATAGACAGGGATACCTAATATAACTGCCTCAGTGGCACTTAGGTTCACCTTAAAATTATGACGTTGTTCAAGCGTATTAAGATTAATAGACCTCTGTTCGGAAATATTCCATCCTCTGGCTATGGCCAGAACAATCTTTTCGGTAGAATGGGTTGGTGAAAAATAGATCTGCAATAATTTATTTATAAGCAAAGTGAGCTCCTTATAGAACTATTAATTTTACTTATTACCATAACTAAAAAAGCTACTTGTTATATTTTAATGTAGTTATTTACTAAAGACAAGAGAAGGACAAAAATCTTTCTCAATTATGGTAAGGGAAAATAATTCATTTTTTCTATGTATTATTACTTATTTTATAGATAATTAACAATCTCTTTTGTTATAATGAAGCAAAGAAAAAAACTTTAAATACAAAGGAAAAAAATTATGTTATAAAATTTAGATATAGTAGGCAATATTACGAGCTGAAGAATATCTATAATATCATTTTTAATAAAGCAGGAGGAGTAAAATGTTATCATTAGTTAAAAAAAGAAGAAGTATTCGCTTGTTTAAAGAGAAAAAAGTTGAGTCGGAAAAGATTAATCAAATTATTCAAACAGCTCTTTTATCCCCATCCTCGAAGGATAATAACCCCTGGCAATTTATTATTGTTGAGGATAAAGAAATTCTGTTTCAATTATCTAAAGCCAAAGAACATGGCTCTCAATTACTGGCTAAGGCACCTCTTGCTATAGTGATATTGGCTGATCCCAGACAATCCGATGTTTGGATAGAAGATGCTTCTATTGCTACCACCTTAATTATATTAACTGCCCAACATCTGGATTTGGGTAGCTGCTGGATACAAATAAGAAAAAGATATACGGCAACCGGTCAGAAATCGGAGGAATTTGTTAAAGATTTATTAAAAATTCCCGAAAGTTTATGTGTGTTATGTATAGTTGCTATTGGTTATCCAGATGAAATCAAGTCAGAAAAGGTTATTCCGGAATCAAAATTGAATGATATTTTTCTAAATAGTTATGAAAAGAAGTTCACTTTTCAATTGATTATTTAACCAGAGGATAATTTACATATTAAATAAGGTGTTGCTATGGAAGAAGAATTCGGGCTGGTTTTAGAGGGCGGAGGAGCTAAGGGTGCCTATGAAATTGGTGCCTGTAAGGCTTTAGAGGAGATGGGTATTAAGATAACTGCAGTAACGGGGACCTCTGTGGGAGCTTTAAATGGTGCTATGGTTGCCCAGCATGAAATTGATAAGGCTTATCAAATTTGGTATGATATCCACCCTTCCCTGATCATGAATATTGATGAAGAAAGATTAAAGAAACTCTCTCGTTTAGAAATACAATCAGCTGATATTCGCTACTATTTACGGATGTTAGCAGAGATTATTGCCGAAGGTGGGATTGATGTTACTCCTTTGCAACAATTAATAAAGAAGTATGTTAATGAAGAAAGGTTACGTAAATCTGATATTATCCTAGGTATGGTTACAGTATCTTTTACCGATCGTAGGGCACTGGAATTGTTTGTAGAAGATATTCCGGAGGGCCAAATTGCCGACTATCTTTTTGCCAGTGCCAATTTTCCGCTTTTTCGTTCAGCTAAAATTGGAGAAAAAATATATTTAGATGGCGGTATTTATGATAATCTTCCCATACGTATGTTAATTAATCGTGGTTATAAATCCCTAATTACTGTCCAGGTAGGGGGGATGGGAAGAAAGAGAAAAGTAAATTTAAATAAT
>CAZGKY010000128.1:0-6018 GCA_964525625.1 uncultured Atribacterota bacterium | reverse complement strand
AGCCTTCTCAGTGCTGGATGTATTACTTAAGAATAATGCTCCAATGAACATGACTGAAATTAGTGAGCAATTAAATCTATATCCCAGTACCATTCACCGCATACTTGATACTTTAAAATATGGGGGATATGTAGAACAGGATCCCACTACCCAGAAATACCAATTAGGTTTGAAACTGTTAGAATTGGGATTGGCCAGATTAAACCAGATTGACCTGGTAAAGGAAGCAAAAACATTTTTAAAAGAATTAACAAAAAAATGTGATGAAACAGTCCATTTAGCGATTTTAGAAGATACCAATGTACTTTATTTAGCGAAAGAGGAATCTACACAGACTATAAGAATGATCTCTTATGTTGGTAAGCGTGCACCACTCCACTGTACGGCTCTTGGTAAAGTTTTATTGGCTTTTCTTCCCCTAGATAAAAGAGAACAAATATTAACTAAAATTGAACTGGCTAAGCTTACTGAAAACACGATAACCAATAAAGATAAACTGATCAAAGAACTTGAAAGAATCGAACAGGAAGGATTTGCACTGGATAAAGAAGAAAACGAAAAATTTGTACGCTGTATTGCTGCTCCGATCAGGGATTACAAAGGTAGAGTGATTGCTGCAGTGAGTATTTCCGGTCCCTCTTATCGTATTAATGAGGATAATCAGAGTTTCTTAAAAGAAGAACTTCTTAATACCTGTCAAAAAATATCTACTCGCTTGGGATTTCGATCAGATATTTAAGTATTTTTAGTAATAACTTTTTATAATTATTATAAATAATAATTTTTTACATCTGAATGGAAGGGGGAATATTAAATTGGATAACATTCTCAAACAAATTGGAGAATTAGGTATTGTTCCGGTAGTAAAGATTGACAGGGCTCAGGATGCAGTTCCCTTAGGTAAAGCACTTCTTTCAGGAGACCTTCCCGTGGTTGAGATTACCTTCAGAACCTCTGCTGCTATAGACGCTATTAAGGCTTTAACGGAGGAACTTCCAGAAGTTTTAGTAGGAGCAGGAACTGTATTAACTATTGAACAAGCGAAAAAGGCAGTAACAGCTGGTGCCAAATTTATTGTTTCTCCTGGTTTTAATAACAAAGTAGTTGATTACTGTCTAGAAAATAACATACCAGTAACCCCTGGTGTTAACAATCCTACTCAGGTAGAAATGGCTTTAGAAAAAGGATTAGAAGTGGTAAAATTTTTCCCGGCTGAAGCGTCAGGAGGAATGAATCTTCTTAAAGCCCTTTCTGGACCTTTTACTGAAATCAAATTTATTCCAACTGGAGGAATTGACCAGAATAATCTATTATCTTATCTGTCTCATCCCCAGGTTCTAGCCTGTGGCGGAAGTTGGATGGTTAAATCTGACCTTATCTCTTCTGGAAATTTTGGTCGTATTACCGAGCTTACCAGAGAAGCAATCTCCACAATGTTAGGATTCCAGTTGGCTCATTTAGGTATAAATGAGGACAGTCGGGAGAAAGCACTTAACTTGGCTGATCTATTATCTCGTACCTTCTATTTTAGCACTAAAGAAGGTAGTAGTTCATTTTTTTCTGGATCCGGTTTTGAAGTAATGAAAAAAAGATATCTTGGTGAACATGGTCACATTGCCATTGCCACTAATAATATCATTAGGGCTATTGCTTATTTAAAAAGAAAGGGCATTTCTATTTTGGCTGAGACAGCCAAAGAGTCTGATGGTAAATTAAAGGCTGTTTATCTGGATATGAATGTATCGGGCTTTGCTATCCATCTGATGCAAAAATAATGTTATAAGGGAGGGAATTATGGGGAAGTATATTACCTTTGGTGAAATTATGTTAAGACTGAAACCACCTCAGTTTGAACGATTTTTGCAAAGTCCCCTTCTGGAAGCTACCTTTGGGGGTGGGGAAGCCAATGTAGCGGTGGGGTTAGCCAGATTTGGTCTTGATGTAGCTTATGTTTCAGTTATTCCTGATAATCCTATTGGGGAGGCTTGTATCAGAGAATTAAAAAGACAGGGGATTGATACTTCATTGATAGTCCGACAAGGAGAAAGACTCGGTATCTATTTCTTGGAAGCAGGGGCAAACCAGAGGCCATCAGTAGTGGTCTATGACCGCTCCCACTCGGCTATTGCTGAAGCAAAGGTAGGGGATATTGACTGGGATAAGGTATTTCAAGAAGCAAGCTGGTTTCATATTACCGGTATTACCCCAGCCATCTCTTCTTCAGCAGCCGAACTATCCTTAGAGGCAGTTAAAATGGCTCGTGATAAGAATGTCACAGTATCCTGTGATCTTAATTTCCGGAAGAATCTCTGGAAATACGGAAAATCTGCTCCAGAAATCATGGGTGAATTAGCAAAATATGTAGATATTGCTGTGGGGAATGAAGAGGATTGCCAGAAATCTTTAGGAATAAAATTAGATGTAGATGTAGAGTCAGGTCAATTACAGATAGAAAAATATAAAGAATTAACCGAACAAGTGCTAAAACTGTATCCCAATATACAAAAGATTGCCATTACTTTAAGGGAAAGCTATTCAGCTGACTATAATAATTGGTCAGCAGTATTAAATAATAGGAAAGATTTTCTTGTTTCTAAAAAATATGAAATTCGTGATATTGTAGATAGAGTAGGTGGTGGAGATGCCTTTGCTGCCGGGTTAATCTATGGTATGAATCATCTCTCTAATGATCAGGAAGCCCTGGAATTTGCTGTAGCGGCATCCTGTCTTGCCCATTCCATACCCGGTGATTTACCACTGTTATCCCTAAAAGAGGTACAAAGCTTAATGGGAGGGGCTGCCTCTGGTAGAGTACAAAGATAACATAAATAATTACGGGAGATATGCTAAGTGAGGTTGACAAAATTCATAATTATTATTCCATGTTATAGGAGGTGGTGAATAGAGTTCAAATTAATTTATATTAAGTTAATAAAATTAGTACTAATGAATTATTACTAAATTAAATTTGGAGGAAAACAGGATGAAAAAAATTAATGTAGCGTTATTAGTTGTTCTGGTTTTGGTATTGTTATGCTTAATACTGATACCCGCTCAGGCTAAATATATATTAAAATTTAACCATGTCTTATCTCCTAATGAGCCGTATCATCAAGGTTTTCTGAAGTGGGCGGAGAGAGTAAAAGAAAGAACCAATGGGGAAGTTGAGATTCAAGTCTTCCATAGTGCACAACTGGGAGTGGAAGAAGATATTATTGAACAGATTCGCCAGGGTGTTAATGTTGGTCAAAATACAGATTCAGCACGTTTAGGGAATTATATTCCTGGTATCGCAGTGATGAATGGTCCTTACTTTGTAAATAGCATTGAAGAAGTAAAAAAGTTAAACGAAATTCCTACCATTAAAAAATGGAATGAAGAATTAGCAACTCAATACGGTTTAAAGGTTCTTTCCTTTAATTGGGTACAGGGTTTCAGGCATTTTATGACCAATAAACCGATTAAATCACCAGAAGATTTAAAGGGACTACGCATCAGAACTCCTCCTGCTCCAATATGGTCAGAATCAGTAAGAGCACTAGGTGCTGTGCCCACAGCTATTAACTTCGGCGAAATATATACTGCCATACAACAAAAAGCAGCTGATGGAGCAGAACTTGTTTATGCCAATATCTTTGGTGCCAATCTATTTGAAGTAGTAAAATATGTCTCTGAGACAAAACACTTCTTGTTGATTAACTTTGAAGTAATTAGTGCTAAATGGTTTAATAGTCTACCTGAGGAGTACCAAAAAATTCTCATTGAAGAATGTGATAGAGCTGGTTTAGAGACTTCTTACTACATGGAAGAACAAATTCCCGATTACAGAAGAAGAGCCGAGGAAAAAGGTATGACTATTATTCCCACAGAGGAAATTAATATTGAAGCATTCAAAGAAGCAGGAAAAGCTGCCTATGAGGTACTTGGAATTGCTGATGTCAGAGAACAGATCTTAAAAGAATTAGCAGCGATGCAATAGTTAGTAAGCTTAGAATCCAAATTGTTTGCAAGATAAAAATTAATTTTATCAGTCAATTAAAATTCTAAATGTAGTTATGATTATTTACAAGGGCAAAGCCATTAATAATAGTTAAATATATTAATCAAACACTTTGCCCTTGTTTTATAAAAAGTATTTATATTGTTATTAATTATTTGTCAATGTATGATTTCAGTAGCATTTTTAAATCATCAAATCTATACCAGCAATAAGTACATTTTTTTAATCTAAAATCGTTTAATATAAACAAGAAAGGAGGGAATTTATGTGCATAGATTTAGAGAAGCTTATGAATTTATAGGTAAGGCAGAGAACTTTATTGCTGGCTGGTTGTTTGTTATTATAGTATGTATTATTTTTGTGGCAGGATTTGGAAGAAGTATTGGTTATCCCATTAGATGGGCTATGGATGCTTCTACCTTTCTTTTTGCCTGGGCAGTATTCTTTAGTGCTGATGTTACTATGAGAAAAGATCGACATGTAAGTGTAGAAATTTTTATTAATAGATTTCCCAAAAAAATAAAAAATTATATTATTATAATTAATTATTTGATGATCATTGTTTTTTTACTTTTTCTTATTGTCTATGGTATAAAACTCTGCTATATTACCAGATTCAGAGCTTTTCAAGGTATCCCAGGCTTTAGTTATACCTGGGTAACACTCAGTATTCCTGTGGGATGCACCTCTCTTCTCTTAACTATTTTATTGAAAATAGAACATTTGATAAAAAGTGAGAAGATTCCAATATTTAAGATAAATAAGAAGGTATAATCATCATGATTGTAAATATCTTGGAAAATAATCCAGATTTATCTAAGGAGGGGTAAAATGTTACTCGTCTTTATCTTATTTATTGTATTTCTATTGTTAGGAATGCCGGTTGCTTTTGCTATAGGGATATCTGGATTTGTCTTTTTTATCCAGCAGCCTACCCTGCCCTTTACTATGCCGGTGCAATTAATTCTTTCCCAAACCCAAAATTTTACCTTACTGGCTATCCCAACTTTTATCTTTGCCGGTAATTTGATGAATAATACCGGCATAACTAAAAGACTGGTAAATTTTGCCTCGGTTTTAGTGGGACATAAACCTGGTGCTCTTGCCCATACCAGTGTAGTAATGAGTACTATGATGGGAGGCGTCTCTGGTTCAGCAATTGCGGATGCAGCAATGGAATCGCGAATATTAGGACCGGATATGATTAAACAAGGTTATGCCCGTGCTTATTGTGCCGGAGTGCATGGATTTTCTGCTTTAATTACTATTTCTATTCCTCCCAGTATCGGTATGGTATTGTACGGAAGTATCGGAGAAGTATCTATTGGACGTCTTTTTGCTGGTGGTATTATTCCGGGTCTTTTAATGATGGTTTTCTTAATGATTACTGTTTCCATTACCTCAAAGAAAAGGGGTTATTTACCCATTAATAAAACAAAGGCTCCTGCTAAAGAGATGTTTACTACTTTTTTCCGGAGTATTTGGGCAATACTTTTTCCAATTATACTATTAGTAAGTCTTAGATCTGGTATGCTACTTCCTTCTGAAGCAGGAGCACTTGCGGCAATCTATGCCTGTATGGTGGGAATAATTGTATACCGAGAATTGACCTGGGAAAGATTCCAGGAAGCAATTCTTAATACTATTCTGGATGTTGGTATGATTATGTATTTAATCGCTCTATCTGGTTTGGTGAGCTATGGACTTACCTGGGAGATGATTCCCCAGACATTATCAAAGTTTATTTTGGGATTGAGTGGTAATCCAATTTTTATTACCTCTATTGTTTTATTATTTCTATTATTATTAGGGATGGTAATGGATTCTACAGTTATTATTTTACTCCTGACCTCAATATTGATACCTATTATGAAGGCTGTAGGAGTGGATTTAGTCTTTTTTGGTGTAATTATGGTTATTACTTGTGCTATCGGGCTTTTAACACCACCAGTTGGTGTGGCTATGTATTCTGTCTGCTCTATTATGGATTGTACTATTGAAGAATTTGTTAAGGAAAG
>CAZGKY010000127.1:0-6025 GCA_964525625.1 uncultured Atribacterota bacterium | reverse complement strand
TTCACTTTTTGGAATGCCAATTATTAGAAGGAGGAAATAAAAAATGGGATAGAGTAAAAAAATAAAAGATATGATTTGAAGCATTTTAAAAATTTTTTAATAGAAAGAAGGTTAATTGTTATATGAAAATGAAAAGACAATTATGGTTAATTCTTGGAATAGTATTTTTAAATATTTTATTTATTAACATCTCTACACCTTTAGCAGTAGAACCACCACCACAATTAATTCCACTGGAAGAGCTTCCACCGGAAACACCAGAAATTACAGCTTTAAGAGAGAAGATTGAAGCTTACATTGATGAATATAGTTCCCGCATGATTGAAATAAGTGACTATTTATATTATAATCCTGAGCCTGGTTACTATGAGTATGAATCCTCTAAATATGTTGCTGCTGAACTGGAAAAATACGGATTTGAGGTTCAGTTCGGTGTTGAAGGATTAGATGAAGGGTATAATTCGGTAATAGAGAAACTGCATAATGCCAGAAATTTACCCACTGCCTTTACTGCCAAATATAAAGGCAAATCAGAATATCCAGTGATTGCTTTTACAACAGAGATGGATGCATTGCGAGGTGATCCACCATTTCATGGGTGTGCACATAATCAACAACCACCTGTTGCACTTGGTGCAGCGATTGCTATGACCAAGATTATGGACGAATACAATTTACCAGGTAGTATTTGGGTAATCCATTTACCGGCAGAGGAAATCCCCCCTCCTGACCCTACCGCTATGTTTAAAGCTGGCTATTTCGATGAAGTAGATTTCATATTACAGACTCACGGTGGTGTAAATTCTGGGAAAATAAAGAGACCATTAGCAGGAACTGGCGGTGCTACACTTATCAGTGCTAATTTATATGAATTTAAAGGAAAAACTGCCCATGCATCCGGTGACCCTTGGAATGGGCGTGATGCTGGAGATGCCTTAAGAGCAATGTGGATGATGGTTGATATGATTAGAGAACACTCCAAACCAGAATTTCGGTTCCATGGTGCCATTATTGAAACAGCAAAAGCCCCCAATGTTATTAACCCTTATGTACTTTTTGATCATTGGGTTAGAGCAACTCCTGGCTTGAACCAGGAAGAATTGAATAAAAAGGTAGAACAAGTAAATATAATTGCTCAGGCAGCAGCAATGGGTACCTTCTGTGAGGTCGAGATTAATCATTATGCTGATTATGTTAATGGTGTGTCTACAGCATGGGCAAATGCATTGGGATGGTATTATACCAAAATGTATAGTGACGAAGGTATGACCTTAGATGAACTAGGTGATTTAGCTAGTGGTTGGGATGTTGGTCAATGGGCTTCCTGGAGTATACCAGGTCTGGGTTCCGAAAGAGGCAGCATAACAATAGCTATGGCTGATGTTCCTCCTACTGCAGGTCATTCGCAGGAGAAAGCAGACCTTACTACTACTCCCTTAGGTCATAGATCATTAGCTTTGATGGCTAAAAGACAAGCTGCAGTTGCCTTGCGTTTGATAACACAACCAGAACTTTTAGATAAGATAAATAAAGAACTAAAACAATGGCAAGAATATGGTCTTGCTAAAGGATATATTACCGAAGATATGTTGAGACACAGAAGTAGATAGTTTAAAAATAAACTTAGTTGGGAGGCTGAGACTTTTCTCTTCCCAACTAAGTTTCTTCAATAAAAAATCTGTTAATTTATTAATTCTTCCCCATAAGGCCATTTCTATTTTTTCTTCTTACCAAGATATATTTTTTATAAAATATCTTTCCCTTATTGTTATCTTTGCATTTAATTTCATATGAATGAAATAAATTATTGCCGACTAATTTAACTGCTCTTGCTTATTAAATTACCTTCTGGTATATTATAAAGGATTGCAAATAAGGAGGATACGATGAAAGCAATAGGGATTGTTGGTTTTAAGAAAAGTGGTAAGACAACACTAGCAGTGGCTTTGGCTAGAGCATTAATTAAGAAGAATTATCAAGTTGTGGTAATAAAACATTCTGGTGAACCTATCCATCATAAAGAAAATGATACTGGTAAATTTTTGCAGGAAGTAGAAAAAGTGGTACTTATTACTCCTCTAAGCACTGAAATAATAATGAAGGGGGAAAAGGATTTAGCAGAGGTTGTAGCATTACTTACTGCTGATTTTTTGATTATAGAGGGGTGGAAAAGCTTGAAATATTTACCCAAAGTGCTCTGCTTAAAAGAAGAGAAAGAAAAAGAATTACTAACCGATGGGCTGGAACTTTTTACTGTAGGAAGGGATATTTCTTTAAAAGAAAAGAGAATTGTGGATTATTCTATTAGTGAGGAAGAAGATCTCAAAGAGATAGTAGAAAAAATTGAGGAAAAAAGTTTTTTATTACCAGATGCAAATTGTAGAAAATGTGGATATGACAGTTGTTATGATTTAGCCCGAGCTATTGTTAATGGCAAAGAATTAGTACAAAAATGTTCTTATACTCATGATTCTCTTTCTATTAAAGTTAATGGTCGGGAAGTTCCACTTAATAAATTTATGTCTAAGTTATATCAGAGTATAATTTATGGTATGTTAGCTCCACTTAAGGAGATTGATTCTCTGCATAAAGCTAAAGTTGAAATAAGAGCAAATTTATCAGGAGATATTGGACAACAATAGTTATTATATAATAGTACTTAAAATTTTTAACTGCCTGTCAGAGTAATAACAACTAGACTAGGGGGTGGACTAATGGTACAGAAACAGGTTATGGCCAAAAATCATATTTTTGAAAATATTATTATCGGAGGAGGACCAGCCGGATTAACTGCTGGCCTTTACCTAAGCCGTTCTCGAATTAATACTATATTATTGGAAAAGGCCCTTAGTGGTGGTCAGGCCAATTTAACCGAATTAATTGAAAATTATCCTGGTTTTCCGGAAGGTATTTTTGGTCCTGATTTGATGCAGAGGTTTGAGCGGCAAGCCAAAAAATTTGGTTTACAGATTGTTAATAGCACCGTATTGGAGATTGCTCAGGATCAGCAAAGTGATAAAGTAATTTTTCAAGTTAGGACTGTTGAGGATATTTTTTACTGTAAATCAGTTATTATTGCTACTGGTGGTGAGGCTAGTAAATTAGGAGTACCTGGAGAGAAAGAATTAACAGGTCGGGGAGTCTCCTATTGTGCTACTTGTGATGGAGCATTCTTTCGTAACAGGGAAATTATTGTAGTAGGAGGAGGAGATACTGCTTTAGAAGAAGCCTTATTTTTAACTAAATTTGCCAGTAAAATCACTATTGTTCATCGAAGAGATGAATTAAGAGCAACCAAAATACTACAGGAGCGTGCCTTTAATAATCCTAAAATTAACTTTAGCTGGAATACCATTGTTCTTTCCATTATTGGTAAGACACAGGTTGAAGCTGTTCAATTAAAAAATGTGAAAAGCGGACAAATTAATACTATAACCTGTCAGGGTGTTTTCATTTTTACCGGCTATAAGCCTACTTACCCCTCTTTAGGAGAAATGCACAAACAGCTGATTAATGAAAAGGGATATATTGTTACTGATGAAAATATGAAAACTAAAATAGAAGGTATTTTTGCCTGTGGTGATGTTCGCGCCAAAGGTTTACGACAGGTGGTTACTGCTTGTGGTGAGGGAGCTACTGCGGCCTTTTCTGTGGAAGCTTTTTTAAGATAAAAAATAAAGAATACCAAGGAAGGGGAAAATGTCCCAAATAAGAAAGAGATAATAGGAAAACTCTATTATGATAAAAATTGTGGTAATCATGGAGAGGAAATGAAATTAGAATTAGGTCTTTCTACAATGGTATATTACCAGGAACCTATTGAAAAATTGTTACCTTACTTAATTAGTAGTAAAATTAATTATATTGAAATAAGGCCCCGGGAAGGTCATTTTCAACCCCAGAAGTTAGAAGAGGTTATTAGCTTAAAAAAGAAATTGGCTAGGATGAATATTTTTGTGAAATCCATTCATATGCCTATGAATGGAGTTGATATTTCCCATCCTCAAGAATATGATAGAATTAAATCAGTTCGAGAAATTGAAAAGATGGTGCTGATAGCTTTTCATCTCGGTGCTGATTTTGTGGTGGTTCATCCTGGAGCAATGGTAAATAATTATAACGATAGAGAGAAAAGATTACAATTAAGTATTGAAAGTTTAAAAGAGATTATAGATTTCAGTCAGGATTGGAAAATAAAAATAGCTCTTGAAAATACACCTCCCGGAAGAGTTGGTGATAAATGGGAAGAAATCCAAAAAATTATTGAAATCATTGCTTCAGCTAATTTAGGGATATGCCTCGATACCGGACATTATCTTCTTAATTACCATGAGCACCTGTCACATGAGTTAAATTTAGATCATATTCCTATTGACTGGTTGAATAAGTTAATTCATATTCATATTCATGATAATAATGGTAAGCAAGATTTACATTTACTACCAGGTGGCGGTGTTTTTCCCTGGTCTTTCTTTATGGATTTTGTTAGAAAGATAAATTATAAGGGCATACTGGTTATGGAGCCCAAAGAGCAATACGAATTACAGGGCTGTCTGGATGAGATAAATAATATTTTTAAGGAATTATAAGAAAATTATTCATTTCAATGGTAAAAATATAGATTAGAAAGATAATTTTGATTATTTTGCGATTAATATTGTATTCTCTGATACAATAAAATAAAGATAATTTCATTTTCGAGGAGGAATATTCAGTGACAAAATATGATGTAGATAAAGTTAGAACCTTTGCTCTTGTTGGGCATGGGGATTCAGGTAAGACATCTCTTACTGAAGCAATGTTATTTGATGCCCATATGACCACTCGTTTAGGTAAAATTGATCAGGGTAACACAATAACTGATTATGATCCTAAAGAAACGAAAAGAGGGATTAGTATAAATTCTTCTTTAGCCTATCTAAATTGGAAGGATTCTTTGTTTTATATTATTGATACACCAGGTTATCTTGATTTTATTATTGATGCAAAATCAAGTTTAAGGGTAGTAGATTGTGCTATTCTTGTAGTATGTGGTGTTTCTGGGGTAGAAGTACAAACAGAAAAGGTTTGGGAATATTCTGAAGAGTTTAAATTACCCAGAGTATTTTTTATCAATAAATTAGATAGAGAAAGAGCTGATTTTGATCGGGTTAGTACTATAATTAGAGAAAATTTTGGGCAAAATGCTATAGCAGTTCAGCTTCCCATAGGAGGAGAAGAGAATTTCCAGGGTGTAGTTGATTTGTTAAAAATGAAGGCTTACTATTTTCAAGTAGATAAAGAGGGTAAGAATCAGGTAGAAGAGAAGGATATACCAGATGATTTACGAGAAAAAGTTAAGCAATATCGCCAAAAGATGGTAGAAACAATTGCCGAAGTTGATGATGAAATATTAATGAAATATCTTGAGGGAGAAGAACTCACTGCGGAAGAAATTACCAAATGCCTAAAAGGAGCGATGTTAGATAGAAAAATATTTCCGATATTATGTGGTTCAGCCACCAAGAATATCGGTATAGAATTATTATTGGAATTTATTAAAGAGTATTTCCCCAATCCTATTGAATTACCTGATATTCCGGCTCGAGACTTGAAAGAACAGAAAGATATCTTATTAAAAAGAGCTGTCCATAATGCTCCCTTTACAGCATTGGTATTTAAGACCATCACAGATCCTTATGTGGGTAATTTAACCTATTTTAGGGTTTTTTCTGGTGAATTAAATGCTGATGCCCAGATTTATAATTCCTCCCAGGATATTGAAAACAAGGTAGGGAAAATTTTCCTAATGCAGGGAAAGGATCAAACTCCAGTTGCTAAAGTCTCTGCTGGAGCAATAGGAGCCATTGCTAAATTAAAGAAAACTAATACTGGTGATACTCTTTGTAATAAGGAATTTCCTGTTGTTTTCCCGAGGGTAGAGTATCCCGAACCAATTATGAGGCTAGCAGATCGGAAGAGCGTCGTGTAGGGAAAGGTGTAGGATAGGGTGGTGGGGGCGGGGGGGGGGGGGGGGGGGGGGGGG
>CAZGKY010000126.1:0-6223 GCA_964525625.1 uncultured Atribacterota bacterium | reverse complement strand
ATACTCTCTTTATACTGATTTATCAACAGTTTTTCAAGGTTCTAAGTGCAAGTTTCTTTTACCATTACCTATTTTTATATTTAAATTTTATTAAAAAAACTTTACATAGGGGGAAATAGTGGTATAATTAATAAAATAGAAAGCTCAAAGTTATTAGTTAATAGGGAGCAGTGATAAATTATTATATTACTGCCCCTTTTTTTATTTATAAAAGAAAAAATTAATTTAGCTCAGAAAACTAACAAATAATTAAAAGATTTAGGCTTGAATATTATACAAACAAACCAGCAATTATTCTTCTATGTGGGATTTAGATGAGAGAAAAAATTGTGAGGACTCGGGGTACAAAGCACTCATGAATTTTGCTATACAAGCCAACAGCAGGGATGAATATACAGGAAAGTAGAGATATGATGGAATAATTAAAAAGTCTTACCAATACGTGTATTACTATATTTTTAATTGAATATAACATGTAGGTTGTTAGGAACTTTTCTTCAGAATTATATGTAATAAAAAAATGAATAGAGGAACAACTATTTCATTAGATAGATCCGTAATAATTAAAAAATCCAGTTTGACTGATGTGATATAGTAACTTTAATTGGAAGTAACAGATTGGTTAAAAATAGTATAGAAGGCTATTTGCAGAATAATTTCAATAATGGCAATAGAAACAATATTTTGGGGATGCAGAATTGATAAAATATTTTCAGATAAAATTATTAGCTTAGGGATTTATCAAGTTCCATAAGGGAATAGAACATTCCTTCAACTAACAATTGAATAAAATATTTTAAAGAAAGCTTATATAAGGAAATTTAATAAAGAGGTAGAAAAAGATTTAGGTTGGATGTTCTATAAATTTGACAAGTTCGTATACCTTGAAATAAGGAATCTTTTATAATTAGGAGTATTTTTATGAAAACAATTGGATTAATTGGTGGAATGAGTTGGCAATCTTCAGCTGAATACTATAGGATTATCAATGAGTTAGTTGCTAAAAAGAAAGGTGGACAGCATTCATGCCAATGTATTATGTATTCTGTTGATCTTGATCCCATTTTAATCCTTCGTGATTTAGGAGAATGGGGGAAACTTACAGATTTGATGACAGATGCTGCTAAAAGATTAGAAAAGAGTGGAGCGGACTTTCTTGTAATATGCTCAAACACAATGCATAAAACTGTCAAAGAAATTCAAGACTGCATTAATATTCCAATATTGGATATTGTTGATGCATTAGTTTCAAGTATTAAAGAAAAAGGATTGAAAAGAGTTGGACTTTTAGGCACAAAGTTTACTATGGAAGAAGATTTTTACATTGACCGTTTGAAAAACCAAGGATTAGAAGTGAAAATACCTGAGATATATGACAGAACCTTTATTCACAATGTCATTTATAATGAACTGGATTTCCATATTCTAAAACAATCTTCTAAAAATAGGTTTATACAGATAATAGAAAAATTGGGTAGCAATGGAGTTGAGGGAATTATTTTAGGTTGTACCGAGATACCGCTATTAATAAAACAAGAAGATACTTCACTACTTTTGTTTGATACTACTATGATCCATGCAACAAGTGCAGTTGATTTAGCTCTTAAAGAGTCATAGTTATTTTATAGTCGCAATATCATATTATTGAAAATAAAAATGACTTCCGCGATACTTATAAAAGAAAATAGTAATTTTTAATTAGTTTTAAGTGTATTAATTTCATTATATGTATGATTACACATTGCTGTTTTTTCCCTATAGCAATAAGATAATATTTATCCGGGTTCCAATAAAGTTAATTTACACTTACCATCTAAGAATTTCTGATAGGTAACCTTCCCTTTAACGGTAACCCTGATTCGTTCTTTTAAAATTGTAATAATAGATAAACTTATCCAGATCATCTTAACACTCATAATAGATAGTACTGGTTAAGTTGAATAGTTTACAGGTATTGATGATATCTTTTTTTATATCCATGTTGCAATACATTATATTGTAACTGAAAAATACGTTCATCTTTGGCCATATGTGCTGTTTTCCTTCCTATTAAGAATTAATTTTAACAGCTTTATTCAATAGGGAAGAAAATGTGCAGAATAGTACTAATAATAATATGTGGTAAAAATATTAGAAAGGAGGTAAAAACATTAAAAATTATTACAATTTATAAGTAAAATAATATAATGTTTTGTAAAAAGGATAAGCTCTAAATCAATTTTGTTTGTTAAATACCCTTAATAATTAAAGAATTATAGATCTTTTGAGGAGAAAAAAATGATAAAAAAATATACATTTAGTATCTTATTGTTAATTATTTCAATAATCCTAATAATTTTACCATTCGAAAGCGTATATGCAGAAAAAATAACAATACAATATGCACATAATGATCCTGTAAGTAACATAGACTTTGAATATACAGATGGAAATTATGGTAGTGCACATATACAAGCTATCGTTTTCAAAAGGATAGTAGAAAACCAAACCAATGGTGATATAATGGTAGATATTTTCCCCGATAAACAATTAGGCACAGATGCAGAATTACTTCAAAGTGCAGAAAGAGGATTAATTCAAATGGTTCAAGTGCCGTCTCCAAATTTACCATCCTTGGTACCTGAGTATATGGCGTTTACTATACCATACTTGTTCACATCCCCAAAGGTTGCATATAAAGTTATAGAGGGGCCAATCGGGGAAAAATTTGAAAAATTGTGGTTAGAAAGAACTGGTTTGCGAATTTTATCTTGGTCTCATGCTGGATTTGTACATTGGACAAATAATACTAAGCCAATTCATGTTCCAGCTGATTTTAAAGGCATGAAGATGAGGATTATGGCAAGCTCAGATAAAGTAAAACTTGTTGAATCTTTAGGAGGGCATGTTGTTGTAATAAGTTGGGGTGAACTTTATATGGCGCTTCAGCAAGGAGTAGCAGATGGACAAGAGAATCCATTTAACTTTATAGATGTAGCAAAATTATACGAAGTACAAAAATATCTTACTGTAGACGCTCACGAATTCCGTTGGTACCCCCTTCAGATTAATGAGAATTTTTATCAGTCTCTTACACCTGAATACCAAAAAATTATTCAAGATGCTGCAATGGCATCTGCTATGGCTTACAGAGGTTTTTTAGAACTTGGTAATACTTTATGGGCAAAATCTTTTACAGAAAAAGGTATGGAAATCTACTACCCAACACAAGAAGAGTTAGAGGAATTTATCGAAGTAACTAGAACTCCCATGGTTGATTTTATAAAATCTCAAATTGGAGAAGAATGGGTTAATGAAGTTCTAAATGCGGTGAAGGAAGTAGAAAAATCTTTAGTTGAAGAATAATAATATGTTTTAAAGGGATAGAAATTAATAGAAACTAAAAGAGTAAATTGTTTCTATCCCTGCATTTCATTTAGATCCCTGATTGGGTAATTAAAAGCTCAGATTAGTAAGCTAACAATGGAAAAATATATTTTAAAGAAAAGAATACTCCATATTGATAAAAAAAGAATATTTATTGCTCAATATTAGAAATAATCTTACTAATATCTCTAGTTTAGTGTTTTGCTATCTCATAAAAGATAATAAAACAAAGTTAAAATACAAAATCAACCTCTTCTTACGAATTTTACTAAGCTAACTGTTGTTAAAGAGGGCTATATCCATTAGGGTAAGTGGGATTCCTTCTAATAATGTTGATGAATTATGATGAAGACATTAATTTATTACAGTAAAAACTAATAATGATAGTGCTAGTGCTATTGAAGAAATTTATATTTAACAAATTATAATAGGTGTTTACAATGGTTTACTGGGTAAGTAATTGCAATGAAGGAGGGTATTTCAATGATTATGAAATATGAAGTTTGGATTGAAAGAATTAGTTACTATTTAGATAAGATTTCCAGAATTTTTGTGGTAATCTTAATGATAATAATGTTTGTACTGGTATTGATAACCATAGCTAATCGTTTCATTTTCCATTTTTCTTTCTCTTGGAGTGAAGAAATAGCTAGATATTTATTCATATGGATCATTATGATTGGGATTGGTATTGCCGAGATTGAAGGATCTCATGTTGCACTAGAACTACCGTTCATCAAAAAAAGAACAAATAGTTGGATTAAGTTAACAACTCGAATGATGATGCTAATTTTTTTTATTATCGTAATATGGAATGGGATTAGTTCAAGTTTATTTTTATTTCAAAAATATCAAACTAGTGCTGTTAGTGGAATACCAATGTACCTTATATTTGTTTCTATTCCGATTGGATTCGGTATATTAGCTATACACACTCTGGTAGAAATAGAATCAATATTTAAGACTTCTATGAATGAAAGACTTATGAAGGAGCGCAAATATAAATGATATTTATTTTAATAATGTTTTTAGTATTTATAATTATTCTATTATTGAATGTACCAATCGCATTTACTTTAGGTATAGCTGGTTCAATTCCTATATTAATGATGGGGACCTCTATGGAAGTTCTATCAATGAAAATATTTTATGGTTTAGATGCCTATACTTTGCTTTGTATTCCATTTTTTATACTTTCAGGTGAGTTTATGACCAACGGAAAAATAACCGATGCTCTTCTTGAATTTGCAGTTGCTTTAATTGGTTTTGTCAGAGGAGGTTTAGCATTAGCCAATGTCATAGCAAGTATGCTATTTGGAGGAATGACTGGAACAGCTATAGGAGATGTCACTGCTCTCGGTTCTGTGGAGATATCCATGATGGTAAAAAATGGTTATGATAAAGAGTTCTCTGCCGCTATTACTAGTGCGTCAGCTCTTATTGGTCCAATAATACCACCAAGTAATCCAGCAGTTTTATACTGTATTGCAACTGGAACATCTATAGGTGGTCTATTTTTGGCAGGAGTTGTTCCCGGACTATTACTTGGATTTGGTTTGATGGCTACAGTTTACTATATTTCCTTAAAAAGGAAATATCCAAAAAGTGAAAAAATGAGTATCAAAAAGATACTCATTAGTTTTAAGAATACAATACCAGCATTATTTATGCCTATTGTAATTTTAGGTGGTATTTTAGGTGGTATTTTTACTCCAACTGAGGCTTCCGCTGTAGCTGCTGCCTACGCATTTGTACTGAGTGTGTTTTTTCTTCGAACAATTAAAATATCTGATGTTCCTAAAATGCTACTAAAGTCAGCTATAACAACTTCTGTTGTAATGATAATAGTTGCTACATCTAATCTATTTTCTTGGGTATTAGCAATAAATAAGGTAGGAGTAATATTTGGAAGATTATTTAGTTTTTGTACACCTCTCACTTTTATAATTTTAGTAAATATACTTATTTTAATATTGGGTACTTTTATTGATACCCCACCTCTCATATTAATATTTGCCCCTATATTAGCACCCTTATCAGTTAGATTTGGATTGCATCCAATACATTTCGGAGTGATATTTATTCTTGGTGCTACTCTGGGCCTACTTACGCCACCAGTGGGACAAGTTTTGTTTATAGCAAGTTCCATTGCTAAAGTACAGATAGTAAGCCTGAGCAAAGAAATATTACTTTTTTTATTGATAGAGATTGGCATTCTTTTCTTGATATCTTTTACTCCTTTTTTAACACTATGGCTTCCTAACTTATTTGGCTTTTTATAAAATTTCACGCAAAGACTGATTATTTATAGTAAAAGAATGTTAGGAAAAATTTATTTTTAAATTAGTCTGTAGCTTTAAAAAAGCTTTAAAAATATTTGGAATTGATACTTGATATTAAAATAAATCTGATGGATATAAAAAATTTTAAGTAATAAAAGATTAATGAATTAAATAAGCTCATTAAATTTTTTATTTGCAACTATGTGTTTATCATTTCTATTAAAAATAAATATGATTATAATATTAAAATTTGGAGGATAAAATGAGCATCAGTTTGCCTGAAAATGACAAGGAAATTATGAAAGGAGTCATCGATCTTCATGTACATGCTGCTCCTGATATATTCAAAAGACCTTTTAATGAAATTGAATTGGCTAGACAAGCTCAAGATATTGGATATAAAGCGCTATTGTTTAAATCTCATGGTGTAATTAATTCAGATAGGATGTTATATGTAAGAGAAACTGCTCCTGAACTTGAAGTATTTGGTGGGATTGTGTTGAATTACTCAGTTGGTGGAATTAATCCAGAAGCAGTAGAGGTTGCATTGTCGTGGAATGCGAAAGAGGTATGGA
>CAZGKY010000125.1:0-6269 GCA_964525625.1 uncultured Atribacterota bacterium | reverse complement strand
TACTAACTGGGGGAACAATATGGTAATGATTAAACCTATTAACTGCAATATTATATTATCAATTTATTCTATTTTCTTTTTATACTTATTGATTGTGATTATCTACAACATTACATTTAAAAATTTATTATTACACAATTAATTTACAATAATAACTAGATAAGATTATAAAACTAGAATATTCCATACTTCTTTAGCTCTTTAATCTTTTCTTCACTATATAATAAAGTATCCTTTAAGACATTTTCAGTATCTTCTCCTAAAAGAGGAGGATATTTTCTTAAGCTTGCAGGTGTTTTGGATAACTTTATTGGATTTCCTCCTATTTTAATCTTTCCAGCAACAGGATGTGTAACTTCCCAAAACATTTCTCTATCTTCTGAAATATGGGGATCATTAACAACCTGATCAACAGAGTAGATAGGAGCACAGGGTATTTTATTTGGAAGAAGCTGAGATACTATTGTTTTTACATCTTTACTACATGCCCACTCTTCGACTATTTCTTTAATTTCAGAATAATTTTTTACTCTATTACTATTGCTGTTATATCTTTCATCCTCAGCTAGGTATTCTTTATTAATGAAATTACAAAATCTCCTCCAAATATTGTCATTCCCTACACCAAGAACAAACCAACCATCTTTGGCTTGAAAAGAATCATAGGGATAAATAAATTCATAGCGATTTCCTTCACGTTTTGGAATCCTTTTTTCAACAATATATATTTGAGTCAAGGTTTCCATAGCAGAAACCACTGAATCTACAAGTGCAACATCAACTTTCTGTCCTTGTCCAGATGTATCTCTATATTTTAATGCAGACATTATACCAATAGTAGTATTCAAAGCAGCAAGAATATCGGCAATTGCAGTACCCGTTCTTGTAGGAGGACTATCTGGCCACCCTGTCACACTCATAATTCCACCCATTGCTTGTCCAATAATATCGTATCCTGGTCTATCTTTATATCTTCCAAAATGACCAAACCCTGATATAGAAGCATAAATAATTTGAGGATTTATTTCTTTTAAACTCTCATATCCTAAACCTAATTGTTCCATTGTGGTAGGTCTAAAATTTTCAATAATAATATCCGCTTTCTTAATTAAATCCTTAAATACTTCTTTTCCTTTTGTTTTCTTTAAATCTAATGTTATGCTTTTTTTATTTCGGTTTAGATTCATAAAATATCCACTTTCCGACCCAATGAAAGGAGGATACTGTCTTGTATCATCTCCTTTTACTGGTATTTCGAGCTTTATCACTTCTGCTCCTAAATCAGCAAGCAACATGGTACAAAAAGGACCTGCTAGGACTCGTGAGAGATCTAAGACTTTAATTCCTTTTAAAGCTAAATCTTGTGAACTTGTGTTTTTTTTATCTTCCATACTTTGTTACCATTACCTTTCTAAAGTTTCAATTTAGCACATATATTTTGCTAAACCTTTCTAAAATATATCTTTAAATTTTTAAAGACTTATTCATCTTATTTCGAATTCTAAGATTTCTAAATTAAAACCTTGGGAACTGGTATTTAATATTGATTAGAAGTTATTACCATTATACCAATCGTGAAATATATTTAATTATTATTGTTTACCTTGTTAGATTTCTAATTGTTTTTTGTTTGTTTTATAAACTTGTTTCTTTCAAAATATTTTAACTATTTAACAGTTAATCTCGAAGTATTGATTTTCACACGGATTTCCACTTGCCACATAGATTTTTTTACAATTTAGATCAATAATGAAAGATGCGTTTGTCTGTATTTGTAGGTTTTTCTCTTCTCTACAGTCTGGATGGAGACAGATAGAAAATGGATAATCAAAGTGATCTGTTAAAATCTCCTTAAATGTGTCAATACAAACTGATTTATTGTTTCTTGCTTTATTTAATAATTTTTTTGCCCGATGATACCTAGTCAATGTATGGGGATAAATATCAATTAAGCAGTCACGAATATTTGGATTAAATCCTATAAAATGATTAGAGTGAGCTAAAATACCATTATCATCCCATAGCACATTATAATCTTCTGGAGCAGCTTCAATACATAAGGCCTCTCCGGAAATACTTGCTAACAAAAAATTAGTTGAAGATGCTCTCGCAACGCTGAATATTGCTTTCATAGCATCATTTAGATTTTCCGTATATAATATTTTATTAATCATGACATGAAGAGGTATCCCCACTCTCCACTTATTTGACATTAAAGCATTTGCAACAACGCAAACTCCTGATGAATTAAATCCATCCCGTCCAAGTAATCCAGCTTCGGTGACAGTCACAATAGTCAGCCCTTTTTCTGTTGTCTTTTTTAAAACAATTCCTATTTCTCTGCTAACAGGCGTCCAATCCCAATTTTTCCCTACTAAAACATTTTTATTTTTTGTTACTTCAGGAGTAGATGCAATAGTTGTACATCCCTCAATTCTCTTATTAGAATTATTTAATTTCATTTCTGTTTTGAGATGCAATGCCAATATTTCTTCGAACTTTTTATCTGCCCCTTTTGCTACACCTTTAATTTCATTAATGATATCCAGTGAATAATTTTCAATAATTGGTAAATATTTTCTACTATAATTTATTGCTTCATCCCAATTAAGCTTTAGATCTTTCTTAAAAGCTGTCTTGTAAATTTTAATAGATTTGTTGATTAAATCCTTACACTTTATACCATATTGATATCCTAAATCAAACGGATTATCACCATTTACTGAAATTATTGGAAAAAATAATCCTAAGTTCATTTTGACGACCTCTTTTTTTCTTTTTTCTTTATAAATTATTAAACATTTAATGCTCTAGCAAACGTTAATTAACCAAAAAGTGATTTAGGTAACCATAAAACTATATCTGGCAATGTTAAACATATTATTACAGCAATAATAACAATAGCAGTAAAAGGCACTATTCCACGAATAATATTATTAATAGTAACGTCGTCAGGCGCCACTCCTCTCAGATAAAAAAGAGCAGCACCGACTGGTGGAGTCATGAAAGCAGTTTGGAGAATTAATGCAATTAATACTGAAGACCATAATTCATTAAAACCCATTTGTACTAGCAATGGTAAAAAAATGGGGAAACAAAGAGGTACAATTTGAACCCAATCCATTATAAAACCTAAAAAAAAGAAAATACTCATGACTATTAAAAATACTGCCCAATTACTAATATTAAAGCCTTCTAACAAATTAAGTAAAATCTTTTTACCTCCTAAGCCAAAAAATGTTGACGAAAACACAGCAGCTCCAAGAATAGTGGTCAAAACCATGCAGGATGTTTTGGCAGTAGAAGTTATTATGTTAAACATCTTATCCCATGAAAACTGACGATATATAGTCATTAGAAGAAAAGTTAAAAGTACTCCTACTGAGGCAGCTTCAGTAACTGTAGCGATACCAAGTAATATGGAACCTAATACTCCAAATATAATAGCCACTGCTGGTAACAAATCTTTTAGCAATATTTCAATGATGTCCAGTTTGATATTTTTTCCGAAACTCTTCGGTGAAGAAGACGAAGGAGCACATTGAGGTTGCAAATAACACCTAATTAATATATAGCAAATGTATAGAAAACTCAACAATAATCCCGGAAGTAAGGCTCCTGCAAAAAGTTTACCTACAGATAGAGTAGTGTATGATGCCATAGTGACTAACATTATGCTGGGTGGAATTAAAATACCTAAACTCCCACCTGCACACACTATACCTAGACTCATATTTTTATCGAAATTTTGTTTTCTCATAATAGGCAAAGCAGTTAATCCCATGGTAGTTACCGAAGCACCAACAATGCCGGTGCAAGCTGCTAAGAGTGTGGCAATCAACATTACACTCACTCCAACACCTCCTCTGATAGAACCAAATAAAAGGGGAGCTTTACCAAATAATCTCTCAGAAATTCCAGACTGTGACATAACATTTGCCATAAAAATAAACAAAGGGATAGCTAATAATATATAATTATCCAAAGTGTTATATATTTGTATAACACTCATGTAAGTAATGTTGAATCCCCATACAAAGAAACCAAAAATAACTCCAACTCCTCCTAAAACAAATCCCAAAGGAAAACCGGACATAATACCAAAAAGAAACACTACAAACATCAATATTATCATGGAAATTTCGTTACTCATATGCTCATACTACCTCAGGTTCTATTGCTTATTTTTATTACTTAAAAGATATATTAATTTTCCAAAAAAATCTGAAATACCTGCAAACAATAATAATAAAAATCCTAATAAAATTGCTAATTTCTTAGGCCATAATATTATACTAAATACAGAACTACTTTTTTCTTGTGAAATAAAGGAGTCTATGAAAAGACCATATCCACCGATAATAACAGCGAAACAAAAATTAAAGAAAAATAAGATATACCCTATTACATCTATAAAATATTTTTTTCTATTTGAGTACTTTGAATAAAGGATATCTACTCTGATGTGCTGATTGTAGATTAATGTATAACCTAAAAGAAAAAGTATATAGAAAGAATAAATATACATTATTATTTCAGTAGACCATATACTGGGAGTATTCAATAGGTATCTCATCAGAACTTCATAAAGCAATAATAAGACTATTAATACAATACTCCAAGAAATAAATTTACCTGTGGTAACATTTATGCTTTTTATTGAAAACTTATTGTCATTTCTTATATTTTTATTTTCCAAAGGTATTCCCTCTCTTTATTATTAGAAACCAATTCTAACTCTATTTCATATAAGTTGCTCAGATACAAAAAATATTTTTTGCATCTGAGCAACTTATATATAAAGATATTTTAAATTTCTATTACCAAGATTAATTTCATCATTCCTATCCATCAAAATAAATCTTCAATTACCAGTAAAAATATTATTTATCAAAGCTAGGATATACCTTTGGAATTCTACTTGGGAAATAAGGACCTAAAACTCTTTTATAGTCCTCGAATGATTTCATAAAATCTACTTGTGACTTTAATATTCTATTATAAAGTTCATTACCTTCTAAAATCTCTTTTTCTTGTAATTTTACTTTGATTTCTTCTAATTTATCGAGATCATCATTGCTGAGCACGCCAACTTCTATTCCAGCTTCTTTAAATTTCTTATGAGCTTCGCTATCTCTAAATATAAGTTCATAAGCCTGCCTATGCATTTGGGCTTCAAAACCGACTTCAATTATCAGCTGGAGGTCTTTGGGTAGTTTGTCCCATAAAACTTTACTAATAATGACACCACATACAGCATAAGGTTGATGCCATGATGGTGCATTTACAAATTTAGTAATTTCCTGGAGACCCATATTCCAGTCATTAGAAGGTGAAGAGAGTTCAGTCCCATCGATCACATTACGTTGAATTGAATCATATGCCTCTGAAAATGGTATTGCTGTTGGTGAAGCACCAATTTCTTCAAGCATCTTTCCAGTCATATAACTTGCTGTCCTTAATTTCAATCCCTGCAAGTCTGAATAATTGTTTATTATTTTGTTTGTCCTAAAACCAGATTCAGGTCCCATTAATATATAAGGGAAATAGACACAATTATATCTCCCGTAAAGCTCAGTATAGAAATCCTTTCCTCCCCCCATGTAATACCATAACAAAAATTCCATTAAACTCCAACTCACGGGATGGGTACCCAAAAGATCAAATGACTTATCCTTGCCTACCCAATAGCTGGGATAATCAGTTCCTCCATCTATTAGTCCTCTACCGACTCCTTCTAGAATCTGCGCTGGCGGAAGTATCTCACCTGCTTGATATATTTCAAATTCTACGCGGCCATTTGTTGGTGCAGCGACCAGATCGAGTACTTTCTTATCAAGTTCAGCTAGCGGCCCAGTATATACACTCTGAACTTTTATTGTAAAAGAATCTTGCGCAGCCATAACATTTTGATTAAAAAAAGCACCCAAAATTATGATTAACAATAATGTTAATATACAAAATATCGTTTTAGATTTTAACAAACCATTAACAGTACAAAGATTTTTCATAAAGCTTTTCCTTTCTGTTTTATTTTTTGGTAACTATACGGTTTTTTTCTTCTAGTCTGATACATCACTATAATAATTAAAATACTGCTAAATAAATTACTAATTTACCATTGATCTTTTTACTCCTTTCAATCATTTAAAAAGTGTACATTTATAGCCATATGCAATAATGCCTGAGGAATTATCTTCTTGTATCTTTCTAAATACTAGCTTTACTTTTTTACCAATTTCTAAATCATTAAAATCACAGTCAACAAC
>CAZGKY010000124.1:0-6310 GCA_964525625.1 uncultured Atribacterota bacterium | reverse complement strand
TGGGTATAGATTCCTTCTTTCCTATGTTTTATTTCACATAACAGAGGGTCATCTTATTATGAAGCTTGTTCCTCTTTAGTTATCTTCATATACCTTCTTCCGGTCTACCCTTCCTGGCCAATCTCCATGAGCCTCAGGGAGAAATAGCACAGGCAGGATTCCTGATTAGAGGAAAACTATACTACTTTGGAGCATTGTCTTAAATCTTTATTGATAACCACTGCAATTAAATTTATGGTTCTAATCTTGGGCTAGCGCTGAGTAGGGTAGGGAAGATAAACTAAAGAATATTCCCATTCTTCTTCTTGAAGATGACTTACTTTCTTCCCTTCTTTTAAAATAATTCAGTTAGCTTTAGTAACTTTTTCCAGAGGCAATATAAAATATAAACTATTTGTATTTTGTAATGCCCATCTTGATTTATATGTAAATTGATCAGTAGGTGGTAGAAATTATGTAGTGATATGCTCTGACCTAATATTTTGAGTGCATTTGTAAATATGATGTAATCTCTTTGGTAAGATAATACACTTACTTGAGTAACTCATTCTTCGGTTAGATTAGGATATAATAGTATTTTCAATTGATTGTTAATGAATTTTTTGAGTTTCCTAAATTTAGAATAATAAAATTTTAGTATTTATTTGACAAAAATAACTAATGTCATAATATATAGATACCATGATATTTTTTACTTAAAAGGAGTAGATTTCCGTGAAAGTACTAATTATAGGAGGAGTGGCGGGAGGAGCAAGCGCAGCAGCTCGTCTGAGACGTCTTGATGAAAAGGCTGAAATAATAATTTTGGAGAGAGGCGAATATATTTCTTTTGCTAACTGTGGTCTCCCTTATTATATTGGTGAGGTAATTAAAAAACGTGAAAACCTAATTGTTCAGTCACCTGAAAGTATGAAAAAAAGATTTAATATTCAGGTAAGGATTTTAAATGAAGTTAAAAGCATTGATGTTAGGAAAAAGCAGGTAGCTATTTACGATATTAAAAACAAGAAGACCTATAGAGAAAGTTTTGATAAATTAATTCTTTCCCCGGGAGCAGTCCCTATCAAACCTTCAATAAAGGGATTTGACGCCCCTAATGTATTTACTCTGAGAGATATTCCCGATGCTTTAGCCATTAAAAATTATGTAGATGAACATAGTCCAAAAAGTGCAATAGTGGTAGGGGCCGGTTTTATAGGAATGGAGCTAGTAGAAAATCTTCATAGAAGAGGGATAGCTATTACTATAGTTGAATTAGCCAGCCAGGTTTTAGCTCCTCTAGATGCTGAAATGGCTTCTTTAATTCACCAACACCTCAAAGAAAAGAAGGTAGAATTTTATTTAAATGAGGAGATAAAGGAAGTTGAATACCAAAAAGAGTTTTCTCTAGTTAAATTGAATAGTGGTAGAGAAATAAAGACCGATATGCTTTTAATTAGCATAGGGGTACGCCCCGAAGTTACTCTGGCGAAAGAAGCTGGGTTAGAATTAGGCCAAAGGGGTGGTATCAAAGTAGATCGTAATTTAAGAACTTCCCATCCTAATATCTACGCAATTGGTGATGCTATCGAAGTGTTAGATTATATTAATAGAAATCCTGTCCTTATTCCTCTGGCTGCACCGGCCAATAAACAGGGAAGGATCGTTGCTAATAATATTTGTGGGAAGTGTGGGAAGACAGAAGAATACGAAGGTACCCAGGGTACTTACATTTTAAAAATATTTGAAATGACTGTAGCAGCTACTGGAAATAATGAAAAATTACTTAGAAAGTTTAATATCCCTTATGAAAAATCTATTACTCATTCGGCATCTCATGCTGGATATTATCCAGAAGCCCGTCCTTTGTCAATTAAACTAATCTTTTCTCCGGAAAATGGCAAGATATTAGGTGCCCAGATAGTTGGTTATGACGGAGTAGATAAAAGAATAGATGTAATTGCTACAGCCATAAGAGCAGGAATGACGGTCTATGATTTAGAAAAGTTAGAGCTGGCTTATGCCCCACCTTACTCTTCAGCTAAAGATCCCGTCAATATAGCTGGGTATGTAGCTTCCAATATCTTAAAAGGAGACATTAAGATAATCCACTGGCATGACATAGAAAAGTTAAATCAGGAAAATTCTGTGCTAGTTGATGTGAGGACTCCCGAGGAATATAGGTTAGGCACCATCAAAGGAGCAAAAAATATTCCAGTTGATGAAATAAGAAACAGGTTAGATGAAATTTCTAAAGACCAGGAGATTGTCATCTTCTGTCAGGTAGGCTTAAGAGGATATATTGCCTGTAGAATTTTAAAACAAAATGGATATGAGAAGGTAAAAAATCTCAGTGGTGGATATAAAACCTATTTTCCGGCTGTGCAAAGGCAGGATAATTCAGATGTTTTTAAATATGAAAAGATAGACAAATCAGACTTGATCAAAGCAAGGGAGTCTTCTCCCGATTCAAAGGAGAATTAAATAAAAGTTAAAATTCAATTAGATGCTTGTGGTCTTCAATGCCCTGAAACCATAATCAAGTTATCTAAAGGTTTAGAAGGATTGAAAGAGGAAGAAAGTTTAGAGATAATTTCGAACGAACCAGCTTTTAGCTTGGATCTGGAATCCTGGTGCAAGCATACCGGTAACCAATTGTTAAGGATACAAAGAGAAGGAAAGATTAGTAAAGCCTGGAGAAAAAAGGGGAAATTCTCAAGTAAGGAATAATTTGAACCATAGAAAAATTAAAAACAGTGGTAATGACAAAACTATGGTGATCTTTAGTAGCAATCTGGATAAAGTTATTGCCTCTTTTATTATTGCCAATAGTGCTATAGCTATGAGAAGAGAGTTTACTATGTTTTTTTTACTTGTTGGGGACTTAATATTATAAGAAAGACAAAAAATAGGAAAGTGAAAAAAGATTTCTAGGGGAGGTGTGTTCGGAATGATTATGCCTAGTGGTTCTCAAAAAATAAAACTATCTCAGTGGACGGTTCTCTGTTTAAAATTTTCTTCTCACTTATTCAATCCCAATCTTTCTATAAAATAAAGTATAGAATAATACCTGAGATAATGGTAAGAGGAACAGTGATTATCAGTCGCAATCCCACCAGTTGTGGTTCAAAGAAAATAAAATCATAGACTATTCTACTTAATCCGATGGCTCCATAACCGATAAGCATAGTGACAATGATACTTATGTGGGCCCCTTTCTGCAGGAGGGACTGTAAAATAGGATATACAGCATAGGGTCCTCCCTGTAGTAAACCTGCTAAAAGCCCTCCGGTGACAATTCCCCTTATACCACTTTCCTGGCCAAACCATTTTATGATTAACTCATCAGGTAACAATAAGGTGATGGCCTGTGCGATAAGAAGGGCAGAAAAGATGACTGGTATGAGTTCAAAAAAGGTATGCAGGGAAGTTATAAAGCCTTTCTTTGCAATGTCTGGTTTATACATTATTAAGTAAAGATATAAAGCGACGGTACTGGAGACAATTATTCGCTGAGCCCAGTTTTTGCCCAAGAAATAGAAAATTAAATTCATATTTTTACTCCTTGAAATTTTATCTTACTTATTTAAGTATAGCACAGTTAAAATTAGTTTTATCTGATAAATTTGAATTTAGAAGTAGAACTATTCTTGATTATTTGTTAAAATCATTTTATCTTATATTATCATTATTAATCATTATGCAGGGTTTA
Source organism: uncultured Atribacterota bacterium (assembly GCA_964525625.1). Lineage (GTDB taxonomy): Bacteria > Atribacterota > Phoenicimicrobiia > Phoenicimicrobiales > Stramentimicrobiaceae > Stramentimicrobium. The sequence goes on along the minus strand of CAZGKY010000124.1, from coordinate 2,619 downwards.
CCCAGGGGAATGTCTTTAAGGGAAAATATGGAAAATAATATAATTCTTTTTTTGGGAAATCATTAGGATAAGGGAAAATCAGAATGTCTTTTTTATCAACAATTTTTCTTGCTTTTGGATTAGCTATGGATGCTTTTGCTGTTTCTATTACCGGAGGAATTGTCTCTGGTACCGTTAATCTTTTTTTTGCTTTTAAGATTGCTCTTTTGTTTGCTGCTTTTCAGATGATAATGCCTTTGATAGGCTGGTGGTTGGGACAGAATATAGTTATTTATATAGCACAATACGATCACTGGATTGCCTTTTTTCTTTTATCTTTAGTCGGGGCAAAGATGATTTATGAATCTTTTCAAAATAAAGAAAATAAGCAATCTATTAATTTTAATAATCTATTAGTATTATTATTTTTAGCCTTAGCTACCAGCATAGATGCATTTATTACTGGAGTAAGTCTCTCTTTTCTAGAGCTAAATATTATAAGAGTAATCATTACCATTGGTATAATTACTTTAATCTTATCTTTTATAGGTGTTCGCATAGGTAAAGTATTAGGTTGCCTGATGGAGAGATATGCTGAACTGGTTGGTGGTATTATCTTAATTGCTATAGGTCTTCAGGTATTAACTGGACATATTAGAGGATAGTATGAGGAATAGAAATAATTATATTAAATTAATTCTCATCTTACTAATTTCCCTATTATTTAATGGATGCCTTTTCTTTCCATTTGGTTCACTCTATATTACTAGTAATCCCTCTGGTGCACAAATTTTTCTTAATGGTACTGATACTGGGATTTTTACTCCTGCTCTAATTACCAATCTCTATCCAGGTTCCTATACCATTATGTTAACTTTAGATAATCCTACCATGAGTAGTACTAACACTGTAGTGGTTACTCAGAGGCAAACAACTGAAGTGTATTTGGAGTTATTTCCCGAAGCCCAATACCGGGCTTTATGTGTAGGTGTGGATAAATATAAAGAGCCAGGTATAAATAATCTATTTGCACCTTCTTTTGATGTCTTTCGCATAATTCAGGTTTTTGAGCATGCTCGCTTTGGTGAGCGAAAAACCAATTTCTCTGTAGTGAATAGTTTGGTTGGGGAACAGGCTACCCGCTCTAATATTTTACAGGCAATTGTCTCATCATTTGCCCAGGCCAATGATAATGATATTTCCTATTTTTATTTTTCTGGTCATGGCTGGAGTGATGGTACTGTTACTACTATTCTACCTTATGATGCCCTATTAGAAAATTATTCTCGGGATATTACTGTGGAGGAATTAGCTGCTACTTTAGGAAATATACCTGGTACCAAAGTAGTTATTATTGATTCCTGTCATTCCGGGGGATTTATAGGCAAGGAGGTACTTACCCGGGAAGTTATAGGTATTAAAAATTTACAGAGATATAATACTAGTATACTGGAATCCTTTGCTTGGTATGATTCTGGAAGGGAGAAGGGGAATCTTGCTACAGGGGGATTCAAGGTAATTGTATCTGCCTCAGGAGATCAGAAATGTTTTGAAACAACCAAACCCCATCCTATAGACGGCTATCCCTATGGTTATTTTTCTGCTTCCCTCTGTGCCGGTTGTGGTTATAATAGTTTTAGCTTTCCCTATCCTGCTGATATTAATCTTGATTACAAGGTAACATTAGATGAAATTTACCAGTACATTTACTCCTCATTATTTTATTTAGATCAGGATGTTCAGGTCTATCCGCAGAATTCCTCCTTTCCCTTTATTGAGTATTAGAAAATTTTAAATGTGATAATTTTTTAAACCAATGGTCAAAAGTAAAAAATAAGGAAGATCTTAAAAAATAACATTTTTTACTTACCAATTTTTGAAGAATTCCTTTTAAATGTTGACAAATTGTAAACAATTGTCTTAAAATAAAACTATAACATGATCATTATAAGGTAAAAAATATTTTGATAAACAATTTTTTAGATACCCAAAAATTGTTTTCCCTCAAAGATAAAGCTTATCAGTCTATAAAATTAGAGATTATAGTAGGTAATCTGAAACCGGGAATATTTTTAATAGAAGAAAAAATATCTAAGAGTATGAATATTAGCCGAGGTCCTATTCGGGAAGCCTTAAATAGATTAGAAAAAGAAGGATTTGTGAAAATTATCCCCTATAAAGGGACTATGGTATCTCATATTACGCAACAGGAAGTAAAAGATATTTGCCGGATTAGAGAAATTCTGGAACCCTTAGCAGCTAAAGAAGCGTTTTTAAAAATTTCCCAATCTGATTTGGAAAGAATCAAAAGAGATTTTATACGGCTAAGCTCCAGATCAGAAAATATTGAGAGTAAAAATCATTTTTTCGTTCTGGATAAGTATTTTCATAAGTTATTATATAGTGAATGTGGAAATCAAAAACTTGTAGATATTCTAGATAATTTTGGGGATCATACCAATTGGTTTATGAATCTATTTATAAAAAATTATCCCTATAAGGAATCTATCAAGGAACATTTAGAAATTATAAAGGCTATTGAGAAGAAAGAAGAAGATTTAGTTCAAGCAACTATTTTCAAACACTTAGAGCGAGTAAAAAACCTGATACTTTCAGAGATTAGCAGGTGAATGGGGTAAA
>CAZGKY010000123.1:0-6370 GCA_964525625.1 uncultured Atribacterota bacterium | reverse complement strand
AATTTATGGTAAAAATTAATCTGCTTAGCTTAAAATTTATCTTCCCTGATAAACTTGTATGAATCTTTTAATAGAGCGATTATAAGTCTTTTCAACTTCTGGGGGAAAGAGACATGCCGGCAATTCCCCCATACTCCAATGATAAGATAAACATTCACAACATTTACCTTTGCGGGGGCATGGTTCATAAGTACAGTTACAATTTTTCCTATTTTCTTCTATTTTACATTTCATATAACTCTTCCTTTTTTACCATTTTACACTTTTTAAATTTTGAATCAATATCCTTAAAGCCCTAATTTATTTCTAAGTTTACATCTTTACCCGCTAACCATTGAAGAGAGAAAAAAAGAAATTCTTATTAGAAATTTTAGTATTGACATATATTTAATAATATAATATATTGGATAGGAAACTATTAAAACTAAAATAGTTTTTTTATTTTCATTAGTTCAATAAATTCCAAGAAAAATCAAACACCGGTTTATACTCTTTTACTGATTTATGTTTAACACAAGTTACTTTTTTCGTCAACATGCTTATTTGGTAATACTGACCAACTTACAACAAGATGAATATAGTACCTTTGTAAAAATAAAAAATTGTAAAGATGAAAAATAAAAATGATGGACCAAAAAAATAATTCTATCAAAAAAAGAATACTTTCTACAGCCAGAAAATATTTTTTTACCCAAGGATACTCCAAAGCCACAATGGACGAATTGGCTACTGAACTACATATGAGTAAAAAGACCCTCTATCAATTCTTTAGAAGTAAACAGTTTTTATTGGAATCGGTAATCTACGATTTTTTTCAGGAGTTACATGAAAAGATAAATACAATTATTGAAAACAAAACAAACAGAAAAATTAGTGTACTTAAACAATTCATGTCTCAGGTACAAGCTCAGATTTCACAACTTAATCTGTGGGCTTTTGAAGACATTCGAAAAAATAATCCCAAAGCTTGGGAAATTATAAACCACTTAGAGGAAAAGCTAATTAATAATGAATTAAGAAAATTGCTGCAAGAAGGAAAGAAAGAGGGCACTGTCTGTCAGGATATTGACCTTGATCTTATTGTTTTAATTATTCTCAATACCATTAAATCTATAGTTATTCCTGAGATAGTATCACAATTATCTTATTCTACCGAAGAAGTTATTGATATGTTAGCCCGAATTTTCGTTCATGGAATTGCTCAGCCAGGAAATTCAGCAGAATTATAGATTTGTAAGTAGTAATAACAAAGACTCTTTAAGTGGCAATATTTTCTGAAGTATGATAACAAAAATTGTACAAATAGTTCTAAATAAAATTATAGGAGATAGAAAGATATGAATAAACTAGCTCAATTTATCAACAGATATGCCAAAATTATAATATTAATAGTACTACTGGTAACGATCTTCGGTATTACCCAGATCAAAAATTTGAAAGTAGAAGATGATATAACTAAGTATCTTGCTGAAAATGATCCAGAAATAAGTTTTTATCGGGATGTATCTAAAAAATTTGGTAAATACGATAAAGATATGACTTTGGTATCATTAGAATTTAATGATCTCTTTACCTTAGAAAACTTGCAAAATATTAAATTAATTACAGAACAACTGACCAAATCAAATAATATTATTTCCGTGGATTCTTTTTTGAATATGCCTAAAATTATTACCACTGATTTCGGCATTGAAGTACGAAATTTCGTAGAAGTTTTCCCAGAATCAGAAGAAGAGGTTCAAGAAATAAAAAAGACCGCCCTGGAAGATAATATGTTAAAAGGAACTTATCTATCCGAGGATGGAAAGGTGGTTTTGCTCTCGATAAAATCCCCTGAGCATATCAATGGAGTTCTTCTAAGAAGGGAATTGGAAGAAACTATAAAAAAGAATCAGGGCAACATAAAACATATGGAAATTTTTGGGCTGCCCATTATGGAAACACAAATTACTGAAATGGCTCTTAATAATATGTCTTTGGCTTTTATTGCCACTATATTAGTACTGACTCTTCTTTTTTATTGTTTCAGAAGTCTGCAGGGAACCATCTTACCTATTTCCATAGCTCTGCTTACCTCTTTCTGGTTATTAAGTTGGACAGCCTCAAGTGGACAGACTGTTACGATTGTTATTTCGGCAATACCAGTTTTAATGATTGCCCTGGTTACAGCATATGGTATTCACTTTATCAGCCGTTACTATGAATATAGGCATCTTTTTTCACCACAGGAAGCATTACAAAGAACTATTGTTTCTGTGTTAATCCCCATTATGATGAGTGCTCTAACCACTATGGCTGGTTTTGCCTCTCTTACCAGTGCAGTAATAAGACCAATGACTGAATTTGGAATATTAGCAACCATCGGCATTCTGGTAGCTTTCCTGCTAAGTATTTTTCTCCTGGGAGCAATATTTAGTATCTTTATACCCAGGAAAGTTCCCCAAAATTTTTCCTATCAAGCCAGCGATCTGGTAACCAGAGCACTTAGAGTTATTGCCCAATCTCTCTTTACAAAGAAAAAATTGATATTTGGGGTTACGGTGATTATTCTGATTTCCTCTGGTTTTTTTGCTTTCCAGATAAAACCAGATTCCTCAATTGAAAGTCGCTTAGGACTGAAAAATCCTATTACCAAAACCATGAATTATTTTAAAGAAAAATTCGGTGGAGTAGACTTCCTTTATGTTTATATTAGTGCAGAAAACGTTAAACATCCCTATATTTTAAGATGTATGGATAAAATTCAAAATTATGCTGGTAATCTACCCGCGCTGGCTCAACCCTCCTCTATTACCACTTTTTTGGCTCAACTCAATTATGCTATGGAAAATAAAAAAATAATTCCAGCTCATCCCGATAAAATTGACAATCTCTGGTTTTTTGCCGGTAATAATGAATATATAAATTCGATGCTCACTGATGATAATCATTCTACTATCATACAAATTCGCACACGGGAAATGACTTCCTTAGCCGTAAATTCAGCCATAGAACAGATGGAAAAATTCATCCAGAATATTCCTGCTAAAGTAAGAAAAATTGATTTATCCCTTTTACCTCAGTCAGAGAAAAATCAATATTTCCCATTTATTGTTCAAGATATTATATCTTCTTGGCAAGCCAATGGTATGAAAATTAATGAGCAAAAAGAAGAAGAATTAAGCCAGAAATTAATAGAGGTGACCAGTCTCCCCCTGGAAAACTTTTACTCTCCTGACGAAGAATTTGTAGAAGAACTGCTTCAAGTATCAGCTTTGGAATTGGAGGATATGGGAATATCTTTACCCACTATACGTCCTTTCATTTTTAATTATCTGGAAAATAATTACCAGGATCATTTGTTCATAAAAAATCTGTCTCAAGAATTGGATTTGCCCATAGAAGATGCTCAATATATACAAGAGATTATTGACAATTCTATGTATATAATGGGAGAACGTCAAAAAATTAGATATATCCAGGCTGAAATTGAAAATATTCTAAATACTCAGTTAAATCAGGAAAACGCTGATTATTTATGGTATCTTACTGATGAATATTTATATATTCCCGATACAGAAGGAGAGATCAATTTCTCCTATCGCTTAACAGGTACTCCGGTGATTCTTAATGAAGTTAATCAAAGCGTTTTTCAGGGACAAATTAAAAGTATGTTAGTTGCCTTTATAGTAGTCTTTATTTTATTGATGTTACAATTTGGTTCCCTACTAGTGGGATTAATAGCCATGGTCCCCATTTTTTGTACCATTTTAACTGCTTTTGGTATAATGGGTTTATCCGGCATCTCACTAAACATAGGCACAATGATGGTAGCCAGTATTGCTATAGGGGCTGGAATTGATTATACCATTCACTTTATTAACCGCTATAGACAGGAGTTAACTAACCATAAAAATGAATCCATTACTGCCCTAAAAATCACTTTAACCGGCACAGGAAGGGCTATTGTCTTTAACTCTCTATCAGTAGCCGCAGGGGCATTTGTGTTAACTCTTTCGGAAATAAATATGATTTCTGAATTTTCTCGATTAATAGGCAGCTTAATGTTAATTAGTGTAGTCTATACCCTTCTTTTGTTGCCTCTGCTTTTACATCTAAATACTGCCAAGCTGTCTAAAAATAATCTAAGAAATTAATTTCTTAGATAAAATAAAAAATTCTGGTATTATTTATAAATAATACTTAAATTGAGGAGGATGGAAAATGAATCATAATAAAATAATCATCCTTATTTTATTTTTGTTTGTTCTAATTTTTAGTCTAAATTGCAAAATATTTTCTATTGAGCAGCTCACGGTCGATGAAATAATGGATAGGGTCAAAGAAAAACGGGTTGAGTATCAAAATAGTAAAACCCAGGCTGAGATGATTCTGATTGATAAAAATGACAAGGTAGAAAAAAGAGAACTTCTGATGTTTGAAAAAGAAGAAGAGGACAAAATAAGCATAGTAATGCGCTTTTTAGCACCAAAAAATGTCGAAGGGGTTACCCTATTAAGCATCGACAATGGTGATAAAATTTACCTCTTTATGCCTGCCTATCAAAAACCGAGAAGAATTGCTGGTTCTTCTAAGCAAGAAAATTTTATGGGAACCGACTTTTCCTATGAAGACCTCAGTATGGATTATCAAAAGGAAGACTATAAAAAAGAGCTCAAGGAAGAGACTGAAAGGCAATTCGTAATAGAAGTAATTCCTACCGGTGAAGAGATATCCTATAGTAAATTTGTAATTTATGTCCATAAGAAACAATTCTATCTGGAAAAGGTTGAATTTTATAATTTAGAAGGGAAACACACCAAAACACTGGAGATTAAAGAAGTTAAATTAGATGAAAAAGATAAAATTACACCAATAAAAATTGAATTGACCAATATGTTGGAAAACCATAAAACCATTATGAATATTAAGGAAATTGAATATGATCTGTAATTATCTGCTGACTTTTTTTCTATTCGTACTATACAAAAACCAAAATTATGATTAGAAGAGATATTAGAGGAGATTTTTTATGAAGAGCATAAATATAATAAATTTTCTCACAGGTCTTTTAGTAATAATATTATCTGTCCTTATTTGCATCCCTATTACTTTAGCCTTTACCTCATCACAAAAATTACTATATCAAGGTTCTTATTCTTTCCTACAACAAAAGATGAATCATACTATTACTCTCACAATAGACTATTGTCAAGAAATTACCCATGATCTATTTTTACAGGGAGATCTGGTAATTCGATCCAGCAATAAAGAATATTCCAGGCCACTGGTAATTGGACCCAATGAGCTTTATCTCAATGCTTATGATGTTTTGGATAATTTAGATCTTAAAATAGGAAAAATTATCACTAGATGGGGAGCTGCCGACTTTTTTAGCCCCCTAGATAATTTTAATCCCATGCCACCCAATCTGTCTTTAACTAACAATCAAGAAAAATTAGGAACACTTGGTTTAAACGCTACTTATTATATAGATGATTTAACTAACATCCAGGCAGCCTTATTGCCTTCATTGAATACTACTCCTTACCCTGATCAATATTTAAAGGATAGCTATTTAGCTAAATTTGGTACTATCTATCAGCAACAAGGAATTCCAATAGACCAGGTAGAACTGTCCTATCAAGCAGTCAAAGATTTAATCTGGGGAGTACAATTAAATCATACTTTCCCCTCCTTTGATATAGGTATAAGCTATTATCGAGGATATTATAGGGATCCTTTCCCAGCAAATTTAGAACTGGATATACATCCTTCTGAAAATATTATGAAGGTAACCTTAGGTTATCCCGCCCAACAGGTATTGGGATTAGAATTTCAGGGTAATTTCCCGGGTATCCAAGGGGCTACCTTAAGGGGGGATTTGGCTTACATTATTCCTGAAACGTGGCACTTCCAAGGTGAAAAGATTCTGGAAAAACCCTATCTGAAAGCAATATTAAGTGCAGATTATACCACTGAGGCTAATCTGTACTTAAATGGTGGAATTATTTACGGTCTTCCTATGGAAATAGAAAACCAATGTTCACCATATCTCTATCTTAATGCTGATAAAGAGATAGAAAATTCTGATTTCAGTCCTTATTATATAGGGGTTTTAAGTTTAAAAGATCTAAGTATGGGTAATGTCCTGGGTTTAGATTATCAGGTAAGTAAAAATGTGTCTGCCTCCTTATCTTATATCTTTATTTTAGGAGATGCTGATTCCAGATTAGGGATATTGAAACCCTCAGAAGGTATTTATTTTTCCCTGAAATGGCTCTTTTAGTATATCAAACATACTAATTCAGTGATAGATATTAAATCAAGACTGTTAATCGAGTAGGAGGTAGATGATTAATTCATCTACCGTCCTCTCACACCACCGTAC
>CAZGKY010000122.1:0-6434 GCA_964525625.1 uncultured Atribacterota bacterium | reverse complement strand
CTAAGAATAACGGAGATAAATAGAGAAAAACTTTCAAAGAAAGAGATAGGAGGTGATAGAGGAAAGTTGTGTTAGAAATATTTTCAATAGGAAATTTATTGCTGGAAAAATTTTTACTAAACAATAAGAGAGGAGATAAATTCAATAATGAAGGGAATAAAATTAACCATAAGTATCATTTTTTTAGTATTACTCTTAGGAGTAATGACTGCAGGAGCATCAAAGATATCCTTTTATGCCAATATCACAGCAATTGAACCAATTATGGAGGCTTTTGAGGCAAAAACTGGTATCAAAGGTGAGTATACCCGTATTTCTACTGATAAATTTTTAGCTACTGTGCTAACTGAGTTTGAAGTAGGCAAACTACAGGCCGATGTAATCCAGGCACCACTACCTGTTTTAGAGATATTAAAGGAAAGAGGTGTTATTTTTTCCTATATTTCCCCAATTGCGGAAGCCTATCCGGAATGGACCCGTAAAGATGGAATCCAGCTTTTTGGAATAGAATATGTAGCACTTATTTATAATAAAGAATTGGTGAAACCAGAGGATGTGCCGAAACGCTATGAAGACCTTACTGATCCTAAATGGAAAGATAAAATTGTTATGGCCAATCCTGCCTTACATGCCACTACCATTTCCTGGCTAATAGGTCTAAAAGAAAATGTTTTTAGTTCAGAGGAAGAATGGATGGATTTTGTAACAGGATTAGCCGCTAATAAACCTATGTTCGTCGCTTCCTTTGGACCTACACCAGCACCGGTAGAGAGTGGAGAAAAATTAATAGCCATTTCCATGCCTAAATATATTATTACTAAAGCACCAGCACCTTTAGATTGGGCACAAGTTGAGCAACCTTTGATGGGTACTGCTCGAGCTATTGCTGTAACCTCTTCTGCTCCCAATCCAGATGGTGCCAAAATTTTTCTGGATTACTGGCTTTCTGAAGAAGCTATGTCTATTTTAGCAATAGATGTGGGTGAGTATGTTTTAGCTCCAGGGGTCTTCCCACCAATTGAGGGAATGGATAAAGCAGAAGTAATTGCTATTAGAGAACTTTCTGATGAAGAAATTCAACAGTGGGGCAATGAATTTAAGAAGATATTTGCCATGAATTGATTGCAGCGATGAGCGCCAGGATAAAGGAGGATAACCATGGAAATACGGATTAAAGAGTTAAGTAAATATTACTATACAGATGGCAAGACCATTAAGGCACTTGATAATATTAATCTTACCATTCCTGGTAATCAGATTTTCACTCTTTTAGGTCCCAGTGGTTGCGGTAAGACCACGCTGCTGCGTTGTATTGTGGGTTTGGAAACCCCAGATTCCGGTGAGATTATCATTGGCGAAGAGCCAGTGTGGTGTAGTAAAAAAGGAATAAACGTGCCTACTGAAAAAAGGGGTTTAGCTATGGTTTTTCAAACATATGCTATTTGGCCTCATATGAATGTATATGATAATGTTGCCTATCCACTGCAGATTAAGAACATTCCTAAGGAGGAGATACGTAAAAGAGTGGAAAAAACTTTGCGCTTTGTTAAGCTGGAAGGTTTTGAAAAAAGACTGGCAACAAATATATCGGGAGGTCAACAACAGAGAGTTGCCTTAGCCAGAGCCTTAATAGCGGAACCCAGGGTTATTCTCTTTGATGAGCCTTTAAGTAATCTGGATGCCAAATTGAGAGAAGAGACCAGAAAAGAGCTAAGAAATTTCCTAAGTGAGCTAAAAATTACTGCAGTATACGTTACCCATGATCAAATTGAAGCATTAGCTCTTTCTGATGTTATTGCAGTTATGAATTCTGGATGTATTGTTGAGATTGGCTCTCCCCGGCAGATTTATTTTAATGCTACTCACCAATTTGTTGCTGATTTCATTGGTAGAGCCAATCTTATTAAGGCTGTAGTCAAGTCACAGCAGGTAGATAAGACTATTGTTGATTCAGGTCTTGGTACTTTTATCTGCCAAAAAAGAGATTTTCCGGAAGGAAGCAAGGTAATCCTTTGTATTAGACCAGAATTTATATATCTAAAGGAAGGTGAAGTAGCTGAAGATCAAAACATTATCAGGGGACAGATAGAGAATTTAATCTTTATTGGAGATGCTTATGAAGGAGAGATAAGTATTGGCAAGGAACGTTTGATGATAAAAATGGAATCAGAAAGCCCTTTGCAGAAGGGTGATTCCGTAGATTTCGTGGTAGATGCTGAACATTGTCTTTTGGTTTCTGATTGAAGGGAGTAACAGAATGAATAAAAGTTCCCGCTTAACATTTATTTTAGTTATAATAGTTGGTTTTTTAACTGGATGTCCCGTGGTAATGCTTATTTTGGGAAGTTTTTCCAAGGGATTAGGTGCTTTTGGAACTTTTACTTGGGAAAAATATATTACCGCCTATTCTGATCCTGATTTTTCACGAATTATTATAAATACAGTAATATTCGTTCTTGGTTCCTCTTTAGCTGCCACTCTCCTTTCTCTCTTTTTAGCCTATTTAAATAATAGAACAGATATTCCAGGTAAATTCTTATTTAGAGTGATTTCCATAACTCCTATGATGATTCCCCATATTCTTTTTTCAGTTAGCTGGGTAATATTGCTTAATCCATCTAATGGTATTTTTAATTTAATTCTGAAACAGGTCTTTGGTTTAGAAAATTCCCCTTTCAATATTTATACTCTATGGGGTATGATTCTGGTGGAGGGATTATTAGATATGCCTATTGCCTATCTTATCATTGCTCCAGCTATGGCCTCTTTTGATGTAAATTTGGAAGAATCTTCCCGAGTCTTTGGGGCAAACACCATTAAGACTATGCTTAGAATAACGTTACCCGTGTTAAGACCAGCAATATTAGCTGCCTTTATCCTGTGTGTTGTCCGTGGTATGGCTTCTTTTGCTGTACCATCGGTTATAGGTATGCCTGGTCGAATATATGTACTGGCTACCCATATTTACCAAACTGTTTCAGTTGGTTTTGCTGTTGATTATGGCAAAGCTGCTGCTATAGGTATGAGTGTTCTGGTAACTTCTATCCTGCTAATTTTACTTTACAGATATTTAACCTCAGAAAGCGAGAAATATGTTACAATTTCCAGTCGTGGTTATCGCCCTACAGTCATTGCGCTGAAAAAAGCAAAAATTCCTTTATTCTTTGTTTTAGGTTTACTATTATTCATCCTGATAGTACTACCTGTTTTAGTTTTGATTTATACCTCTTTAACACCTTATACTATGGTGCCCAGTATCAGGGCTTTCTCTATGATGAGTTTAAGACACTGGCAAGCAGTGATCAAAGATCCTATTTCAATTTTATCGTTGAAAAATAGTCTGTTTTTAGGTATTTTCGGTGCTACCCTGGGAGTAATATTATCTATATTTGTGGCCTATACTATTGTTAGAATTAAAACAAAGATGTCAGGTATTTTAGAATCTTTAAGTTTTTTATCTTTTTCCTTCCCGGGTATCGTAATTAGTGTTGGGTTTATGTGGTTTTTTGTTCGTACTCCTCTATATGCTACTATCTGGGCTTTACTGATTGGATATATTGCTACCTATTTACCTTATGGTATTCGCCCTCTAAGTAGTGCCTTTATTCAAATACATAAACACCTGGAGGAGTCATCAAGAGTCTGTGGAGCCAGGTCTGTAACTACTATGAGAAGAATAGTCATTCCCTTACTTCTGCCAGGAATAGTTTCAGGATGGATTTTAATGGCAACTATGTTCTTGCGAGAATTATCTCTGTCAGTAGTTCTTTCCCGTCCGGGAAGTGAGGTTCTGGCTGTTCAGATTCTTCGCTTTGCTGGAGATGGTCTCTGGGGCAGGCTATCGGCTCTGGGAATAATTATGATTGTTATTTCAACCTCATTGGTGGCTCTGGTAAATTTTCTTGGGACGAGATTAAAACCATAAATTACAACTTAGAAGATAAAAATGTTTTGAACTATTTAATTTTGCAAAGCTATTCATAGATTTTTTTATCATAGGAAAGAAACCTCCTAGATTAAAAATTAGACTCTCTTGACAGGTTGACTTAATAAGTAAAAGATTGTTATACTTTTCACCATAAATGATCGAGTTATAAATTATTAATTATAATTAATTTATTTTGGTTAGGAGATTATAAAATGGATGCTTATGAAAATATTAAGTCAAGAAAGAGTATTCGTGCTTTTTTACCAGAACCTATTTCCAGAAGTATTATGGAAAAGATAGTAGATGCGGCCAGAAATTGTCCTTCCTATACCAATACTCAGCCCTGGGAAATGTTGGTAGTAAGCGGTGAAAAAAAAGAAGAACTTGGTAGAAAGCTATTTAACTTAGCACAAAATCATGCCCCCACCAGCCCTGATTTTCCTTTACCGGAAGGATGGCCTTATGAGATGGAAAAACGAACCAGGGAACATGGAGCCCGGAGGTTAGGCACCCTGGGAATAGAGAGAGACGATAAAGTTAAGAGAGAAGCTCTTAGATTGATGAATTTTAAGTTTTATAATGCCCCTTGCGCTGTTTTTCTCTTCATGGATGGTTCTTTAGGAAGTTGGTCACTATTTGATATGGGTTTGTTTACTCAAAATCTTATTTTAGCAGCTCATAGCCAGGGTATGGAAAGTTGTGTCCAGGCATCAGTAACAGAATATGCTGCTGAAATTAAAGAGTTTTTAAATATTTCTAAAGAAAAGAAATTAGTTATTTGTATTGCTATGGGCTATCCTGACCCCGAGGCCAAGCTTAATACCTATCGTAGCATCAAGAAAGAGTTAAATGAATTCTTTTTTTGGTATGAATAAAGGGTGCTGGTTGAGTTATTTATGTTCATAATAGTATTAAACAAAAAAAATAGATAATAATTGAACTGACCAAACTAAACATATAGGGGAACATAATGAGTTTAAAGATATTTCAAATTATTGCCTTAGTCTGTTTATTGGTGTTTTCTTTCTATATTTCTGATTTTCGAAATAAAAAAGGAATGTTACCTCTGGTAAATTTAAAATTAATTTCTACTTTAAAAGTATTTTATTTAGTTCCTATGTTTATTTATATGTATGTCCTATTAAATATGAAAAATATCTTTCTGCATAATTATATTGGACTTTTTTGTACCTTAAGTGGAGCTTTCCTGGTGGTAAAGGCTAAGATAGATTTAGGAAAATATCATACCTGGGCCGGACATATTCTTGCTTCTACCACGATTATTACCAAAGGAATATATGGATTTATCAGACATCCTATATATACTGGCATCTGTCTATTTATTCTTGGTGGGATTATCATTGCTATTAAGAATAATCCCTTTTCTCTTTTTATTTCAGTTGCTATCATCATATTTATAATTTTCATCAAACTATTTTTAATAATAGCAGCAGTAAAGGAAAATAATTTTCTACAGGAAAAGTTTCAAGAAGAATATATAAGATATAAAAGTCAGGTTCATGCCTTCTTACCCATTAGAAAGTTCAAAGTCCTTGATAGTATAAGTTGATAAGATAATATTACCTTAAATTAATATTATGAATCCAATTTCCAGCGATCATTATAAAAAAGCAACTTAACAAAATTTAATTCTTTTCAGCATTTTTTGTAAAAAATTTGTGAAAATTATTTGACAGGATTGAAATATATTAGTAAAATGTCAAAAATTGTCTAATAACAGAAGCCAGTAGGTAATGATTTACTAAAGAGAGCCCGGTACTGGTGTGAATAGGGCAGTAAATATTGCTGAAACTCACTTCTACTAAATAAATCAGAATAGAAAAGAAAAGAGCAGAGAGAATTGCACTCTCCTTTCCCTAAATGAGGATAGAAGAGATATTGTTCTATCGAAATAGGGTGGTAACACGAGAAAGTCGTCCCTATAGAGCCTGCTTGGTTCGGGGGCGACTTTTATTATTTTCAGGAAGTAAGACTATTGGCAAGATTTTTTATTATTAATATTCTGAATATTAAATAATTATTTTAAAGAAGGTCCTAAATAAGAAAGTATAATTTACTTGATTGATAAGAAAGAAATTTATTGAAAGTAAAGAAATGGGGTGAAGATAATGGAATTGACTGGAACTGAGATTATTGTGGAATGTTTAAAACAAGAAAAGGTAAAGGTAATTTTTGGCATTCCAGGTGCAGCAATTATGCCTTTATTTGATACCTTTGGTAAATATAAACAGCTTCCTTTTCAGAATATTCTGACCAGACATGAACAGGGTGCAGTTCATGCGGCAGATGGGTATGCTCGAGCAACGGGGAAGGTAGGAGTATGTATTGTTACTTCCGGTCCTGGAGCAACTAATCTGGTGACTGGTCTGGCTAATGCTCATATGGATTCTATTCCAATAATTGCCTTAACAGGGCAAGTACCCACAGCTATGGTTGGTAATGATGCCTTTCAAGAGGTTGATATTACTGGTATAACCCTTCCTAT
>CAZGKY010000121.1:0-6436 GCA_964525625.1 uncultured Atribacterota bacterium | reverse complement strand
TGAGTACAAGATGGTTTTAATATTTTAATAAGACTACTACTTGTAATAAAAATAAAACGAGAAAAGGCAAGAAACCCTGCCTTTTCTCATAAACAGACTTTTTTACTATTATTCTCTAATAACTTAATTTACTTCTTATTATTATAGCTTTGCCAAACTGAACATACTTCAGGAAAATCAATTTTCAATCTTTTGATCGTTTCTAAGCTAGGAACGCCATTTTTATCCCAGCCTCTTCTTTGATATACTGCATCGCATAATAATTGATATTGCTTTTCCCTATATCTTCTTAATACTTCTATCTTTTCTTGTGTCGTTTTACCCTCTATGTTGTATCCTACTTCTCCTTGTAATTGCTTATCATAAAAATTCTCTCGTGAGTGATATTCTTCTTCGGTCACCGGACCCATGGCTCGATAGGGAATGGCATCATATTTTCTGGTACCAAAACCCATCTTAAGATTAAATAGTCTCTGGAAATTATGTACCGCTTCAGATTGACTTATTATATCTTGAGCAGTTATTTTTTTACCGGTCACTCCTTCAAATAGCCAGCAATAATTTTCCACGTGTTCAGGTATTTTAGCAGCAATAATACCTGAATATTTTTGTTTATTATCAGCTGGCTCAATATCATTCCAGGGAAGTTTACATAATCCCACCAAAGAAAACCAGGTTCTGAATAGAGGAAAATAATATAATGCTTCAGCTTTATCTTCAAAGGTTGGTATTTGATTATTTACTTGATCCATAAAGATTAACCAGGATTCATCATGCTGGGGTCCTTTATTAGCTATTCCGTATCCACCCTGTTGAGCAAGAGATTCTTTAGTTACATATTCAGAAAATTCCATTCCTTTGCATTCCATACCGATATCTTCCAAAAAGTCTGGATCAGCTTGAAAATTTTCCACCAAATATCTTTTACACCGGCGTACTCCCTGTCCGGCAATCTTTCCAAACTCCTCTCCTCGGGCAATTAGATGAATCAATTCTAATAGAGCTTCTCCATTACCAAATCTCAAATCTAATCCCCCGGTTTTTTCTTTATTAAGGATCCCTCTTTCGTAACATTCCATTAAGAAAGCTATAGTGGTACTCAACCCAATAGTATCAATTCCATAATGATCACAATAAAAATTAGCCTCCAGAATAATATCAGGATCGAAGCACCCACAATTACCTCCAAATCCTGCCGCTGTTTCATATTCTGGACCATCTACTGTAACTTCTTTGCCCTTTAAGGGGCCAGTTTTTAATACAAAGCTATCAACGGCATGAGAACAGCGTAAACTACAACCAATCCAGCAAGAATCACCTGGTTGCTGTTGAGTAAAACGTCTCTTCCAGACTTGATTATAAATATTTTGTGCCTGGTGATGTGAGCCAAATTGAAAATTATGTACCGGTAGACAATCATGGGTATTCATATGATCAATTAGATTCACCGTGCCTGTTTGTCGCATTCCATTTTGCATATCATCCAGAGAAAGAATCTCTTGAGTAATACGTTGACCAGCTTTCTTTAATAGTTCTGGATAGGCTGGATTATTACTAACACTAGTAATACCTTTATATTTAATAATAACTGCTACTATCTTTTTATCTCTAAAGATAGTCCCTGTTCCACCCCGAGCACCCTGTTTGTAACGAACTTTACCCCTTTTCCGATCATACCAGCTAAAATTTAGCATTCCCAACAAAGAATTCTCAGCACCCTGACCTGCAGAGACAATGCTTATATTGGCTTTATCCTGTTCATCTTCAGCAAAATGCTCAGTTAATTTTTCTACTAATAAATAGGAATTTTTATCCTCATCAGGATAGGTTTCTACTACTACTTCACCCTTGTTCCCATCAATAAAAATAATAATATCCTGTTCGGCTTTTCCCTGTATCTCCAGTGCATCCCAACCAGAAAATTTAAGATAGGGAGCAAAATAACCGCCAGCGTTATTATCATTGGCACTACCTGTCTCTGGAGAAAGGCTAACTACATGACTCTTCCCGCAACCTGAATATTGAGTGATTCCACATAAGGGACCAGTACAAAATATTAACTCATTTTCTGGATCATTCCACTTTGTTTCTGGTTTAACTGCCCACCAGAGAAACCATAAGCCATAACCTCGACCACCGGTTAAAACTTCTTTAATCTTTGGGGGGACTTCTTTTATTTTGATTTCCTTTTTAGATAAATTGAGATAAAGAACTCTATCGGTATAACCCCGGTTTACTTTTGCTGGCTGATAGGAAAATGATATTATTGTTTGGCTATCAAGCATTAAAAGCCTCCTTTATTTAAGATATTTACTATTATTAATTATTTTATGAGCAATGATAATTTTTGCTCTAGAATTTCTTTTAAATCAGGGCTACCAATCTCTTGCAATTCATATCTAACTCTAACATAATTTTTGTTAATGTTCATTATTCTACTTAGATCAACAGGAGTTCCTATGATTACCAGTTCAGCAGCACAATTATTAATAGTAGCTTCCAATTCTTTTATCTGTTCTTTCCCATAACCCATTGCTGGCAATAACTTTCCTATAAGTGGGTAGTTCTGATATGTATCTTTTATACTGCCAACAGCAAATGGTCTGGGATCAATTATTTCTTTAGCACCATATTTCTGCGCTGCTACAATCCCGGCACCATAAGGCATCTCCCCATGAGTCAGGGTAGGTCCATCTTCCACAACGATTACTCTTTTACCTCTAATTAGCTCCGCATATTCAACCTTAATAGGAGATGCTGCCTCAACTATTATTGCCTCAGGTGCTAAATTATTAATATTAGTTCTTAATAATGCAATTTTTTCTGGCATTGCTGTATCAATCTTATTAATCACCACCACATCTGCCATCCTTAAATTAACGGCACCAGGATAATAGGTAGTTTCATGTCCCGCCCGGTGAGGATCAGTTACTACAATATGTAGATCTGATTTATAAAAAGGTATATCATTATTGCCCCCATCCCAGACGATTACTTCTGCCTCCTGCTCAGCTCTAGTTAGAATTTCACCATAATCCACTCCTGCATAAACAATGTTACCCAGATCAATATGAGGTTCATATTCTTCCCGCTCTTCTATAGTACATTGATACCTATCTAAATCGGCATAAGTTGCAAAACGTTGCCAGATCTGTTTATTTAAATCCCCATAAGGCATGGGATGTCTGATAACCACTAACTTTTTTCCCAGTTCTTTCAGTATTCTGGTTACTTTACGGGTAGTCTGACTTTTTCCACAACCAGTACGCACAGCACAGACAGAAACTACGGTTACCTTGGCTTGTAGCATGGTGTTTTGAGGACCCATCAACCTAAAATCAGCCCCTTTTGCTAACACCAGGGAGGCCCTTTCCATTACATATTGGTGTGGTAAATCACTATAGGCTAAAATAACCTGATTAATATGATATTTGGTAATTAACTCTGGCAAATCTTCCTCTGGAAAAATTGGTATGCCATCTGGATAAAGTGGACCACTTAGTTGAGCTGGATATTTTCGGCCAGCAATTTGAGGAATTTGGGTAGCAGTGAAAGCTATTACTTGAAAATCTTCTTTATTTCGAAAAAAAACATTAAAATTATGAAAATCTCTACCGGCAGCCCCCATAATTATTACATTTTGCTTTTTCAAAAATAATCACTCCTTGAATATTTATTCTAATTTTATTATTTTCTACCTAATAAATCAATTTCTTTCCTATCTAATTCTAAGAAAAGAGAATAAATATTTCAATTTAATCTAAAGAAAAAGGCAACCCACTCTTTTTTATACTAGGGAGTAAAAAATGAGATGGATTGCCTAAAAATATAGCAAATTTCTCACCCGCATAGCGGGTGGCTTTAAGAACCCCTAAAAGGGGTTTAACTTTTTTGCTCTTTTTCTTTTGATTTTTTAGTTATACCTTATAACCCTAATCTTTCTTAAGCAATAGTATTTACCACCTGGGGCTTCAAGTGTAATATTATCATCGGGCCTATTTTCATCTTTTTATG
Organism: uncultured Atribacterota bacterium; assembly: GCA_964525625.1. GTDB lineage: Bacteria > Atribacterota > Phoenicimicrobiia > Phoenicimicrobiales > Stramentimicrobiaceae > Stramentimicrobium. The sequence continues at coordinate 2,422 of CAZGKY010000121.1, read as the reverse complement.
GTAAAACCATTTTATTTAACCATTACCATCTTCTTAGCAGGTGGTTTTTTATGGTTAAATAAAATGCTGGAACTATTCTTTATTTCCGCTATTGTCTAAGGGCAAGGTTATACCCAACTGTTTTGCTGATAAAGAAGAAAAAATAAATATTAACAGATAGAGTAATATAATCCCAATAAGCAAAACAATAATAACTGGAATTCCCATTCCTGCCAAGAGATAACAAATTACAGTCATCAAGGCTACAGTCAGGGCATAGGGAAACTGGGTTCTAACATGGTCAATGTGGTCTGATCCAGCAAAGGTGGAAGACATAACCGTAGTATCTGAAATAGGACTACAATGATCACCCATTACCGCCCCTGTTAAGACACTGGAAATAACAATGGGAAGAGGTGCACCAACACTCACTCCTAACGGAATTACAATAGGAACCACAATCCCCATAGTACCCCAGGAAGTACCGGTACACAGAGCAATAAAAGCAGAAATAATAAAAGTTAAAACTGGCAACATTATTGGTGATAGAACTCCTTCCAGAGCATTGACAATATAAGGTGCCGTACCCAGTTCATCACATACACCTTTAATAGACCAGGCCGAAATTAGAATTAAGGTAGCATAGACCATCATCTTGGCACCATTGAGAAAAGAATCCATTATCTCAGCCACTCTGGCAATTTTTTGCACTATATACATAACCAGGGCTACAAAAAAAGCAATCAGGGTAGCCAGCAATATGGAAAACATAGCATCTGCATCAGAAATTGCCTGGGAAAATGATTCAGCTTCACTACCACCACCACTCACCCACATAAAATAGAAGGATAATAATACCAGTAATATAATAGGCAACCATAGATTTATTGGTTTTGTTGAAGCATTATTAGCTATCTTTAACTCTGATGTTCCCGCTAATGGTCTGGCACCTGCAGCCCATAGTTCATGTTTTGTTCTAGCTCTATATTCCGCTTTCAGCATCGGTCCAAAATCTCTGCCCGTATAAGCTATAATCCCCACCATAATAATGGCTAAAATGGAATAAAAACTATAAGGGATACTCCTTAACCATAAATAATAGGGGGAGAGGCTAACTCCTTCGGGAAGAGAATCGCCAATTAGACCAACTTGATAACCTATCCAGGTCGAAATTAAAAATATGGAAGAAACAGGAGCAGCAGTTGAATCAACAATATAGGATAGCTTCTCTCGGGAAATATAATATTTATCAGAGAGAGGACGGAACAGATTCCCAATGAAGGCGGAATTGGCATAATCATCGATAAAGATAACAATACCACCCAGCCAAGAGAAGAGTTGTGCCATTTTAGAATTGTGAGCTTTCTTACTAATTGATTCTAAAAATGCCTGTCCACCACCAGAATAAAATATCATTCCCATTAAGCCACCTACTAAAAAGAAAAACAGGATAATACTGGCATTCCAGGAATCAGCTACTTGAGTAACCAGTAAATTGGCAGTCTTTTCCAACCCGGTCCATAAATTGCCATTATGTAAAATTGTGGCACCCACTAAAACAGCCGTAATTAATGAAATTAATGCTTCCTTTAAAATAATGCAAAGAATAATAGCCAGAATAGGTGGAACTAAAGACCATACTCCATAAGTACCGGAGCCATTTTCCTCATTTGCCCAACCCAGAACTGATAAGAATGAGAGAATAACAAGCACAGAAATAAATACTATAATATATCGATTTGTACTATTCTTTTTTATCATTACTTTAAAACACTCCTTTTTTCACTTTTTAATTTCTTTACTAAAAACTAACAATATGTCAATACTCTGTTCTTGATATTTTAATAATTATTATTCCCCCCTTTCTGTTATATCTTATGAAAATTATGATTCTTGCTTTTGAATTTATCTTATCTATTAAATATAAATAATAAAGGGCAATCCATAAGCGCCAGGCTCATCGATTGCCCTTGGAAAATAGCAAACGTTCTTTTTACCTCCCTTTTATCTCTCCTCGATGAGATAGCGCACCACCTAAGAACGGGAGTTTTCTTAGGTGACAGTGCTATGGTTGTTAACCATAGTCCCAGCCTGGGGCTTAGAGCATCGGCTCCAGACTTCGGCGAAGATCCCTTTTCTGATAGTTCATCACTGCTCAGGCTACCTATCAGTACTCTTGATCGTTCGCGCCTCTACCTCACTTCAGATAAAAAGTGAGGCAAACCATATTCAGTTGTTATTAACATTTTATCAATAAATTTTAAAAAGTCAAATTTAATATGTACATTGTCCAGGAAATACTATAAAATTTTCAAATTATAATTATACTCAGTACATGCAGAAAAATAAATATTATCACAAAAATAAAGAGGATAAAATTATAGCTATTTTACCCCCCACATATCAAAGAAAAAATCTTTACTTCATCACCATCACATAATTT
>CAZGKY010000120.1:0-6743 GCA_964525625.1 uncultured Atribacterota bacterium | reverse complement strand
TATTTTCCGTAACTTTTCTTAATTCCATGGTATACTCCACAAATAATTATTGCTGATTAGGATAATCAAAGTAATGTTTTTCAGTACAAGACCATCTCTACGAAATAGTCATTTTCATCAGATCATAGGCTAATATAATTTCTGGATAAGATTTGACCAAATCATTTTCCCTCTTCATGGTATCTTGGCCAATATGTGTAAAAATTATGTTTTTGATTCCAAACTTTTTACACCAGTTAATCTGAGTCGGTATTCTGGTGTGTCCGAGGAGTATTTCGCCTTTTCTTCTTATCAAGTTACTTTTTACAGTTGAACCATCACCAAGATAATAATCAACTTTCGGTAAAATATTCTCTTTGGCAATTATATCTACTAAATCTGGATTATACACTAAGATTTTATCATTTGGTAGCCATATCTTAAATCCCACTGTAGGACAACGAATAGAATGAATCACTCGATACGGTAATATCTCTAAGGGGCCTAAAGAAATTATTTGATAAGGGATAATTAATTGGGGATTAACAGGGAGAAAGGAACCATAATTAAGTGTTTCCTGAGTCAGATATACTGGAACAGCCGAATTTACTTCTTCCAATGTCCAGAGATAATGGTCAGGATGAGCATGAGTAATAAGTAGGGCATCAGGCTTTAGAATACTTAGATCAAAAGCATGAATACGACCATAATCGATAAGAAGACGAAAGGGATAAGGTTTTAAGACTTGTAGTAATAAAGAAGAATGATAAAAATGTGCTTCAGTTTTTTCTTCAACTTCTGCTCTGGTGCCTAAAAAAGTCAACCGAGTCATTTCAATTCCTTAATTGCTTCATATAATTATAACAGTATATCAGTATAATGTATATCGTATAACTTTGTTAGTCGCTAGTTTAGTATTTAGTCGTTAGTATATAATATTTCGTGGTGTGTGAATTATAGCCCACAATTATACCCAAAAAATATTTCACTATGCACTATAAACTAAAAACTATCAACTATAAATCATACTGCTCTCAATTACTCCCACATAAACTATATACTACATACTATATACTAATGCAATAAACTTCAATGTCATTGCGAACACTGCGCCAGCAGTGTATGGCAATCTCATACTGGTATTCTCCCACAAAAGTTATGCTATACTAATTTATATTTTATGTTTAAAGCATCCTTAAGTAACATAGTATTAACAATACTCATAATATTCCAGAATAATCGTTCCCCTTGAGGATACCTGTATTATTGTTGTATCTGGTATTCTAATGCTTAGTATAGCAAAAATTCCAATTTTATAGTGCTTAGACAATATTGCTTTATTGGGTATGAATTGATTATTAAAAATCTATTTCTTGTTACAATATAATTTTATAAGAAATAGAAAGAATTTAAATATTTATTTTTAATACCTGTTGATAAAAATGTAAAATTTGTTCAAAGGCTAAACTTGGGTTATCAATATCACAAGTTAACTTTTCTAAAGGACATTGATCATTTTGGTCTCGATTTTGAATATAAGGAACACATTGTCCAAACTGATAAAAAATTGAAAAATTATCCAATATTTCTGTAGCTCTTTGACTAATTGTATCAGCATAAAGTGCTTTTACTTTATAGTTAATGACTAATAGAGCTGCAGCTCGGCCAATCACTTTATCAGCAATAATTGCCCTATCTAAAACTTTTTCATCTTCCATAATAATCTCCAATAAAGGAAGAACACCTCTTTTATAGGATGATTTGATTAATTCACCCTCCCTTATTAACACAAAAGAATACTTTCCCTTATGTAATATTTCTCTTGCCCTTTTTAAATCAGTAATAATTTTATTGTTAATAATATTCATATTTTCTATTTTGATTAACTCCAAAAAATTTGACTAAAAAGTTAATAAGAATCTAAAACATTAATGTTAAACTTATCAAAATAATCTACCAACCTTTAATTACATCAAGTATCTCATCAGAAACCAAACCTTGACTAACTTCTTTGATTGATTGATCAATAATATCTATTGCTTGATCAACTTGGTCTTTATTAATAATCAATGGCGGAGCAATTCTTAAAACTGATTGACTGAAAAAAGTAAGTATTAGACCCTTTTTCCAGCATTGCCAAATAATCTTAGCTGCTTCTACTGAGGCTCTAATTTTTGTTTTTCTATCTTTAACTAAATCTATTCCAATCAGGAGCCCTTTCCCTCTGACATCTCCAATTATTTCGTGTTCCCTTTTTAATTCCTTACATTTTTCTAAAATATAATTCCCCATTTCTTGTGCTCTCTCAATAAGATTTTCTTCATTTATTACCTTAATGGTTGCTAATCCTGCTGCACAACTTACAGGATTAGCTCCCATAGTAAAGAGATGGGCTGGTGCTTCCCAAGAATCCATAATTTCCTTTCTTGCCACAATCGCACTTAACGGCATACCAGAAGCAATGCCTTTGCCTAATAAAATAATATCTGGTTCTACATTCCAATGCTCAATAGCAAACCACTTGCCACTCCTTCCGAAACCAGTTTGTACTTCTTCAGCAATAAACAATATTCCATATTTTTCACATATTTTCTTTAAAGCAGGTAGATATGATTCCGGAGGGATAATAATTCCAGCATCACCTTGAATAGGTTCTATAATAATAGCTGCAATTTCTTCTGGTGGAATAAGGTTTTCCATAAGCATTTTAAAATATTCCAGACAGGCTAAATTACAATCAGGAAATTTCTGGTTGAAAGAGCAACGATAACAATCTGGAAAAGGAATATGATAAATTTCTGGTAAACATGGTCCCAATTTTCTTCGCATATTCAAACTAATTGCTGATAAACTTAGAGCTCCATAAGTGCTACCATGATAAGAACGCAGAAAAGCTATAATCTTTTTTCTATTAGTAAAAATTCTAGCAAGTTTAATTGCACCATCATTAGCATCAGAGCCAGTGAGACCAAAAGATACTTTTTTAGCAAAAGAACCAGGAGTAATTCTGATTAACTCCTCTGCTAATTCAACCATATTTTCGTAATACATATAAGCAGAAGTATAATTTAAAAATTTACTGGCTTGTTTTTTTATAGCATTAACTACTTTTGGATGGCAATGTCCTGTATTTAAAGCAGCTGCACTAGTAAGAAAATCAATATATTTATTGCCATTAACATCTTCCATTAATGCTCCTTCTCCTTTTCTAATTACAAAAGGGTAATAGGGCATACGAGAGGCGGGAGAAATAACCTTTTTATCTCTATCAATTATTTTTTGTGCCTTATCATATTTGTCTTTTTCATTCAAAATTAATCACCTCTCATTTTAGAAAATTTTTTATTCAATTTATTAATTAATCTATTGTAGTCAATTAATATCCGCCAATTGTTAAAGGGGCTATTCTAACTAATCTTGGCATAATCCAATGGGGTAGAGCCAAAGAAAGAAAGGGGAAATAAGTAGTTAAGAGCACTATTGGAATTGCTCCAAAAAACATAAAAATTAAAGCTGGTTTTATTATTTCATCAAATTTACTCTCCCCTACTCTTCCGGCTAAATATAATATCGGAGCAGTAGGTGGGGTAACATTCCCCAATCCCAAATTAGTGCCTAAAATTGCAGCAAAGTGAACTGGGTGAATACCAATGGATTCCATTAAAGGAAGTAACAATGGAGCTGCTAATAATGTTGCACTGAAATCATCCATTAACATACCTAATATAATCAAGAAAAGATTAACCATAAGTAATAATATATATTTATTATCAGTAATGCTAGTCAAGGTTGTCACTAATCTTTGAGGCAAATTGATCATAATAAATAGACGACTTAATATCATTACAAAGAAAACCATCAATACCACAACACCAGTAGTAGTAATGGAATTGACCATAGTTTCAATTAGTTGTTTGATATTAAGGGTGCGATAGATAAAAAATCCAACAATAATGCAATATAAAACAGCAATTCCTGCTGATTCAGTAGGAGTAAAAATTCCACCATAAATTCCACCCAAAACAATAACAGGCATGAATAGCGCAAAAGAACCTTGATACGTTGACTTACCTAAATTCACTAATTGTTTTCTAAAAGGAAAGGGAGGTGTAACTTGAATATTCAAATTCCGGCACATCATCCAGTTAATGATGCTATAAATAATTACTAGAAGTATACCAGGTACCACAGTTGCCAAAAAACAAGCCGCTACCGATTGCCATGTAACCCAGGCATAAAGAATCATAGGTACACTAGGAGGAATCAGTTGACCCAACACTGAAGCACAAGCAATAAGCCCAGTAGCATGTCCCCGCGGATATCCTCTTTCTACCATTCGGGGAATCATAATACTACCCACACCCGCAACAGCAGCAGTACAGGTTCCAGATATAGCTCCAAAAATTGCACAACTAACAATAGAGACAGTTCCTAACCCGCTTTTTGCTCTTCCTAAAATAGAATCCGAAATTGCCACCAAACGCTTAGCTATCCCAGCTGATCCCATTAGACCACCCATCAAAATAAAAAACAATACACTAAGAATAGCCATGGAGTTTATTTTATGAAATCCCGTAGCCATAATAAACATGGCATCATAGCCACCAAGAATAAATAGATACAATACTGCTGCCATAAAACAAAAAGGAACGGGCACACCTAAAATCAACAGTCCAATTAATATCAATAAATCAAGAATTATTTCCACTAAAAAGTCTCCTTTTAATTAAATCATTTCAAGTAGTTCTTTTTGTCAACGACTTGTAAAAAATAATCTATAAATTCAGCAAAAAAATATAAAGACATTAAAATAGCACCAACAAAAACCGCACTCTGGGAGTAATACATTGGTAATAACAGAGCTTGGGAGGTCCCTCCTTTAGTTATACTCCAGATAAAAAAAGGATAGGTCCATTTAATCATTATTAAGGAAAGAGTAAATGTAATACTACTACTAATTAAACGTATCAGGATATATTGTTTGGGAGACCTTACCCAAGTATGGATAAATTCTGCTTTTATATGACTTCTTTCATATGCTCCATATGAAGCCCCGATAAAATACATCCACATGGCAATTAAAACGATTAATTCCTCTATTCCAAAAAGAGGGGAACCTAAAACATAACGAAGCACAACTTCAATAAAAACAAGGACTGTAATAATACATCCTGAGATTAACATAAATACCCTTTGCAGATGTACAAGTCCGTACCAGATAAATCGTAAAATTTTCATTTATTTAATCTTACCCCAAATTTAATTCTTCTTCCAGAGAGACGGAATCTCTGGAAGAAGAATCATTAATAAATAATTTAAAATTTTTTATCTTTATTATTAATCTTTACTGTTAATTAACTGGGATGCCAACTTGTTCTCGACAATAATCAATTAGTGATTTACCCATTAGAGGCTCTAATTGCGGCCATACATCTTTTCGAATTGCTTCAGCAAAATTACGAAGTTCATCATCAGTTGGAATAATAACCTTTAGACCAAATTCTTCTAATTTTTGACGATACTCTTCATCTTCTTTCAAAAATACTTCCCATCTCCCCGCTACCTGCTTTTCTGCAGCATCTAATATTATCTGTTGATCCTCTTCAGTTAAAATATTCCACAAATCCAGATTCATATAGAACCACCAGGGTTCCAAATAATCATTATACTGAATCCAGACTCCCTGAATATCTCTAAATTGATATCCCTGGAAAGGAGGACCACCTGCTTGACCATCAGCAACTCCTCTTTCAATCGCACTAAAAGCTTCGGCATAGGGAATGGTAGAGGCTATATAGCCAAGCCTCTCCCATGTTAACTCATTTGCTTTCAATGGCATAACCCTGATTTTCATTCTATTAGGTTTCATTTCTCGCCAGCCATCTGGCTCTACTTTAGTAGTAATTCCTGCCCAACCAACAGGAAATAATGCTAATCCTTTTATCCCCTGATCAAGTAGCAAATCATGTACCATGTTATATACCCATCCACCTCTTTGATAAGCAATCTTTGCTTCTTCAGTATTAATAAACAAGTAAGGCATATAGTAGGCAATATTTAAGCGAGGGTCATAAGTAGGAGCAATAGGAGTTAATGTGATTTCAAAGTCTCCTCTCATAACTCTTTCATAACATTCTACCCAATCACATAAAACACCACCAGAATAAACAGTTATATCAATTCTTCCATTAGTTTTATCTCTTACTTCATCTGCAAAGGCAACAGCTCTTATATCATAATCACTTCCAGCTGGATGAACCTGAGGAAGTCTCCATTTATACTCATACTGTCCGCCTAGGACAACTAAAGAGAGACATGAAAAAACAACAATTGTAACGAGTAATGCGCCGGTAATTTTAATAATATTTCTTAACATATTTTTATATACCTCCAATACTTTACTTTTAATGGTTATTTTTTATTATTTATTTATAAACAACAAAAGACTTTTTCTCACCCCCTTTGAAATAAAAAAATGCTCGATCTATATAATATTATTAAGCAAAAAGAATTGAATAAAATTACAATATACAATAATTGCAGAATATACAAAAATAATATTTAAAAATAATAAAAATATATATTTCTATTTATTAATATTTCATATTTTGTAAATATTATTATATAATTTTTTATTACGGTAAGTAATGCCGAAGAGATCTTTATATTAAATTTGATATTAGCACGTTGAAAAAATATTGTCAATTTTTCGAATTGCCTCATCAAAAATATAAACAAAAAAGTATCGATGCCTCATATAAAAA
>CAZGKY010000119.1:0-6803 GCA_964525625.1 uncultured Atribacterota bacterium | reverse complement strand
CCTACTGACAAGTGGTTACTTAGAAAACCCCTACTAAAATATTACACTATCTAAAAAATCTTAATATTTTTTGTAAAAAATAAGGCCCTTCAGTATCATGCTGAAGGACTGGTATTTACTGGCTCCCCGGACTGTTCCATATTTAGAACTTTTAGCTGCCAATTCAACTTTCAAACAACAGTTAAATTATTTCAACAAGAAAAGATACAAAATCCTATCTAAATAGGTTAATAATATTATCAGAGCAATCAATGGTCCTATGTTAGAGTCACAGGTAATTTATCTTCTTTTAAAATATTCTACTATATCTATTTTAATTCCGGCCTTTCCTATTCTTCCTGGTATTTTTAATAAGATAAGAACTCCCTACCCTTGCAATTAGGTATGGTCACCAATACCCGTTAACCAGGATGGTTTTGATTTATCAATTTTGGATGACATCTAAAAAGGCATGGGATCTACGGGATATAATAATAGATTTTTAATTCAGGTCTGCCCCCACAATGATCAGAATAATAATGTTGAAAATCACAAAGAATTACTAATTCATTATATGCAACCGCTTAAGCTGGCTTTAGCAAAACTCCAAAATTATCGATACTTCCGTCCAGCCAGCCACGGGTTAATTTTCCGCTGATATCAAAAGTTAAGATTATATTATAAGCTTCACTACAAATTGTCTCTGGTGAATAAGAATTGGCCGGCTGATTATCCCAGCTTATGGTATCCTTGGACCATTCTTCTAAAACCTAGTAAAGACCAATCTTTATTGTAACACCCATCGAAAAATAATTCTTATAAAGCGTAAATTTTGCACCGGTTACGATAGCTCTCTCGGGGAGAGAAACATGATCTAATTTAAAGCGTAGATATGCTCTGCAATTCACAGTGTATTTACGACCCACCTCTAATTGACAGCATGTCCAAGTATTACCGTCATCTGATATATTAACATAGTCATCCTTATAAGAAACTTTATAGGTCTTGGCAGGTGCATATATCAGCTCCCAGTCCAGATAAGTGGTCTCCCCGTCCTTCACAATCACCACATTATCTATCTTGTCCTTATAATGGAAAAGTTCCAGCTTCACAGTATGGATGCCGGCTGTAACATTAGTCAGGAAAATAGGTGTCACTTTACCAGTATCCACACCATCCAGGTAGACTTTGGCCCCCAAGGATCGGATTGTATATCGATTGATCCGTAATCAGAAAGGTTATTGCCAGGGCTAACCCCGCCGCAGGCGGATAAGAATAGGTATAGTAAAATAATCAATAAAACCTTTAAATGATATTGGTGATTATTTATTATTTTTTTCATTATGATATACCTCATTTTAATTAAAAAAATTTATCGTAACCAGTCATCTCTTTAGATACATGTTTTTCATATCCGACTCTAACTTAAGGCACATAATAGGTAATCTCCAGTTTAGGACATAGGCTGGAATCCTCTGTTCAATCAGAAGTCCAGCAACGAATATGGTGATATACTGAATCTTCATCCGTATCTTGTAGGACTACCCCATAATTAGGAATACTTTCTTCCAGCCAATCCTGTACCAAGGAAGTAATATCCCAGGACAGCCAGGTATCATCATTATCATTGGTAACGCAAATATAATCTTCGGATAACAAGTTGTAATTAGGCTGATGGTCCCAAGTAATTGTATTTTCCTCCCAAATACTGGTTATTCTATGTACAGCAATGTCAAAATCTAACGGGTAAAAATAATAATATTGATATACCATGAGATGAGCAGCGGTAATGCTGATATTTTTGGGTAAAGCACTGAGATTGAATTGAAGGTAGGTTCTTATTATGGTAGGTCCAAAGTCATTTCCAATCATGGCATAAGTGGCAGTTCCAAAGTTGGATCCGGGATATTTACTTTGAACAAAACTATCTTTTCTCTCCTCAGACCCCGGTTGAATGATAATAGTGTGCTCTACCATTACTGGGTTGACTGTAATAGTTACTGTGGCAGTATTGGTACCCGCTCTGTTAGTGGCAGTCAGGGTATAGGCAAGGGTACCGATAGAGGCAGGTGTAACCGTAGTAGAGCCGGAAGGTACTGCCACTGAACCGACCCCCTGGTCAATGCTAACGGTGGTGGCGTTGGTGACCCAGCTTAGGGTAACGCTATCTCCTTCGGTAATGCTAGTGGAACTGGAGGTAAAAGAGCTGATAGTAGGGCCTGAGGGGGTAACCACGCCACAGGCGGATAAGAATGTGAATAGTAAGATAACCAATAATAGAATATATCTCCTTTTAATTTTCAGGGTTTTCTTCATCTGAAAAGAACTCATAATCTTTAGATACTTTTTCTTCTATTAGAATTAGAATGTTAACTTAAGGTACATAATAGGTAATCTCCAGTTTGGGACGCAAGGCAGAGCCAGCCATATAATCAGAAGAATGGCAATAAATAAAAGTATTGCCTAAAAGTTCACCGGTGTCTTTCAGGGCTACCCCGTAATTGGGTATAGTAAAATCATACCATCCCTGGACCAGGGTAGTGATATCCCAGGAGAGCCAGCTGGTAATATAAGCAGTAACGGGGCATGTGTATTCCGGTGCCGGATTAGAACTGGGTTGATTGTTCCAGGTAATGATGTTTTCCTCCCAGTTACTGGTTGCTTTGTGAATACCGATGGTAAAATTCTGAGAAGGGCCATATGTATCAAAGTGATACAGCTTCAAGTCCGCCCTAACAATGGTCGCACCTACTGGAAAAGTGCTGAGGTCAAACTGAAGATAGGCTCTTATGACAAAAGGGCCCGCTGAATTTCCAATACCAACAAAAGCAAAATTTCCACAATTTTTATCTAGGTCATCACTTGCCACTGTACTATCTTTCCCCAATGCTGGTCCCGGCTGTAGGGCAATGGTCAGAGATTGTTTAATAGCAACAGTAACCCCAGCTGTACTGGAACCGGCACTGTTGGTGGCAGTCAGAGTATAGAGAGTGTGTTCAGTTGGCGATACAACAGATGACCCGGATAAGTCCACAGATCCACTACCTGTTTCTGAGAGGCTTTCATGTGATAAATAAACGTTGGTGGCACCACTCGTCTCCCAGCTTAGAGTGACACTCTCTCCAGGGATGATGTTGTAAGAGGTGGCAGCAAATAAACTGATAATAGGAATATCAGTTGTTAAAACAGTTATCGTGATACTGTTAGTACTGGAGCCGGTGCTGTTGGTAGCAATTAAGGTGTAGGTAGTAGTAGAAGCCGGTGTTACTGTAATAGAGCCAGATGGTGCAGCAACGGTGCCGATACCCTGGTTAATGCTAACGGCAGTGGAATTAATGACTTCCCAGCTTAGAGTAGTACTCTCTCTCCTGTGGTAATTGTTAACGGTTGGGCAGTAAAGGAACTGATGGTGGGAGAGTCGGTGCCGGGGGTAACCCCGCCACAGGCGGATAGGATTACCAGGAAAATCATGATTACAGATAATCTTAAGTACTTGGGTAAATCTTTTTTTAAAATTCTTTTCATCTTCATATATCTCCTTTTCTTTTGATTTCCCTTGCCTGTTTTCTGTCAGGTAAGATGGCATGAATAAGCATGACACCTTTTTTACAGGATGCTACCAATTGCTTGGAAATAGACATGGGCGCCTTTACCGTATTTTAAAGGATCATCCTGTTGGTTCCCCAGAAATTGGTTGCCGGCAATAACATAGACTTCTCCTTCTGCCGGAGCAAGCGGATCGCCGGTGGGTATATTCTCCCTGCCGGTACCCCAGCCATCCGGACGGATATTCGAAGGATAAAGACCGCTATCTGAAGATACGTAGATTCCGCCACCCCGGTCTAATGCCTTATTGTCCTGGATGACATTATCTGTGACGGTGGGGAAGCTTCCGGAATAGATTGCAATCCCGCCACCGCTATGATCTGTCGCATTGCCGGTGATGGTGTTACCTTTAATAGTAGGAGAACAATAATATCCCATCAGAATCCCACCATCTCCTGTATTTCCACTGATGATGTTCCCGGTAATGGTTGGCGAGCATTTAAAATACATACTAATACCCCCTTCCGTGTTATTGGTAATGCTGTTGTTTTTAATAGTGGGGGAGCTGGAATAACTTATCCCTATTCCACCACCGTTAACATCTGCTATGTTTTGGGTGATAATATTGTTCTCGATGATAGGAAAGCTGTCCCGAGACACATGAATCCCACCGCCGTTTCCCGCAGTGTTGCCAGTGATGGTGTTGCCTTTGATGGTAGGGGAGCTACTTGCTATAGCTATCCCACCCCCATGCCTTTCACCAAGGGTTCCATCTCCATTACGGATGGTAAACCCTGTTAAGGTGGAGGTATCCCCTTCAGTGAAGATGATGACAGAACCGCTTCCTCCCCCGTCTATGATGGTGGCAGCGACAACGGCCGGGTTTGAAGGACTGCTGCTTTGTACGGTGATGCTCCGGCCACTAAGCAGGATGTTTTCATGATAAGTACCGGGGTTGACGATGATGGTCTGTCCGTCTGTGGCCGCATCGATGGCTTCCTGGATGGTATCATAACCAACACCGGTGTCCTGGTTGAATATATTTGAAGTGGTAACAGGGGTGATGCCTCCACAGGCTGTTAAGAATAGCAACAGCCAGATAATCAACAAGACCTTTAAAAGATATTTTTGATTCTTTATCATTCCTTTCATGATAATACACCTCTTTTTTCTTTTTATTACTTAAGTTAGACATTAATTCCTATCATAAAGATGAACCCTTTACAAGATACCTTTTGCTGATACTATTATTTGATAATTTCTAAACGAAACAAAATATACGAGCATTGACCTTTTCTTTCCAAATGTTATTTACAATATCTATCAATATAGTTATAAGGATAAGAAGTGGGCATAATCTGACCGGGAGTATTGCCGCATAGGGTATTGAAATGTTTAAAATCATACAAATCCCAACCACCAATATTAGGCGAGGAATAAGGGCAAACATTCACTCCCCCACCGTCGGTTTCTGCCTGGTTGTATTTGATGGTGTTGGCCTGGATAGTGGGAGAGCTCCAGTCTACATAAATCCCGCCACCTGCATCAGCAAGGTTACTCTCGATGATATTATTTTTTATGAGGGGGTTACTGAAATGTAAATAAATCCCGCCACCATTTTCTTCAGAAGTATTGTTGATTATATTGTTATTCTCCAGAGTAAATCTGGATTCAAACATGGAAATACCGCCACCATTATACTTTGCCTCGTTATAACTAATGGTGTTGTTGCTGATGACAATAGAGGTTGGCTTATCAATCTTATCCATATAAATACCACCTCCGTCGGATCCAATATTACCGGTAATGGTATTATTGTTAATGATGGGGAAACTGAATGCAGTGGCATATATTCCACCACCGAATGAGGCTGAGTTGCCTGACATATAATTATTCTGGATGGTGGGCTTGCTGTAATTAGTCAAATAAATTCCACCTCCGCTTCCTGCCTTGTTGTCACCGATGATGTTGTTCTCAATAGTCGGCGAGCTGTAATACATATAAATACCCCCGCCTTTCCAGGGAGATGCCGTATTACCAGTGATAGTGTTATTTTTGATGGAGGAGTCGCTGTATTTCAAATAAATGCCGCCTCCCTCAGTTGTTGCCGTGTTATTGGTAATTGCGTTGTCTTCGATGGTGGCATCGCTATTGGCACAAATCCCACCTCCATATTCTGCCATATTGCCAGTAATGGTATTTTTAGATATTGTGGGTTCACTACCATACACATGAATTCCACCACCTTCTCCTGCAGTATTTCCGGTGATGGTATTATTTCTGATGGTGGCTTTACTAAAAAGCGCATAAATCCCTCCTCCTAATTTTTCTGCTTTACCGATAAGACTCTTCATCTCTGCAGTGTTTCCGCTTATAGTATTGTTCTCAATAACAGGTGAGCAGTCATGTAAATAAATTCCGCCACCGTTTACTGCAGCATTTCCGGTGATTATATTATTTCTGATGGTAGGTTCAGATTTATTAATCACCATAATCCCTCCACCGGCAGATGTTTCCCCGTTTCGAATCGTAAATCCTTCCAGGGTTGATTTATCACCATTTATAATCTCCACGACAGAAGTCTTCTTCCCTCCGTCGATGATCGTAGCAGATACTATATCTGGATTTGTAGGGTCACTGCTTTGAATAGTAATATTTTTCCCATTAATATAGATATTTTCATAGTATATTCCAGGACTGGCAATTAGGGTTTGACCATATGTGGCAGCGTTGATAGCTGCCTGGATGGTAGCAAAACCAACTTTTGTGTCAATTATATACCCTTGCATGCAAACCTTGAACTAAAAAGGTGGCATGAATAGTGTGGTTTTTCTTTACATTCGTGAATGTGTAAGACAAAATCGGCCCCATGGATATGCCATCCACTTGGACATTTTCAATCTCATTGTCTTTATAGGGGTAGATATTGAAAGTCTGGCTTTCGCCACCATTTACAGCGATTACACCTTCCGGTTCGATCTGCCCGCCTGCCCCATAAGTCACGGTGATAGTGTAAGTGGTAGGTGTAACACCGCCACAGGCAGATAAGAATACAAGAAGTAAGACAATTAAATATGATTTGAAATGAGACTTAAATATTTTGTTTATTCCTTTCATCTGAAAAAGACCTCCTGAATTTTCAGATTAAAATCTATTGAAGCGAGTTTGTCACCTCCTATTGATACAGTATCGGTTTTTATAGAAATATCAGTAAAATTCAGGCAAATCGAGTAGGAGGTAGATGATTAATTCATCTACCGTCCTCTCACACCACCGTA
>CAZGKY010000118.1:0-6814 GCA_964525625.1 uncultured Atribacterota bacterium | reverse complement strand
ATCCTATTTCTATAGGAAAGAACTAGATGTGTAAACACATCATGAAATTAATGCATATTAATTATTAAAGATTTAATTTGTTAAATAATCTGCCAGATAATTAAAATTAAAAAAGAATAATAAATTTTTGGGAAAGAAATAAAAAGTGAAGTTTTAAGTAAACTATAGCATTGTTTCACCTCCTGAGCAAAATGCAATTTTTTATTAATTATTATTTAAATGCACCTCCTTTCTTTAGTATTTATCTTCTTTTTTGTGGTTTTTTATAATATTATCTTTTATTAAATGGAGCTAAGAAGGGCATATCTACTACTTCTGCCCATATTTCTTTATCTCTAATTAAGACCTTTACTTTATTTCCTTTTTGAGCAAAAGGAAGATCTAAGATAGCCATAGCATAAACCTTCTTTAAGGATGGACAATAATTTCCTGAAGTAATATAACCAATTTTTTTATTATTATACCATACTTCCATCCCGTGTCGAGGAATACCGCCTTGCGGTACAAAAAGTCCAACTAATTTACGCTTTATTCCCGCTTGTTTAATCTTCCATAAGGCTTCTTTGCCAATAAAATCTTTCTTGTCAAATTTTACTGTCCATCCTTGTCCGCTTTCTAAAGGGTTTACTGTTTCATCAATATCATTACCATATAACCAATAGCAAACTTCAAATCTCGTTGTATCCCTTGCTCCTAAGCCACAGGGTTTTAGGCCATATTTTTCTCCTTCTTGAAGAGAATGACGCCAGATATCAATGATATCATTACTGTTAAGTGTATATATTTCAAAACCGTCTTCACCAGTATAGCCAGTACGTGAAATCAAAATATCCTTTCCAAATAGATGGCCATAGACAAATTTAAACCGCCCTAATTCTGGCAAAGAGATATCCCCTTTAAAGAATGGAGTTAACATTTTTTCAGCTAGAGGACCCTGGATAGCTACTTCACCATATTCTTTACTTTTGTTTTCAATTACTACATCAAATCCCTTACTCTGTTTTTTAATCCATTCTTCATCTTTTAAGGAATAATCAGGTGAGGCATTAACTACCAGAAGAATAAAACGGTTACTGATTTTGTAAACAAACAGGTCGTCCACCTGTCCGCCGTGGGGATAACACATAGGTGAATATTTTATAGCATAATCCTTCATATCAGAAATTTGGTTAGTTAACAGATAATCAACGAAGGGCAGGGCATCTGGTCCTTTAATCTCGATTTCGCCCATATGGGATACATCAAAGATGCCCACTCTTTCTCTTACGGCAAGGTGTTCTTCAATAATACTACTATATTGTACTGGCATTTCAAAGCCATCAAAAGGAATCATACGGGCCTTTAGATGAAGATGCTCTTCATATAAGGGAGTCTTTAATAAGTTATTTTCATTCATTTTTACCTCCTGGAAGTATCAGCAAAAAATTGTTTAAAACTTAATATCTTTTTCCTGATAGCCCAATTCATCTTTCAATTTTAACTCATCATCGTAAGTCAGAATTGGTCTTTTTACTGCCAGAACATCATCAGCTCGACTAATCGGGGTACGATGGGGAGCAGAGGTTAAAATTTCAGGTTTTTCTTTGGCTTCCTGAGCGATATTAATCATAATCTTAATAAAATCATCTAAAACCTCTTTACCTTCCGACTCAGGTGGTTCAATCATAATGGTTTCTTCAGCATATGGTTCAAAATGAGGAAAATAGATAGTCGGGGGATGTAATCCATAATCCATTAGCCTTTTAGCAATATCCAGAGTCTTAATGCCATATTTTTTATATTCTCTTCCAGTTAAAGTACACTCATGACCGCAATATCTATCATAAGCAGGTCGGTAATATTGTTTTAATTTAGCTAGTACATAGTTGGCATTAATAATACTGGCTTGGGAACACTGTAAAAGCCCATCTGGTCCAAGTGAGAGAATCCAGGCCAAAGTCTTCACTAATACTGAAAAATTACCCCAAAAACTTCGCACCATACCTATGCTTTTTTCACCAACATCCTTGAAATAATAGGAATTAGAACTTTCATCAAAGGCAACTACAGGAGTTGGAAGATATGGAATAAGTTTATTTTTTACCCCAATAACGCCAGAACCTGGCCCTCCGCCTCCATGGGGAGTAGAGAAGGTTTTATGAAGATTTAAATGTACTACATCAAATCCAGTATCTCCTGGACGAATAATACCCAGAGAAGCATTGAGGTTGGCTCCATCATAATACAGTAAACCACCTTTGCTGTGAACAATCTTTTCAATGTTTATTATTCCCTCATCGTATAATCCAACAGTATTGGGATTAGTCAGCATTAATCCAACTGTATGATCATCCATTGCCTGAGATAAAGATTCTAAATCAACGGTTCCATTTTCATTTGATTTAATTTCGACTACATTAAATCCACCCATAGCTGCCGACGCTGGATTGGTGCCATGTGCTGAATCAGGAATTAAAACTTTGTTTCTCTTTTCACCAAGATCTATGAAATATTTTCTCATCACTAATATCCCGGTTAATTCACCATGTGCTCCAGAGGCTGGTGCCATAGTGTATTGCTCCATTCCTGTTATTTCGCACAACATTTCGTTCAATCTATACATTATTTCTAAGCTGCCCTGTACCATTGCAGGAGGGGAAAGGGGATGAGCATAAACAAAGTTCGCTAAATTAGACATCTTTTCATTAATACGAGGATTATATTTCATGGTACAGGATCCCAAAGGATATAGTCCATCATCTACACCGTAATTATATTTAGAAAGTTTAGTAAAATGCCTTATTACATCTATTTCTGATACTTCTGTTAATGGTTTTTTATCATGTTCAAGATATTCCTTTGGTATGGAATCTTCCCACCTGACATCTTCGAATAAATCTTGAGGGAGAGAGAAGCCTATTCTGCCAGGAATACTTTTTTCAAAAATTAATTTCATGATATACCTCCTTATTGAGATAAAAGATCGGTTATATAATTCAACTCAGCCCTGGAAAATATTTCCGTGACCGCAAAAAGTAAGCTTTGTTTGAATTGCTCTTCTGGATAAAATTGAGTAACCAGAAGTGGTGGTAAAAAATTATTTTCAATTAATCTTTCTTGTAAGCTCTTGATATCTCCATGGTAATTTATTAAAAACTCATTGTAATAGGGATAGGAGAAAGACTTACTAAATTTACCAGAATTTAATAATTTCTCCTTTAAAAAATGCGCCTTTTTAAAATTGAGCAATGAATATTGATATAAACCCTGGGTCCCTAATAGAGAAAGATACATGTCGGCAGCAATCACATTCAGATTGTGATTGGTGCACATATTAGATGTAGCCTTTTCTCTTCTGATGTCTTGTTCGCGAGCCCGGAAGGTCATGACAAAACATCTTTTGCCTTCTTTATCCCTTGTTTCACCTACTATTCTTCCCGGTAACTGTCTGATATACTCTCTTTTAGTTGCTAAGAAGGCATTATAAGGTCCACCAAAATTTAAATCTAAGCCAAAAGATTGAGTACTACCAGCAACAATATCCACATTCATATTTCCGGGGGATTTTAAAATTCCCAAGGACATGGCTTCTACGATTACCTGGATAAGCAGAGCTTTATGGTTATGAGTAATCTCAGCAATTCCTGGGATATTTTCAATACCACCCCAGAAATTCGGGCTTTGAATTAGAACTGCAGCAGTATTATCATCTAAAAATTGTCTCGTCATATCAACTGAAGTTAAGCCATTCTGGAAAGGTAATTTTACTATAGTGATGTTATGTGGTTCCAGATAAGTCTTAAGTACTTCCTGATAATGAGGATGAAGTAATGATGATATTATAATTTTGTCTTTGTGGGTTAATCTTAAGGCCATTAATGCTGCTTCTGCGGTAGCTGAAGCTCCATCAAAAATTGAGGGAACCACAACTTCCATCTTGGTTAAACGAGAAATATGGCTCTGAAATTCAAATATAGCCTGTAAAGTACCCTGGCTTAACTCGGGCTGATAAGGAGTATAACAAGTCCAGAATTCTTCTCTTTGTAACAATGCTCTCTCGGCTTCTGGAATAAAATGTCGATAGGCACCTGCTCCTACTAATGGTTTTATGCTATAAAAATCAGCATTTTTTTGGGCAATATGAGCAATCTCTTCTTCTAATTCCTGTTCAGAAAGAGCTGGGGGTAGTTTTAGTCTTCTTTTTAATCTAACTTCTTCTGGTATACTGGTAATCAATTCTTCAAAAGAAGATACCCCAATTCCTTTTAGCATTTCTTTTTGCTGTTCTTCAGTTGAAGGAATGTATCTCATTTAAATTCACCTTACTTTTTTATAAATTTTTTTATTCTTTCCGATATTCAGCATAGTCAGATGCACTCATAAGTTCTTTAATTTCTTCTGGATTACTAATTTTTACTTTAGCAAACCACCCCTTACCATAGGGGTCTTTATTAATTTGAGATGGTTCATTAATGATGTTTTGATTTACTTCAATTATCTCACCACTTATTGGTGAGTAAACCTCTGAAACCGCTTTAACTGATTCTATAGTAGTTATTACCTCTCCCTTCTTTAGTTTAGTACCTTGTTTAATCTCTTCAACATAAACAATATCACCTAATTGGTCCTGGGCATAATCAGTAATACCTATTGTTCCAAGGTCATCTTCTACTTTTAACCATTCGTCACTTTTACTATAAAACAAACCTTCTATAACTTTATTGGACATAATTTTCCTCCCAATTTTTTTATATTTTAAAATAATCCTACCGTATTACCATCTTTATCAATGTCTACTTTAGTAGCAGCAGGAATGGAGGGCAAACCAGGCATAGTCATCATCGTTCCTAGTAGGGGATATAGGAAACCTGCTCCTACTGAAGCTCTGATATCTCTGATGGGAACTACAAAGTCTCTAGGTCTACCTTTGACTGATGGGTCATGAGAAAGAGAAAGATGTGTTTTGGCCATACAGATAGGTAAAGTACCAAAACCGACTGATTCAAATAGTTTAATTTGCTTCTCAGCCTGATCCAGATAAGTAACACCTTTTGCACCATATATTTTAGTAGCAATAGTCTCTATCTTCTCTTTGATACTGGCTTCCAAAGGATAAAGATGATGGAAACCATTATCTTTTTCTGTAGCTTCTATCACTGCTTCTGCCAATTCAATACAGCCATCACCTCCTTTTGCCCAACCTTCATGAGTAACTACAGCCGAAGCACCAGCCTGAAGACCCTTTTCCTTAATTAAGTCTATTTCCGCAGTGGTGTCAGTAGGAAATCTATTAATTACCACTACTGGCTTGACACCATGCAATAATACATTTTCAATATGTTTTTCCAGATTTTCACAACCTCTTTCTACTGCTGGTAAATTCTCTTGTGCTAGTTTTTCTATATCCAGTGGCTTGCCCGGGACAACCTTTATAATTCCTCCGTGCATTTTTAAGGCTCTTATCGTACAAACTATAACTGCACAATCTACTTTCAATTTACTGGTTCGGCATTTAATATTACACATCTTTTCAAAGCCCATATCAGAACCAAAGCCCGATTCAGTAACTACATAATCTGCTAATTTGGTAGCAATTAAATCTGCTACAACGGAATTATTACCATGGGCAATATTGGCAAAGGGACCACAATGCATAAAACAGGGACCATGTTCTAAGGTTTGAATAAGATTGGGATTGAGGGCATCTTTAAGCAGAACGGTCATTGCTCCGGCCGCCTTTAAATCCTCGGCAGTAACTGGTTGCCCATCTTTGGTATAAGCAACGGTCATCTTACCCAATCTTTCTCTTAAATCAAATATATTGGTAGCCATGGCCAGAATTGCCATAACCTCAGAAGCCACTGTGATATCAAAACCAGTTTCTCTAGGAATACCATTCTCCTTGCCACCTAATCCAATTACAATATTTCTTAAGGCACGATCTGAAATATCAACCACACGATTAATGCCAATACTATGGATATCAATATTCATCTTATTACCTTTTTGAAGATGGGTATCGAGCATGGCACATAATAAATTGTTGGCTGCACCCACAGCATGAATATCACCGGTAAAATGAAGATTTAAATCCTCCATAGGAACAACCTGGGAATAGCCACCACCAGCAGCACCACCCTTGATACCAAAGACCGGCCCCATTGAAGGTTCCCTTAAGGTATTGATCACTTTCTTACCCATTTTGGCTAAACCTTGCCCCAAACCAATTGATGTAACGGTTTTTCCTTCACCTAAGGGAGTAGGAGTAATCGCAGTAACAACTATATATTTGGCCTGAGGGTGTTCTTTTAATCTATTTAGAATGTTCACTTTTACTTTGGCTTTATATTGGCCATATAGTTCCAATTCTTCTTCATTTATTCCAATTGAAGCTGCAATCTCCGTAATGGGAAGTAGTTCTGTCTGCTGGGCAATTTCTAAATCTGATAACATATATTCCTCCTTACTTATGGTTAATTTTTTATATCCTTTTGATTTATTCTCTATTTGTTGACTTTAAATAACTAATATTGGGAACCAACAAAAAAAGTATGGTATAAATAAAAAAACAGAGTCTAATAGCATTTATATTAGACTCTGTCTTGGAACCTGAGAGATTCTTCCCGAAAAATACTAAGGGAGAAATCTTTGGGTCATATTTATACAGCCAATAACTAGTAAGGGAATTTCCCCTTCGGTGATATAAATATCTTTCCAGAGTTCTGTCCAATTTCGGTCCTTTTGCCTGAGAGTTTAGATGAATAATCATCTTGCACCTTCGGCGTTTTTTCATAATGAAAAAAACTCTCCCGAAATCTTCATCCAGTATATAAAT
>CAZGKY010000117.1:2118-6845 GCA_964525625.1 uncultured Atribacterota bacterium | reverse complement strand
GTTGAAGAGAGACATCCATTAAAACAAGGATTGAAACGAGTATTCACTACTGCACCTGCATACTGGAAAGCATTGTTGAAGAGAGACATCCATTAAAACAAGGATTGAAACGTTTCAGAGGCGCTACAGAAGATATGTGAAGTATGTGTTGAAGAGAGACATCCATTAAAACAAGGATTGAAACCTTGTGGACTGGCCTGGAACAGAATGTGGAGTATGGTTGAAGAGAGACATCCATTAAAACAAGGATTGAAACAAATATGTACTAATAAATAGTTAATAAAATTGCAATCTTTATAAATGAATAGTGCGATGATTGATAATAATATATTAAAAAGCAACTATCACTAACCTTACTTATTAACCATTATTATAAGTTGGAAATATTTAACGGGATTGTAAATGTTTTAGAATTAGAAATAAATTATTAGAAAAAAAATAAGTTAATATTTAGACATTTACTAAATATATTAGTCAAGAAATTATGAACGTTAACTAAAATAATAAAAAAATAGTGAATAATTGAAATATTATACTACTCAAATAAAATTTTAAAGGTGGTGGTGAAATGAATGAATATGTTGTAGAAATAAAATCTAGAGCCCTCATATGGACAGGAGATGAGAATAGAAAAATGTCTTCTATCTTAAGGGAGACTGGAATACTCGGAAGTATAAGATGGTGGTATGAGGCGATGATAAGAGGGTTGGGTGGTACTGCATGTGATCCGACAAATACAAAATGTAATGGTGAAAATCACTGTGTTGCCTGTGAATTATTTGGATGTACAGGATGGGCAAGGAAATTTAAGCTGCAAATAGATGTAATAAATGCGAGTGAAAAGATTATATTTAACTTTATTCCACTAAGGGAGATAAGAGATGTTGAATGGGCTCTTCTTAACCTAACCTTACATTTAATAGCTAAATATGGCGCAATAGGTGGAAAAACCGTATTTAAGCCATCAGATGAAGATAATAATAAAAATAAATTCCATCATAAGGACTTTGGTTTAATTGAGGTAATTAATTCTAATTTAAAGATGTGTAAAAAGGAACAGATAGAAGACTATGTTAAGGATGAACGATGGCAGAAACCAAAACAAGATGATTTTTCATGGGTGTCTATCCAAAATTTATGGTGCGTAAATGGGAAATATCTATGTAGAGAAGGTGATAATAAAAGTTCTTTTAACAGAGTACTTGGTCGAAAAGAGTCAAAAAGAGAAGCAAATCGGCTAAAAGATAATAATAATAATGTATCTAGATGGCTTGCAGGATCTCTAAAGGAAAGCAAAAAGGTTTTTAGTTTTAAAAATCCAGCCAGGACATTTGGATTTATTAATCCCGATGTTATAAATTTTGAAAAGATGAGAGAGCGATTAAAAAGTGCTTGGAGTAATGAGAATAGTTGGGAGTTCCTTCAAGGTAACGACATCATAAATTCTCTTATGAAAGAACTTTTGGGGGGCGAAGATGATTCATGATTATTATTTAAAAAAAATAAAGGAATATAATAATAAAGAACTTGCCTGGAAAAAAAAGGAAATTCAAGATAGACTTAAAACTAATAAGATGATAGATGAATTTTATCCTAATTCAAATGACTTGCAAAACCTTCCCCAAAATTCAACCCTCATCAAAATCTTCTTTAAACTAAAAAAACCATATACGAGTAAGAATGAGGGTGAGTTTTATATTATTGATGGAAATATTTTTGAAAATCCTATAGTCAGGGATAAATTTACTGGACTTCCTATGGTAAGACCATCTGTGTGGAAGGGGCACTTGAGGTTTTCTGCTGAGCGGGTTGGATGGAAAGAAGAAGAAGAGAAAAAATTGATTATTAAAAGACTTTTTGGCTCTGAAGATGAAAAAGATGAGACGTTAAAAGGTAGACTGTACTTTTTCCCAACATTTTTCAATGAAGAAGCAGAAAAATATGTTATAACACCTTTACAAAGAGCTACCAGAACACCTAAGAGAGGTCCAATATCTCTTGAAGTTATGAAGCCCGGCAAAAGTGGAGATTTTTATCTTCTTTATATTCCATATCCTAGAGATGCAAACTTCAAGGAAGATGAGATTAGAAAGGACCTAAAATTTTCATCAGAAGCCTTAAGATTAATGTTTTATGTTTATGGTTTTTCTGCAAAGAAGACATCAGGGTTTGGGGTGATTGAAGAATCATTAGGAGAAGCGAAAATTTGGTTGAGATTACATGAAAGCATAGCAAAAAAACAATTCTCTAGGATTGGTGAGTTGCAAAATAAAATAGAGGAATTCTGGAAGGAGAATTATAATGTGCGATCTAACTCAAATCATCAAAAAAAATAGGGAAGCAATACTAACTGGCGAAATAGGGGCATTACTTCATGATATTGGGAAATGCCATCCTGATTTCGTAAGTAAAAATTCCATTGAAAAAATTTCTGACAAATTTCGTCATGCAGATATTGATAAATTTTTAAAATATGATCTAGTTTGTTCTATCAGGAGTGAAAAATTTAAAATTAAGATAATAGATAATGGAACAGATATATATTCTCTTATTACCAAACATCATCCGGAGAATTCTAGTAAGTTACCAAAGCTTGTAAAATTTATGATATCTTGCGATAGACTTGATTCTGCGGATGATAAAGGGATAGTACGTTACAAGCAATCTATCGATAACACGCTCATAAGTTCACCTTTTGGTTATCCCAAAGAAAAGATTGATATCCAATGTTTGGAGCAAAGATTTAACGAACTTCAGAATAATTTACTTGGATTATTTAGCAACTATATAGAAGGGAAATTATCACTAACCTGTACGAGAGAGTGTTTAATTATTAACCTCAGCACTGCCTTCTCTCATGCCCTTGGTGAAACCCGTATCCCTGCAAATGATGTTACCCTCTGGGACCACTCCCACTCAACAGCCTCTTTATTTAAATCAGTATTATGTGAACTTGTATTAGGAGAAAAGCCTGAACCTCAGAAACTGCAATGGAGACTTTTTGGTTTTTGCTGGGATGGAATTGGTTTTATAAATAAAGGAAAGAAAATAGCGGATATTCTGAAGAGAAACGAGTTAATCGAAAAAATAAAGTGTGAATTAAAAAAGAGATTTGAAGATGACATACCGATTGGAAATACAATCTATGAGGATATAAACGGTGTTTATTTCACGTTTCCCTCTTTAAACAATAATAGTGCAAAAGAATTAGCGAAAGAGTGTGCAAAAGAGGGTTTAGAGATTATAAGAAAGGAAAGTGATAATGAAATCTGGCCTTTTTTCACACTCAGTAAGCCTTCAAGGACACTTATGATTCTTACTAGTGAGTTAAAGTTTGCTGCCAAGAAAATGAACTTTCCTAAAATAAGCCCGATGTTATTTATTGAAGAAAAAGAAGAACAAATTGACTGTGATCCGGATATGCCTATCCCCAAAAATGGTGAGGACTTGTGCCCCATATGCAAGATAAGAACAAAATCTGTAAATGATGAAGAATGTAATATCTGTAAAGAGAGAAGGAAAGGGAGGTTATATAGTTGGCTTAAAAACTGGGAAAATACTATTTGGATAGATGAAGTTGCAGATAAAAATAACCGTATTGCTATACTAACCTTGAAATTTGACCTTGACAAATGGTTGGATGGGACGATGATTGGAACTATCTATAGTCAGACTTTTGATGATTGGGTAAATGATAAGAAGTGGAAGCAGATACAGTGTATTAATGTTGAGGCAAACAAGAAATCTGTTTATGAAGTGATAGATAAGATTTTAGATTTAAAAGATTCTGATAACGAAAAAGCGTCAAAACTATTAAATACTTTTTTTGAAGAGAGTATTGGTTTAAATACTAACTCTCTTAATAGACACATTTCGAACATAAAAGAAAGAATAGGAACAGATAGATTAACTAAAGAAAGTCTTGCAACATATCTTTTCTCTCAAAATCCATCTCCTGCTAGATTATACCGATGCTGGAGAGAAACTGAGGATTTTTTTGGGTTAGTTATAAGAGAGATAAAGGAGAAAATTTATCCGCAGAAATGGGAAAGGATAAAATTCTCAATTAAAGAGATAAAGTCTAAATT
This sequence comes from uncultured Atribacterota bacterium, assembly GCA_964525625.1. Taxonomy (GTDB): domain Bacteria; phylum Atribacterota; class Phoenicimicrobiia; order Phoenicimicrobiales; family Stramentimicrobiaceae; genus Stramentimicrobium. Next base: position 2,757 of record CAZGKY010000117.1, on the reverse strand, counting down.
GAGTGTAGCTCTAGAGAATATTGAAAACATCCCATTGATAATTAAAATAGATGGATTAGAGCCAGAAAGTTTACTTGTGCTTCATACTTCGAATGGACAGTTTTGGACTATTGAATCTCTTGAAAAGTTTAGATTTAAAGGGAAATTTGGAGTTGATGCTATTAAGGAAGCTCTAAAGGGTGAATTCTATTGGTTAGCTGAAGAAGATGAACCAGATAAAAATTTGTTATTTAATAAAGATAATATGGTAGAAAATATCAAACAAGAATATTATTACCCCTTTATTGAGGTAACGAGGTCTCCCCTGTCATTACGCTTAATTATCCCTGCAGAAGATGCTATTAATATCCTTAATTTAGTAGTAAGATTATACAATCAGAGATTTGAAAATGTTATTGGGAAATTACCAGTTAAAGCTGGTCTTCTAATAGTAAAAAGAAAGTTCCCGATTTATGTTCTCTTGGACGCTAGCGAGAGGTTGTTCCATGAGGAGGAATTTTCGGATCTAGAGAAAATGGACCCTTGGTGGGATATTGATCGCATTAATAAATACTATTCATTCTATCCAACAAAAATAACAAGTGAACAAAAGTATACTCTAGATGATCTTGAACAATTATCTAAAGGTAAACAATATTT
>CAZGKY010000117.1:0-2018 GCA_964525625.1 uncultured Atribacterota bacterium | reverse complement strand
TATGCAACAATTTGGGAGATGGAAAATGACAATGAGTGCAAGAGTAAAGGCGACGAAGAAGAGAAAAGAAGTTGTGCAGAAGGAAAGATAAAACAGTATTTTGGTGATGAAAATAAACAAGGAAAATTGAGGTTCTATGATGGACAAATTATTTTCTTTCCTGTTGCATCAATTCAGGGAACAGTCTGGATAACAATGAAAGAATTGCTTGAATATTGGTTTGGTGAATTAAAAGAGGAGTGTGGAGAAAAAATAAAAATTCCGGATGGCAGCAATGATAAAGCTTATGTAATTAAAGGAGTGAATGGAGAAAAAGCTTTAAACTTTGGATGGATATTACTTGAAATTGAAAGGGTTCAAAACGGAAAAAACATTGTTTTACCATCACAATTAGATCAATGTGTGAAGAGAATTGTTGTAACCTCTGATAAACTATTTTCTCAGATAGTTAATGACAATCTGGAAGTAAGAACATCTGTTAGAATTGATCCGAAAACAGGAACGGCAGCGGAGAAGGCATTATTTACTTATGAGGCAATACCGAGAGGAACAATAATTGGCTTTGAAGTGGGCATAGATATGCGTAAAGATGATAACAAAGAGATTATAGCATCTTTAATTGAAAACACATTTCCATATCTGAAGCTCATCGGGGTAGGTGGCCTAACAACAAGAGGTTTTGGAAGAATAGAGATAATGAAATTGGGGGGCGAGAAAAATGTCAATTACCAATCTTGATTATTTATGTATCAAATATGGTCAAGAAATAGGACTCACTGGTAATAAAACAAATATTCAGAAGTCTCTTGGAGTTTTACAAGAAGATGGAGTTTATGCAATGTTTTTATGGCTTGAGGATAAGGATGGTAAAAAAGTAAGGGATGACATAATAAAGTTGCTTAATGAAAAGGAAATAAAAAAATTCTTTCTTAGTGATTCTCTAGACTTTCCTGATGATTTCGAAAAGTTCTGCAATAAGCTAGAAGTTGTTGCTCAAGATATTGATAAACTAATCTTTCTTAAGAAAATACTTGAGCGAACTTTAATCTATGCTCTATACCATGCAAAAATAAAAGGTGAAGAAGATGTGGAAAAGACTTGATATCATTTTTATAATAAAAAGGCCTGTCCATATAGGCTATCTTCCATTTAAGGGCTCGGTTGTATCTCCTACTCGATATTATATTCTTGGTAATAACTTCTGGGGTGCTGTAACAAAGAGAGTAACAGAATATTTTTACAATAATGCCAAATCAGATGATTATGAAAGAATTGGTAGAGAGATAATGGAAAACTTCAGGTTCTCATACTTTTATCTTTACGATGAGGAAGGGAAAATAATTTTTATTCCAAAATATACGGACAACGGCTTGGTATTTGGGAAAGAAGACAAAAAACAGATAGACAAGTTTAATTTTGAGCAACGATTTATAGGGAGTAGAGTATTAACTGGTATTGATAGTAGATCTGGAACTGCTAAAGATGAAAGCCTCCATGAAATTGAGTTTATAAAACATAATTTTAGAGATGACGATGGGAGTATAAAAGAAACAAGGATTATAGGATGCATCTGGATTAAAGAAGGGTGCAAATTGAATAATTGTCGAATCACACTTGATAATTCTGGAATATTTGTGAATGGATTTAATTTAATTGAAAGATTGACTCTTGGCGGGGAACAAGGTTATGGATTTGGCGAGGTACGTTTAGAAAGAGTATTAAATGAAGAAATATTCCCAATAAAGGAAATAGGTAATACTCAAAATAAAGAGGTTAAAATAAATATTGATTTAAATGCACCAATACCTTCTCATCTCAAATATGAACAAAATGTGCCTTTTCAGGGAGAGATAGAACTTCTAATAGGAAGAGGTTATTTTGATATTGAAGAGCAGCAGAATAAAAAAGAAGAATCTGAACAACCTTCTTATTATAAAATTAATCCTGGTAAGGCTATTAAAAATAGGGGTTACTACTTTTCACCAGGAACTATACTTAAAAAAGAAAATAAAGAAATT
>CAZGKY010000116.1:0-7079 GCA_964525625.1 uncultured Atribacterota bacterium | reverse complement strand
ATTTAAATTTATCACATTATGTACCTTCTTGCCAGCTCTGTAAATATGTTATTTGTTCAGCAGTAAGTTTATCAATTTCAATACCCATACTTTGTAGCTTGAGTAAGGCAATCTTTCTATCAATTTCTGGGGGAACAGTATAAACCTTCTTTAACAAAGAATTGGCTTTCTTAAATAAATATTCCAGTGATAAAGCCTGATTAGCAAAACTCATATCCATTACACTAGCCGGATGGCCTTCAGCTGCAGCTAGATTTAATAATCTACCTTCCGCTAATAAAAATAATTGCTTTTCATTGGAGAAAATATATGATAACACACCATTTCGCACTACTTCTTTTCTTATTGCCAGTTTCTCTAAAATAGATATATCGATTTCAACATTAAAATGTCCAGCATTAGCTAAAATTGCTCCATTCTTCATTACAAGGAATTCATTTTTACTAATTACATTTTTATTACCAGTTAAGGTAATAAATATGTCTCCTATTTTTGCTGCCTGGTTTATGGTAGTTACCTGAAATCCATCCATAACTGCCTCTAAAGCCTTCAATGGATCAACTTCAGTAATAATTACTCGAGCCCCCATACCTCTTGCTCTATTGGCTACTCCTCTGGCGCACCAACCATATCCACATATTACCATAATTTTACCAGCTAACAAAATATTGGTTGATCTCAGTAAACCATCGATGGTGCTTTGACCAGTTCCATATCTATTATCAAAAAGATGCTTCGTCAAAGCATCATTCACGGCAATGATGGGGTATTGTAAAACTCCTTCTTTTTCCATACTTCTTAATCTAATAACCCCGGTAGTTGTTTCCTCTGTACCACCAATAATATTGGCTATTAGTTCTTTTCTGTTATTATGAATCATGGTAACCAGATCAGCTCCATCATCCATAGTAATTTGTGGTTGACAATCCAATACCCTACTTATATGCTGATAATATCCCTTCTGATCTATTCCCCTTATGGCAAATACTGGAATCTGAAAATCTTGTACCAATGATGCTGCTACATCATCCTGAGTACTTAAAGGATTCGAAGCACATAAAACTGGTTTAGCTCCAGCAGCTTTCAAAGAAATCATTAAATTCGCTGTTTCAGTAGTTACATGGAGACAGGCAGCAATTCTAACTTTTGGTAAAGGTTTTTCCATTGCAAAACGCCTTTTTATATCTTCTAAAACTGGCATCTGACTTTGCGCCCATTTTATCCGCTGGAGACCCTGTTGAGCAAGATTAATATCTTTTATATCATAAGAAAACATATCTTTCCCCTTTATTGCTTATTTAATATTAATTTTATTTTAACCAGGGATTATTCTGTACTTCTTGATTTATAGTTGTGGCAGGACCATGTCCAGGAAATACAGAACAAGAACCATCAAAAATAAACAGTTTTTCTTTTATCGATCTTTTTATATCAGACATAGATCCTCCGGGAAGGTCTGTACGGCCAATACCATCTTTAAATAAGGTATCACCAGTAAAAATCATATTATCTAACTTAAGAGAAACACTGCCTGGGGAATGACCAGGAGTGTGAATAATAAAAAGATGATAGTTACCGAAAAATAAAGACATTCCCTCTTCTAAATAATCATCAGGAGGAGGAGATTGAATAGGTAACCCGGTATAAAACGAATAATTTTTTTTGGGATCAATTAACATTTCTTCATCTAACATGTGTACTAATAGTTTTGCTAAATATTTCTCTTTTAAAATTTTATTTCCTCCAATATGATCCGCATGTCCATGGGTATTAATAATATACTTTAGTTGAAATCTATTTTCTTTTATTATTTCCAATAAAGTAATACTTTCTTCTGCCGGATCAATGACTACTGCTTCCTTAGTTTGATGGCATCCCAGAATATAACAATTAGTTGCCAGTTTTCCTAAAATTATTTTTTTAAAATAAAAATCTTTTTCCTTTTTATTCATTAAGCAAGTTCTCTCTTTCTGTAATAACTAAATTCATATTTCTTACAATTCATCACTATCCAGGATAATGGTAACTGGTCCTTCATTAATCAATTCCACCTGCATAATAGCTTGAAACTGTCCTGTTTGTACGGAAAGGTTCTCCTTTCTTAAACATTTTACATAATACTGATATAACAAATCTGCTTTTTCCGGTAAAGCAGCATCAATAAAACTTGGTCTTCTTCCTTTCTTGCAGTTCCCATAAAGGGTAAATTGTGATACTACTAGAACCTCCCCCCGAATATCGAATAAAGACAAATTCATTTTCCCCTGTTCATCATTAAAAATCCGTAAATGAACGGTCTTTTTGGCTAGTAATTCTGCCTCTTTATTAGTATCATCCTTCTTCACACCCAACAAAATCAACAGACCATCCTTAATCTGAGCAATTGTCTCTTGCTCTACCCTTACTACAGCCTTACTCACCCTTTGAATTACTGCCTTCATAGTTTACTTATTTTAATCTCCTTCCATTCTTTTTACTTCTTTTACCGATTTTAAACCTCTCAAACGAGTCATAATTTCCTTTAAATGCTCTAAAGTACTAACTTCAATAGTGAGATTAATAATAGCAATATTGTTCCGATCTGTTACCCCATTAATATAGGTTATTCCAGCTTTATAATTGGAGAGTACCATTGATATATCTGAAATTAAATTCTTCCTATCTAACGATACAATTTTAATATTTACCGGGAAAGAATGCTCCTCTGTCTCATACCATTCAGCATTAATAAACCTTTCCTCTTCCTGAGCAAAATGTTTTATATTTGGACATTGGGTACGATGAATAGTAACTCCCCTACCTCTAGTAATATAGCCGATGATATCATCACCAGGTACAGGGTGACAACATTTAGCAAACCGTAGTAAAACATTATCTACTCCCTCAATCTTGACTCCCTTCTCAACCTTTTTCTCTTGAACGACCTCTTCCTTAACCTGGGACTCTTGCTTTTTCACCTGAGGTAAAAGCTTATTGATTAATTGTGTAGGACTCAACTTTTTGTAGCCAACTGCCTCCAGTAAAGAATCAGGATCGGTATAACCCATAGGTTGACATATTTCAGCAAGTTTTTTTTCTAATTCTACACTCCAGGATAACCTGAATTTCTCGAGTTCACGTAATATCAATGTTTTGCCTTTTTCGATATTTTCTAAACGAAACTCTTTTTTAAACCATGACTTAATACGAGTTTTAGCTCCTGAAGTCTGAACAAATTTTAACCAATCTCTGCTTGGGCCAGTAGAAGTTTTGGAGGTTATTATCTCTACTATATCACCACTTTTTAATTTACGATCAAGAGGTACAATTTTATTATTTATCTTGGCCCCAACACAATGATGACCAATTTCTGTATGGATAGCATAAGCAAAATCCACAGGAGTAGCACCCAACGGTAATATTTTTACATCACCTTTAGGGGTAAAGGTATATACTTCATATTGTAATAGATCAATTTTTAGATTTTCCATAAATTCACGGGGGTCTCTTAGCTCTTTCTGCCAATCCAATATTTGTCTTAACCAGGTTAGTCTTTCTTCAAATTTACTGTTCTTTAAAAAATCACCTTTTTCTTTGTATTTCCAATGAGCAGCAATACCATATTCAGCAGTACGGTGCATTTCCTCAGTTCTAATCTGAACTTCTAAAGGCTCTCCTTCAGAAGTTATAACAGTTGTGTGCAAAGATTGGTACATATTTGATTTAGGCATAGCTATATAATCTTTAAATCTACCCGGCATAGGCTTCCAAATTGAATGGAGAAGTCCTAAAGAAGCGTAGCAATCAGTGATGGAATTACATATAATTCTAATAGCCATCAGATCATAAATTTGAAAAAAATCTTTATCCTGTTCTTGCATTTTTTTATAAATACTATAAATATTTTTTGGTCTACCCTGTATTCTAGCCTTAATACCAAATTTTTTTAATTCCTCTTCTATTCTATTTTTAATAAATTCAATGTACTGTTCTCTCTCTGCCCTACTTCGAGCTACTTTTTTCGCCAAATCACTATATTTTTGAGGATCTAAATTAAGCAGTACATGGTCTTCTAATTCCCACTTTACCCGGTATAAACCCAACCTATTGGCAATAGGAACATAAATATCTAATGTCTCCCGTGCTTTTTTTAGACGTTTATAAAGAGGCATATATTTCAAAGTACGCATATTATTTAATCTATCGGCTAATTTAATCAGAATAACTCTTATATCTTCAGCTATGGCTAAAAACATTTTCCGAAAATTTTCTACTTGTCTTTCCTCTTTGGTTCGGAAAGAAATCTTACTCAGCTTGGTAACACCATTTACCAGCATTGCGACTTCTTCCCCAAAATTATTTCTTATCTCCTCCAAATTTACATGGGTATCCTCCACTACATCGTGTAGTAAACCAGCTACAATAGTAATAATATCCATATTTAAATCAGCTAATATATCAGCTACCTCTAAAGGATGTGATAAATATGGTTGACCAGAATATCTTTTTTGATTCTGGTGAGCTTCCTGTGAAAACTTATAAGCCCTCTGCAAGAAATCAATATCTGCTTCCGGGTGGTAAGACTTTATTTTTTCAATTAATGTATCAAGGGTAATAGATTTATCTATTTTAGATACCTCTTCTATTTTATATGATATAAGCTATTATTATTTGAAGTAGTTAATACCTTTTTGATATAAATTTTCCTTTCTGGTTTTTTATACAATATTTTTTTATCTTTTCTCTACTACTATGTTAGTGAATGAGATTGTTTGGCTAGTTTTTAACACAGGTCCTGACCAGATAGGATTATTTACTGACCATAGCCAGAAAGCCAAAAACCACTTCAGGTGTAAGGTCTTTTTTTATTACCAAGAATGAAAAAATTTATATATATTCTGTTTCAAGTTGGTGAGAAATTACAGTATGGGTATTCTTATTTGAACAACAATTTCTTTAAAGCAACAAATCCTGGTTGCTCTGAGTATAAAATAATGATCATCAGTATTGGTCCGCTTTGGGACAATACGTATATTTAAAATATTATAGTTTGCTCCCAATCTTCTATATTCTGGTTTACCTCCAGGAACTGTTATATATTATATCGTACCAGAGAAAATATTTCATATCCTCTTAATTTTTCTCGGCCTTTTAGCATCTCCAGTTCCACAATAAAATCCGCACCTACTACTTCTCCCTCTAATTTTTCAATAAGCTTAAAAACTGCTAAGGTTGTTCCGCCAGTTGCCAGTAAGTCATCTATCACCATAATACGACTGCCTCTCTGAAAGGCATCTCGGTGAATTTCTAAGATATTTTCTCCATATTCTAATTGATAAGAAATTCTCTCCACCTCATGGGGTAATCTTCCTTCCTTACGGATAGGAATAAATCCCACATGTAAATTATAAGCCACAGGAGCTCCAATAATAAAGCCACGTGCCTCAATACCAGCAATAAAATCAATTCCTAATGTCTTGCAGTGTTGGGTAATCTGGTCAATACAATAGCGATAAGCATCCTTATCTTTAAGTAATGTAGTTATATCTTTAAATTGTATACCCTTAACCGGAAAATCCGGAATATTTCTAATTTTTGCTCTTAAATCCATTCAGTTATTTCCTCCTGATATTATGATAATCATAGCTAGACTATATAATAAATATACTTCCAATTTTTTTCTGTGTTATTTCTTTACTATTCTTTTTTTTGGTGGCTTAACTGCCTGCTCAGGAACATTTTTTCGGACCTGATTAATATTTTTTTTCGTTTTTTGTGTTTTACTCTTTATATCCCATAACATAGGCCCAGCTATACAGATAGAGGAATAAGTACCAACTGTTATGCCAACTAATAAGACAAAAGCAAAATCAGATAAGGTACCACCAAAGAAATATAAAGCCAGAATCGGTAATAATGTAGTAAGAGCAGTATTAATAGTTCTACTTAAGGACTGATTTATACTTAAATCAACTATTTCTGCTAAAGGAGAACGTAACTTTAATTTCAAATTTTCTCTCAATCTATCAAAAATTACTATAGTATTATTTAAGGAATATCCTACAATGGTCAGGATAGCAGCAATAATAGGTATGGTTATCTCTTTTCGTACTATAGAAAGGATTCCTAAGGCTACCAGTACATCATGTCCTAAGGCTATAATGGAAGCAAGGGCATAGCTAAACTGAAATCTTATAGTAATATAAACAATAATACCAATAAAAGCAAAAATTATTGCCAGAAAGGCCAAACGTTTTAGAGCTTGACCAATAATGGGGCCGACCATCTCAATTCTTAATACCTGAAAAGGACCAATTCTTTCCTGGAGGGAAGCAAATATTTTCTCCCTTTCTTGTAGTTCAATCTGGGCAATCCTGATTATAAATTCATTATTGGATAATGATTGAATAGTGCTACTGGCTAAATTTATATCTGCTAACACATTTCTAATTTCAGCAACAGTAACATTTACCTGTTCTTCAAAATCCAGCTGTATCAGGGTGCCTCCCGCAAAATCGATACCAAAGTTAAATCCTTGCCCTAGTAAAGAAATTATGCCTATCAAAATTATTAAACCAGAAATAAGATAAAAAACCTTTTTTCGAGAAACAAATTTAATATCGGTATTTTTAATTAAATCCATTAATGATCCTCCAATATCCTATGGTTATACTAGAGCATTCTTAGTGAAGTGTTGCCCTATTAATTCCAGAATCAATTTCGTTACCACAATAGCAGTAAACATACTAGCGGCAAGGCCAATACTCAAAGTTACCGCAAACCCTCTTATCGGACCGCTACCAAAATAAAGAAGGGCTATTGCTGCAATCAAAGTTGTAACATTGGCATCTAAAATTGTTCTAAAGGCTTTAGAAAATCCAGCTTCAATAGATGCCCTGAATGTCTTATCCATTTGCAATTCCTCTTTTATTCTCTCAAATATTAATATATTGGCATCGACTGCCATGCCAATAGTTAAAATAATTCCAGCTATACCAGGCAAGGTTAAGGTAGCATTCAATATAGCCAATCCTCCCATTATTAATAGCAGGCATAGATCGGAAGAGCGTCGTGTAGGGAAAGAGTGTAGGATAGGGTGT
>CAZGKY010000115.1:0-7197 GCA_964525625.1 uncultured Atribacterota bacterium | reverse complement strand
TGATAATGATATAGAACATGATATGCGAATTGTGGAAACATTGCATTATCACAGCGCGCATAATCCAGATTATATTAGTGAAATAAAAACCACGCTTAAAGAGATTGGCATTATACCGGAGACCCACATTCAGAATGATTTATTCATCAAGCCAGAATTTAAAAAAACTGAGTTTTGGAAAGAAGGAGTTATTTTTATCAATGATAGAGTAGTTAACCCAAGGATAAAAATTTTTAGCTTAGATGACGCAAAAATTGAGCGAAGTTATGAGTATCAAATGAGAACCGGAGAGGTTAGAGAAGAGATTATTTTAGCCGAGGATGCAGAAGAGAAACCTACAAAAGCCGTGGTGCGCAGTAAAATGAAATATAAATTTTCTGATTTTGGAGAGAATATAGTTAGGAGCGCCTTAGATAGATTAGAGTTTTATAAATTTGAAACACTAAAAAGATACTTCCCCCATATAGAATCGATGAGAGAATTCATTACCTCGAATAAATATTTAGGCGGGGTTGAAGTAGAAGTTTCTGGACCAAAAGATAAGTTAAATAAACTAACACCAACTGAAAAGTTAGAGATGGCTTTATTTGTGGTAAAAACCATAGCAGAAAAAGCAAGGATTAATACTTCAGAGTGTGTTGGTACTAATTTATTTAAAGTCAGATTGCTACGACAGATTTTCAAAGATAAGAAAATAAAAATAGACATCGACGAAATAAAAAACAAAGAGTTAAAAGATGTTAATTTAGCCGAGAAAGATTGGTATGCACAGAATGATTTTTATGGTACAGAAGAGGAACATCATTTTATTAATTTTATTGATGGGTTTATAGAGAAGTTGAGAAAAAAATATTCCCACATTGCTTTGCTACGTAATGAAAAATTCTTCCAGATTTACGATTTTGATAAGGGTAGAGCATTTGAACCGGATTTTATAATGATTTTGAAGAAAAGGAATAAGGTCATTAGTATTTACCAGATTTTTATTGAACCGAAGGGAGACCAATTTAAAGATAATCAAGGCCGATTTGAGGCTTCCAAAGAGGGATGGAAACAGGATTTCTTAATTGAATTAGAAAATAAGGCAGATACGGATTTGAAGTTAGAAAATAAATATTTCAAGCTAATTGGTTTACCTTTTTACAACGAGAAGTTGAAGAAAGAATTTGAGGAAGCTTTGGAAAATAAAATAATTTCATAAATTATAGTTTCTTTTTATTAGCTGTAGCTCTTTGCCTTCTCTTTTATTTGTAGTAAGACGAGTGAAAAGATTGGACGGCGTTATTTAAAATTCGTGAGTGTGCGTAGTTCAAAGAAAAATCTAATTTTATCTAAAAGACTTTGCAGTTTTTTATTAAGATAAAGTTTAAAGAATTTATGCTATAAACAGGTAATTTTATTATGAAGGAAGAAGAAAAAGCGATAGGTTTATTAGATTCTGGTTTGGGTGGATTAAGTGTATATAGAGAATTGAAAAAGCAGTTGCCCAAGGAGCGGGTAATATATTTTGGTGATACTCTTCATGCACCTTATGGTGAGAAGACTGATGAGCAGATTCTTACTTATGTAATTTCCATTATTAACTTTTTACTTAAGCAGGAAGTTAAATTAATAATAATTGCTTGTAATACGGCTACGGCAGTTGCATTAGACCAGGTCAAAGAGAAGTATACCTTACCCATCATTGGGGTAATCAAACCTGGTGCACAGGAAGTAGTAAAGAAAACTAGAAATAAAAAAATTGGGATCATAGGAACAGAAGTAACCATCCGCAATAAAAGCTATGAAAACAAGATTAAAGAGATTGACCCGTCAATAATCACCTATAGTAATGCCTGTAGTAATCAAATCATTAGAGAAATGGAAGAACAGGCTTTAAGGAATGAGCAGAAAATAAAAGCATTACTAAGGGAATGTATAAGACCATTGATAAAGAAGGATATTGATACTCTTATCTGGGGATGTACTCATTACCCATTTTTGCGAAAATACCTTGGCCAGAAACTGGAAAGAAAAATGACATTGGTTGACCCTTCGGAAGCTACAGTAAAAGAAGCTAAAGAATTGCTTTTTAATTACCAATTAAATAATAATACCGATAATATCAAAGAAGATACTTTCTTTATCAGTGGTGATCCATATTTGTTTGCTCAAATAGCCCAAAAATTATTAGGATATTCACCTGGTAAATTTCTAAAAGTTACCAATTATTAAATAGGTCTTTTATATCATATTATTAACATAAATTTATGAGAAAAAATACCTTAAATTTCCATAAATTAATTTGTCAAACTTCTTGATTTATCATTAAATTTATTATATGCTTAAAAAAACTGTATAACCTTTAAATTAGTTCAGAGAGACTAATAAGGAGATAGTATGAATTTAAAAAACCTCTTATCCTTTTCCATAGGGTAAGGGGGTTTTTTATATTGTATAACATTAAGATAGCATTAACTATTCCTTTAAGTTCAGTTCAGTGAGGTTAATAAGGATGACAAGGAAAGAATTAAGTATAGGAAGAACCTCTCTTATCAGTCTCTACTGAGAAGGGAGGTTTTAATTTTTATAGATAAAAGATAGACCATGTAAATGTTTGCTGTGCAATAAATCAGTGTAAATGTTAAATTCAATATAGAAATATAGAACAATGTAAATGTACTAATATAAGGAGGAAGATATGAATTTAAATAATCAGCAGGAAATTATTGATTATACGGAAAGAGGATTAATCCAAATTATTATTCTTGGTTTACAACATGGATTTACTATGTTTAGTGCTACAATTTTGGTGCCTATTATTACTGGCCTTGATATTTCAGTAGCCCTCTTTATGGCTGGCATTGGTACATTAATCTTTCATCTAGTAACTGAAAACAAAGTACCAGCATTTCTGGGTTCTTCTTTTGCTTTTATTACCCCCATTATTCTGGTAGCTGAAAAATTTGGAATATCTTACGCCTTAGGAGGAATAGTAGCAGCTGGTTTCATATATCTGATAATTTCCCTTTTAGTAAGCTATTTTGGATCAGAAAAGATAATCTCCTTTTTTCCACCAGTGGTTACTGGACCGGTTATAATGGTTATAGGTCTAAAATTAGCTCCAACTGCCATAAGCATGGCTAGTGAAAACTGGTGGCTGGCTTTAATTGGTTTTGTCATAGTGATTATAACTACTTCCTTTGCCCGAGGTTTCTTAAAAGTAATACCTGTATTAATGGGTATTGTATTAGGATATCTGGTAGCAATTTTACTGGGATTAATAGATTTTACTCCAGTACTAGAGGCAAAATGGTTAGGATTTCCTCAGTTTACCATGGCACGCTTTCATTGGAATGCTATTATCATTGTGGCACCAGTGGCCATTGTGACCGTTATTGAACACATAGGAGACATTCTGGCTATAGGTGCAACGGTAGAGAAAGATTTAGTCCAGAATCCCGGACTTAATCGCACCTTATTAGGGGATGGTCTGGCTACTTCTTTTGCAGCTCTATTTGGAGGACCGGCTAATACAACTTATTCTGAGAATACTGGTGTGTTAGCCTTGACCAAAGTTTATAATCCTGTGGTTATGCGTATTGCTGCTTTATTTGCCATTCTAATTGGATTGATTCCCAAGTTAGGAGCCCTTATTGCAACGATTCCTGTTGCTCTGATTGGAGGTATTTCCATAATTCTCTTCGGAATGATTGCAGCAGTGGGGGTAAGAACAGTAGTGGAAAATAGAGTTAATTTTGAAAAACCAAGAAATTTAATTATTGCTGCTACTATTCTTATTATATCTCTTGGTGGTGTGTCTATTCCCATTTCCTTTGGTAACGGACAGATTACGTTAGAAGGTATGGCTTTGGGTGCTCTGGTCGGTGTAATACTTAATAAAGTTATGCCAGAATAATTTTCGTAGATTTATGTTACACTATGACGGCATTAATTAGGTAAAAGGATTCTTCTTAAGATAATTGGAATTAGATATCTTGATCCAGAGACTAAAAATCTCGTGGGAACAATCATTATTGTTTCTTAAACAAAGATTTACCTAAAGAATATTCTTAAGAAGAATATATTGATAAGTTTTCTTTTCGGGCTAATAAATTCCTGATGAAGGCAGTATGGACAGTTTAAAAATTAATCTTTCTAGTTTACCAGAAAGTTGTCAGAAATTTGTAACTGTAATTTTTGCAATCAATACTAAGTAAAAAGATAAAATAATAAAAAATATTTGACTAATATAAGATTGATTGGTAAAATTTAAATTAATTAAAATGTCAGACAATATATATAATTATATAAAATAAATATTATTAATACTAATTTAATTGTTTAAATAACTGTAAATTGGAGTGACAAAAAATAAAAATATTTAATAAAATCAAAACTCAAAAAGTTTATGTTAAGATTGTAGAGCAGATTCGAGAGCTCATCAAAGAGGGTAAGCTGAAACCTGGTGATAGACTTCCTTCAGAACAGGAGTTAGCCGAACAATTCGGAATCTCACGTCCTTCTGTTAGAGAAGCTATGAGTGCATTAGAAATATTGGGCATAACAGAAAGAAGAGTAGGTAAGGGGAATTTTATAAAAGAAAATTGTTTATCATCTATTTTTTATGATGAAGAAATTTTAGAGCTAGAACAAGAAGAAAGCCCTTTTGAATTATTAGAAGCAAGAAAAGTTTTGGAGACAGAGCTTGCTGGTTTAGCTAGTCAAAAGGGTTTACCAGAGGACATCACTGCTATTGAAATTGCCTTAAATAAGATGAGGAAAGCGCTAGGAAATATACCTAAAATGATGGAAATGGATCGAGAGTTTCATATCAATATTGCTAAAGCTGCTCATAATAATTTATTATTTTCTGTTATGCTCAATATGAGTGATCTTTTAAAAGAAAGACTTTGGGTCAATATGAAAGAAAAGACCTGGAACCTTCCCGGTTATCCTGAAAAATACTTAAAAGAGCATACTGCCATACTGGAAGCTATAAAAGGAAAAGATGAAAAATCTGCTCGTAAAGCCATGTATTTCCATTTAGCCGGAGTAGAAGAAGATATGCTAAAAGAATAAATAATAAAGGATTATATTTATTAAGTATATAAGGAGTATTTTATGCAAGAGTCAATGTATAAATTCATGAAGGTAGGCATCATTCATTTTATGGCTTATCCTCAAGTCATGAAAGGAGAAGGTCCTATCCTGGAAACTTTGCAGAAGATTGCCGAAGATGATTTTTTTACTGCCATAGAAGTTACCTGGATAAAGGATCCTGATGTTCGTAAGAAGGCAAAAGAATTATTGGAAGCCAGCCATCTCTCGGTAGCTTATGGAGCGCAACCCAGGTTGTTGGTCAACAAGTTAAATATTAATTCTTTTGATGAAGAAGAGAGAAAAAGGGCGGTTCAGCAGATAAAAGAGGGTATTGATGAAGCTTATGAATTGGGAGCAAAAGGACTGGGTTTTCTAAGTGGAAAAGATCCTGGTGCAAAGATGAGAGAACAAGCTCTTGAACTTCTAATATCTTCTACTAAAGAGATTTGTACTTATGCTCAATCGAGGGGTAATCTAATGATTGCCCTGGAAATCTTTGATCAGGAGATTGATAAGAGATGTCTAATTGGTCCAGCTAATTTAGCTTTGAGGTATGCTGAAGAAATGAGAAAAGAATTTAAAAATTTTGGCCTGATGGTTGATTTATCTCATCTTCCCCTCTTAGGTGAGTCGGCACGAGAGGCTATCTTACCAATTAAAGATTTTTTGGTGCATGCCCATATGGGTAACTGTATTATGAAGGATAAGAACCAGGTGGGTTATGGAGATGAGCATCCTCGTTTTGGAATTAAAGGAGGAGAAAACGATGTTGCAGAGCTGACTGAATATTTAAGGGTACTTTTAGACATTGGTTATTTAAATCCAGATCATCCCCCATTTTTGAGTTTTGAAGTCAAACCCTTACCTGGGGAATCTTCTGAGGTAATTATTGCTAATGCTAAGAGAACCTTGAAGGAAGCCTGGGCAAGAATTTAAAAAAACTTACTAAAGATTTATAATTATACGAAGTATATTAATATCTATTCTAAATTTTGAACCTAGAAAGCATAAGTCAATTGCGAATTAGACAAGGGTAATCATTTAAAAAAATATTACTGGAGGAGGTGAGAGATGGATAAATTAAAGTAATATATTTGCAATTTAATTAATAAATTATAGTATTTAATATTTTTTGGAGGAAATTAAAATGCGAAAACCGTTTATATTAATTTCAATTTTTATATTATGTTTTTTCGTTATTTGTTCACCAATAGAAGCAAAGATAATAATAAGGCTTTCTACAACATTTGGAGAGGAGCATATTGATACTAAGGTTTCTAGAACTTTCAAAAATTTAGTAGAAGAAATGACTGATAAAATTGAAGTCCAGGTTTTTCCTTCTTGTCAATTAGGTTCTGAAGACGAAATTCCGCAGCAAATTGCTTCAAATTCATTAGAAATGCAAGCAGATGGCTTTATGATACTAGATGCTTATGCCAATGATTATGGTTATTTTGATACATGTTATGTATGGAATAATTATGAACATTGGCTAAATACTTGGAATGGAGAGATAGGTGAAGCTGCCAGAAGAAAGCTTGCTGAAGTAGCTAATTCAAAATACCTAGGTGTGTATTATGTTGGCACTAGGCATACTACATCTAATAAGCCATTAACTAAAGTAGAAGATTTTCAAGGTTTAAAGATAAGGGTTCCTATGATTCCAGCCTGGGTAGAGACTTGGAAGGGTCTAGGTGCAAATCCAATTCCTATCTCACTAACAGAATTATTTATGGCCCTTCAAACCGGTACTGCAGAAGCTTCGGAAGGACCTGCTGGACAAATATTAACTTATAAGCTTTATGAAGTACAGAAATACTATACTTTAACAAGTCATGCAATACAAGCTGGTGATTTGGTGATAAGTAAAAAGTTTTTCGATGGATTAGAACCTGAATTGCAAGAAATACTTAAAGAAGCTGGGAGTAAAGCTTGTGAATGGGGTACCAAAACTTCAATAGAATTGGAAAAGGAACAAATTGCTGAGTTAGAATCAAAAGGAATGAAAATAATGACCATAGATGTTAAAGCATTACAAGAAAAAGCAGCCTCAGGATTAAATATCTTAAGATCGGAAGAGCGTCGTGTAGGGAAAGAGTGTAGGATAGGGGGTGG
>CAZGKY010000114.1:0-7206 GCA_964525625.1 uncultured Atribacterota bacterium | reverse complement strand
TATCCACAAGTAATTAGAGCTGAAGAACAAGCAATTGATAATATTTATTTTCAGGGTGTTCATCTTCTGGAAGTAGAAAAGAATTATAATGAGGCATTGAATATTTTTCGGTCGATATTGGAGAGTAATCCCAATCATCCGGAAGCTCACTTTCAGATTGGTAATATCTATCGTTTGACTGATCAGCCAGAAAAAGCAAAAATTTATTATCAAAATGCTATTAACTTAAAACCTAACTACCTATCAGCATACTACTATTTGGGACTTATTGAGCTAGACTTCGGAGAATATTCTAACGCTCTAGATAATTTTAAAGAAGCAATTAGATTAGACCCAGAATTTGCGGAAGCACACTACAGTCTCGGTTTAACCTTTTTAAAATTAGAACAATTTACTTACGCCCTCGATTCTTTCCACCAGGCTATAAGTATAAAACCCAATGATTTCTTATCATATTATGGATTGGGAATAAGTTATAGAAAATTAGGGGAAGATCAAAAGGCTATTCAGGCATTAAACCAAGCTCTTACCATAAAACCTGATTATGGAGAGGCATTTTTTGAATTAGGAATGATTTATATTACTTTAGAACAAGATCAGGATGCTATAAATGCCTTAGAAAGAGCTGCGCATTATCTTCCTCAAAAGGCAGACCAAATTTACTTCCAAATAGGAATGGTTTATAAAAGAATGGATAATTTTTCTAAAGCTATGGAAGTCTTAGAAAAAGCTATCCAGTTTAATGAAAAAAATACTGATGCCTATTATTATCTTGGTTGGTTTTATAATCAAAATAGACAATTTGAAAAAACTATTACCGCCTATGAAAAAGTAATCTCTTTAGATCCCAATTATCCTGATGTCTATTATAATTTAGGCTGGGCGTATTGTGAAATTGGAGAATTTTCTAAAGCAGTTAAATCATTTCAAATGGCACTAGAAAAGAATCCCGATGATGCTGATTCCTACTATTCTTTGGGTTGGGTATATGGTAAATTAGAAAACTATGAAGAGGCAAAAAAAGCTTTTCAAGAAACAATTCGCCTTAAACCAGATTATGTATATGCTCATTATGGTCTTGGAGTTACTTATCTGGCTCTGGGAGAAAGGAATTTGGCTCTGGAAGAATATAAGATATTAAAAAATCTGGAGCAAAATATTGCTGATTTACTTTTTGAGCAGATCTACCCTTAATTTTGAATTTTAAATTTAGTTTTATGTTTCTTAATAATTTTATCCTGTGTCTTATGATAAGGTATCTTCTTAGCAAAGTTCTCTTGGTAATGTTTTTCAGGGCTTCATTTACTGGATAGCCCTATTAAAAAGAATAATAAGGGAGAGGGTTAATGGTAAATAATTTTTTTCAGCAGGTTTATTTTCAAAACCGCATCATCGACTATATTATCACCTTGATTATATTTGTAGTTGCTGTTTTTACTATTATCATACTAAAAAATTTTTTACTAAAAATTTTACAGAATATAGCCAGTAAAAAGACCACTGCTATTGATGACCGTTTTGTGGATGCCTTTCAAAATAAAATAAAACCTTTTATTAATTTACTCTATTTTGCTGCTTTCTACTTTAGCTTATATCAGCTAAATATTCCTACTATTTTAGAAAAGTATCTTAACATTGTCATTATTGCCCTATTTATATTCTATACTGTTAAAGTGATTCTATCTATTTTTTCTTATTTTTTAGAAAACTATTGGATTAAAAAAGAAAGGGACTCTACTCGCATTACTGCTCTTAGAGGAATTGAAACATTTCTAAAAATTTTGATCTGGTCCATAGCCTTTATCATTTTACTGGATAATTTAGGTGTTCAGATATCTGCGCTTCTGGCTGGTCTTGGAATTGGTGGTATTGCCATTGCTTTGGCTTCTCAAAATATTTTAGGAGACCTATTCAGTTATTTTATCATCTTCTTTGACCGACCTTTTGAAATTGGGGATTTTTTAAATATTGATAATTTTTCGGGAACAATTGAAAATATCGGTATAAAGACTACCCGCATTAGAAGTCTGGGTGGAGAGGAAATTATCTTTTCTAATACAGATTTAGTCAATTCACGCTTACGTAATTTTAAGCGTATGAGAAAACGAAGAGTATTATTTAATTTTGGTGTTACCTATCAGACTCCTTTGCAACAATTAAAAGAAATACCAGATATCGTTAGTAGTATTTTCCAGCAGATAAATGGAGCTACTTTAGATAGAGTACATTTTTCATCCTTTGGAGACTTCAGTCTTAGTTTTGAAGTGGTTTATTATGTAAATAGCCGGGATTACAATCAGTATATGAATATCCAACAAGAAATTAATTTGAAATTAAAAGAAGAATTGGAAAAAAGATCTATAGATTTTGCCTATCCCACCCAAACTATTTTTCTATCTAAAGTAGGTGAAAAATAATTGAGTATCTTATTAAAATTATTGTATATTAATAATATAGGAAGGATGATATTGTGCAATTTTTTCTGTTAATAGCAGCTTTAATTGCTGTTTTTGCTGTAATTTTTGCCTTACAAAATGCAGTTCCTATCACGGTAAGCTTTCTTTTCTGGCAAGTAGAAAGTTCCTTAGCTCTTATTTTAATAGTAGCTTTTATCGCCGGAGTAATAACTAGTCTTTTATTTAACATCCTATCTATTATCAAAAGAGCTCGAGCTACCAATATTCAGGAAAAAAAGCTTACTGAAACAAAAAATGAGATTGTTCCTAATCAGGAAAATGGGGATAAATAATATAATTCCTAAATTAATAAAAAATATTTTTTAAATGGTAAGGAAGTACTTAACAATGAAACTTATTAAGAAGAGAGGCCAATTATCAGGATTAAGTCCCGGCACACCTGTACACATCGGTGAAAAATTAATGAAAAAACCAAAAGTTACCATCATACATTACTCCCCTGATATATTCGAAGAAAAAACACTGCAAAATATCGAAGAATGTGCTATCTATCAGGACACTCCTGCCATTACCTGGATTAATATTGATGGTATTCATCAGGTAGATTTTATTGAGAAGGTGGGACAGCTTTTCCAAATACATCCTTTAACTTTAGAAAATATCTTAAACACCACTCAGAGACCAAAAATTGAATATTTCCCTAAATATATTTATATTGCTTTAAAGATGATTTACTGGAATGAATCAGAACATGAATCTACCATAGAACATATTAGCCTAATTTTAATGAAAAATATTGTACTTTCTTTCCAGGAAAGAGAAGGTGATGTTTTTAACTTTGTTCGTCAGAGAATAAGGAATGCGACAGGTAAAATAAGACATAATGGTTCTGACTATCTGGTATATGCCTTAATTGATGCTATTGTGGATCAATATTTTCTGATTCTAGAAAAACTCAGCGACCAGACAGAATCCTTAGAAGATATACTTATTCAACAACCCTCGGCTCAGAATCTTCAAATCATCCATCACAGTAAAAGAAATTTAATTTTATTAAGGAATGCAGTTTGGCCGTTAAGAGAAGTAATCAATAAATTGGAGAAGGAAGAAAGTAATTTAATTCAGGAAAGTACCCGATTATTTTTACGTGATGTTTATGACCATACCATACAAGTAATTGAAACATTAGAGGCTCTGAGAGATATGGTTTCTGGTCTACTGGATATTTATTTGTCCAGCGTAAGTAATAGAATGAATGAAGTCATGAAAGTATTAACTATTATTGCTACTATCTTTATTCCTTTAACATTTATTGCCGGTGTTTACGGTATGAACTTTCAATATATGCCAGAATTATCCTGGCATTGGGCTTACCCAGCTGTTCTAGGTATTATGTTCCTGGTTGGGTTGGGTATGGTTTTCTTCTTTAAAAAGAAGAAATGGTTATAAAAACAACTGGATCAATAAAATCGAGGTATTATAATTTTTTTTCTCCGTAGCTCTGAATTTAGTAACTATTTTGTTAATTTTCTTTTCTCCAAACAAATATATTTTTTATTTTCATTTGCTATTTGCTTAGAAATAGACAATGGATTTGGGGGAAGATATCACGCCAAAACTATCAATAAATAAAACGTGTTATGGTAGCCAGTAGAAGGGCTATCAATAAGGTAAAGATAATGGTAAATAAAGTTCTTTTACTCCCAATCTCCTTAATTAAAACAGCAATGGTTGCCACACAAGGTATATAAAAGAGAATAAAAATAGTAAAAGTCATAATTTGTGTGGCATTCATTACCGTACTAACATCACTTACTCCCAGGGCTTGGACTAACATAATCATAGATAGTTCTTTTCTAAGTACTCCAAAAATCAATGTCACCCCTACTGCCAGCGGTAATCCTAATAATATAGTAATAGGAGATAACATTTGATTTATAATAGCTTCCCAATGCCAGTATTTTAATAGACTTAACACAATGCTACCCATAATCAATAAAGGCCAGGCAATTACTATAAACTCCTTCATTCTTAACCATACCTTAGCTAAAAGTATCTTTAGTGAGGGAACATGGTAAGCAGGTATTTCTAAAATCATCCCTGGAGTAATCTCAGGCATAATATTAGATAAGATTTTTCCGGCTATTGCTACAACAATAATATTTAAGAGAAAAACCAGCATTGCTGCCCGTGGACCAAGATAAAAAGCAACCAAACCAAAAATAATGGTAATACGAGCAGAACAGGGAATCATAGTAGTCAACACTGAAGTAATAAAGCGATCTCTCTCAGATTCCAAAATTCTGGTAGCCATCACAGCGGGAACCGTACACCCATAACCTAACATAATAGGTATAATAGCCTTCCCATGAAGACCAACGCGATGCAGAAAAGTATCCATCAGGTAAGCAACTCTGGGTAAATACCCAGTATCTTCTAAAAAAGCTAGTCCCAATAAAAAAGGGAAAAGGAAAGGTAAAACAATAGCCATACCTCCGGCTAATCCCTGAATAACACCACTAATAATATTAAATGACAATGAACCAGAACCAAGGATTTTTTCAGTTAGTGGTAAGAATTGATAAAAGAATTCCATTAGAGGTTCTTCTAATAAAGAACCAACATAAAAAACAAAATTAAAAAATAGATATAAAATTATAACTAAGGAAATATAACCAAAAACCGGATGCATAAAGATGTTATCGAGATAATTTCTAATTTCCTTTTTCGGTTTAGAGAGTTTAACCACCGATTCATATATTTGCATAGACAGATGGTGTCTTTCAGAGGAAATTATCTCATCAGAACTTTTCTCTCGACACTTTTCCAGCTGCTTTTGATAATTTCTTATAGCCTTGAGAAATTCCCTATCTTTTTTCTTAATCTCATCAATAAAATGTTGGTCATTTTCCAATAGTTTTATTGCTAAAAAACGATAGGTAACATTGAATTCTTGAACATAATTCTTTTCTTCCAATTCCTTTTTTAATTGCTCAAGAACCTGCTCTACATCTTTGCTAAAATTAAAAAAATTACCCTTTACTGGTCTTTGGCTAACAAGGAAGGCAGCTTGAAATAAATCATTAAGTCCCCAGCCCTTGTGGGCTATAGTAGTAACTACCGGCACTCCTAACAAATTTGATAAATTAGCAATATCAATAATAATTCCTTTTGATTCAGCTTCATCGATCATATTAAGACAAAGAACTAAAGGTAAATCTAATTCTAATAACTGCAATGTTAATTCTAAACCTCTACCCAAGAGAGAAGCATCAATAACATTAATAACTACATCAATTTCTTCTCTTAATAAATATTTTCGGGCTTCCAGTTCAGCCAAATCGAAAGAAGTTAGAGAATAAGTACCAGGTAAATCAACTATATCAACAATCCTTCCCTGAAAAGTCATTCTGCTGATACTATATTCCACTGTTTTCCCGGGGAAGTTAGAAGTAATTGCCTTATAACCAGCGACGTAATTAAAAATAGTACTCTTACCACAATTAGGTTGACCTACCAGTACAATTTTCACAAAATTACCTCCACTAATATTTTAGAGGCGACTCCTCTTCCTAAAGCTACTTTATTCCCGTGAATACTTACCACCACTGGCCCCCGCATAATGCCACTAGCTTGTACTAGCATTAAATCCCCTGGATGTATACCCAGACAGCTCAATCTTTGTCTAATCCCCAATCCCCCTCTAATCCTTACCACTTTTACTTTACTACCCGGTTTAACATCTGCTAAATCGATTATCATAATCTTAAAACTCCTGATTATATTTCTTATTCCTTTTTTTATCCTTCAATTTCTTCTGGCAAATTTGACAATATCCCTTTATTTCTAAACGATGCTCAGTTGGTAAAAAAGAATTGAGCTGGCAAATATTTTTCTGTATTTTTTCTATATCGGGATAGGTAAATTCAATAATCTTACCACAATTAAGACAGATCAGATGATCATGGTGGGGTTTATTATAAACCTTCTCATAGACTACTCTTCCACCACCATATAGAGTTTCTGTTATTAAACCACTATGAACTAATAATGGTACAGTTCTATAGACAGTAGCTAGAGAAACACTAGACTTTTGTTTTTTAATTTGCTGATGAATGTCTTCTGCGTGGAAGTGTTTTTGTAGAATAGTAATTGCTTTAAGAACTTCTTTTCTTTCTTTGGTATATTTTAAATTGCTTCTCTTTAAAAAATATTTGAATTGTTCCTCATAATAATAAACTGGCAAATTTGACTCCAATTGTAATTGATAATCATTCTCAATGTTATTTTACCAAAATATCTCTTTTTGTCAACAATTTGTTTGCTTCCAATACATCTGCAACATAGCAGGATCTTTATTATTTATTAACTTACTACAATATTCTATTGGCATCAAAAGATTTAAGCTCCTATGAGGCCGATAGAAATTATACTCAACAAGACAATCATAGAGTATCTCATTACTCTTTTCTACGCTGGTCTCTTCATAGAATCTATCCAGATATTCGGTCTGTATAGTACCATTAACCCTTTCTACAAAGGTATTCATCTTGGGAGAATAAGGGTAGTTGTGCACTAAAGTAATTTTTCTTTTCTGAACTTCTTTAGAAAAATGTTTCTCCCATTCTGAACCATTATCAACCGGCCGATATCTGATGTTATCTGAATAAAGGTAAATTAATCTGCGCAAGAAATCCCGAGCACTGAAACTGGTGGCTTTCTGATAGGCTCTAACTGGAGTGCACCCCTCAGACTAGACAAATAAAGTCTTAGCTTTCTTCTCTTCCTG
>CAZGKY010000113.1:0-7282 GCA_964525625.1 uncultured Atribacterota bacterium | reverse complement strand
ATACGCGATAATGAGCGGTGACTTGAGTTCAGACGTGTGCTCTTCCGATCTTTTTTGGTCAATATCTCTATTATTCCATGTTCTTCCATGGTACCAGCTAATATATTTAATCCAATCAGAAAAAATATGATTCCCCAATCTATCTGAGAGAAAACATAATGAGTAGATTTTCCAGGTGTGATAAAGAGCAAGAGAAGGGAGATAAAAAGAATAATGATTGCCAGATCTATCGCTATTCTATGTGAGAAAAGCATTAGAATAATACCCATAATGACCAGAATTACTATTTTTTTAAAAAGAATATGATCAGTAATACATTCACTTTCCTTAACTTCATTTAAACGAGATAATATATACAGGGGAATTTTATTTTCTGATAATTTTTTACCAAAAATAATTTTTAGATAATAAATATTTACCGCAGTGAGAATTAAGGCCACTGGCATAGTATGGTAAATAAAATCGAGGTAGGAAAAATAGGCTGCCGAGCCAATCATGATATTAGCAGGGGTACCCAGGTAGGTAGCCATACCACCAATATTAGCAAAAATAATTTCCGATATTAGAAAAGGTAGAGGAGATATTTCCAGGATAGAAGTTAAGGCTATGGTAATATTAGCCATAAATAATACTGTGGTAATCTCATCAAAGAAGGAAGATAGTATTCCAGTTAGGCAAGATAATAAAATAAGTAGTAACCAGGGATTTCCCCGGCTCTGCCGCATTACTTTTATTGCTAAAAATTGGAAAATCCCACTGTCTTTGGCTATGTTAGTAAAAATTATCACCCCGATAATAATGCCTAATTTATTAAAATCGACATAACTAATAGCTTTTTCGAAGGAGATAAGTCCAATAAGAATTACCACAATTGCTCCAAAAAAAGAGGAAGTGGTTCGTATACGACGATTGGTGAAGATAAAGAAATATACTATACTAATAATTATAATGGTTAATATTAGCTGATTCATTAACAAATACCCTTGGGCAATCTAATTCAAATGTAAAAATTATTGTCCATCTCTTTAAAGGTATAATGATATTATATTGTTGAAAATCTGTTTAAAAATAAAATTAAAGCTGATAATATTATTTTATCTACTGCCAATTCTCTAACTATTTTCCTGATTGAACATTGAAAAATACTGAAATTGTTCAAGTTAGATTGCTAAACAAAGGAAATATATTATATAATTATTCAGACCAATTATTAGCCATTAAAATATAATCTAAAAATATAATAACATAAAATATAAGTTAGTGCACCGTAGAATAAATATTATTTTTAAACTTAAAGTTTAATAAATATTTTTTTAATTTCATAGTATAGATAAAAAATTATCATACTATGAAATATTCTTTTTAAAATAAGTTAACCAAAGATATAAGATAAATAAAATTACCTTTTGATAGATATAAATTTCGGTAATTTAAATCAAGCGAGAACTCCTCGCCTGTAAGGGCGGGGATGAGAGCAAGTTTCTGTATCTTCCGTTCGTACTTTGATATAATCTTAAATATGAAACTCAGGAAATCAGCCCATACCGTATACCAGACCCAATATCATGTTGTCTGGATAACCCGCTTTCGTAGGATGATACTCCTAAAAAGGGTAAAAGACTATTTGAGGATAAAATTACTGGAAATAAGAAGATATTATCCGGACTGGGAATACTTGGAGATAGGAATCAAGCCAGATCATGTTCATTTGTATATGCTCATCCCTCCCAGGTATGCGGTAAGTAAAGTATTAGAAGCAATCAAGTCCAATACCAGCAGAGCACTGAAACAAAAGTTTAACTTTTTGCATAAGGTCTACTGTGATGACAAGGAGATATGGACCAAAGGCTACTTTGTTTCAACTGTTGGTATAAACGAGAAAATTATCCAAGCATACATCAAAATGCAAGAAAAGGAAGATACAGGACAAGCGCAGCTTGAATTTTAAGAGCACCTCGCCTGTAAGGGCGTGGGTGTCTCTAATTATGTAATAAAATGGATTTATTATTTCTATAGATAGTGAAAGTCATCTTCTGAAATATTTTCAGATGAATTGGAGAGGAAAAATTCTTTTATCATTAAGTATTAGTTCTAAATCCATAAAGTGATACCAGTTAAGAACTGGACACTAAATTTTACAGTATTTGCAATATCATAACAGGAATAAAGAGGTTCTATACATGTTTAACCTTTCTCGTTCTCTTACTCTTTCCCGAAACATTGGTATTGATTTGGGCACCAGTACCACCTTAGTCTATGTTAAAGGGAAGGGAATTATTCTGGAAGAGCCTTCTGTGGTGGCTTATCAAAAAAAGGACCATCGTGTGTTAAAAGTAGGAATGGAGGCTAAGGCCATGATTGGAAGAACACCCAGAGGGATTTACACTATTCGCCCTTTACAATATGGTGTAATTGCTAATTTTGAGGTTACTGCTGAAATGCTTCGTTATTTTATCAAAAAAATATTCGCTCGTTATCAATTTATTAAACCTTCTATTATTATATGTGTTCCTTCTGCTGTTACTGAGGTAGAGAAGAGAGCAGTTTCGGAAGTTGCCTATGAATGTGGATCAAGAAATGTATTTTTAATTGAAGAACCCATTGCTGCAGCTATTGGAGCAGGGTTGCCTATTTTTGAACCCATGGGTAATCTGATTATTGATATTGGTGGTGGTACTTCAGAGGTAGCGGTAATTTCTTTAGGAGGAATTGTGGTTAATGAAATAACCAAGGTGGCCGGAGATTACCTGAATCAGCAGATAATTAAATATATTAAAGAGAAACACGGACTTTTTATTGGGGATTTAACTGCTGAAGATTTAAAAATTGCCCTTTCTAGAAAGAATAGTCAAGATGATGAGGATTATTTTGAAGCAAGAGGTAGAGATCGTCTCACTGGCTTGCCTATAAGAATAAAATTAGCCAAGAATGAATTAAAAGAGGCTCTTTATGATTCAGTTGAAGTAATAGCCAGCACCGTGAAAATGGCATTAGAGAAAACTCCTCCCGAGTTGGTTTCTGATATCATAAATAAGGGATTAATTATGACTGGAGGAGGAGCTCTTCTGGCTGATTTGGATAAAATTATTCAAGAACATATAAAGATTCCAGTATTCATATCAAGAGAACCATTGTACTGTGTAGTAAAAGGAACAGGAGAAGCATTAGAAAACTTTGCTAGATATCATAGAGTTCTCATAAGAACCTCCAGAAGTAAGTGATAATTTAATATTGATATAAGGAATATCAACTTTTAGGAAATAATGAAAAGCAGAAAAAATGAGAGCAAGGATTTTAAAAAGTAGATTAAGGGGAACATTTATTTTTGAAGAAACTGTCTAAAGAAAGAAGAACATTTCTCTTATTTTTAGGTCTATTGTTATGTGCCACTTTACTTATCACTATTGATTATCATGGTAAAGGAATTTTTGGGTTGCTCAAAGATACAGGATTTTTGCTAATTAGTCCCTTAAATAGCATAGTCCAGAGTACCACCAATCAGTTGCTAAAATACAAGCAAATATTTGTTGAAACGGAAGATATATGGCAAAGAAATCAGAAACTTCAGGGGGAAAATCAGGAACTGTTACGTGAAAATGCTCTGCTGAAAGAAAAATTAGCTACCTATGAACGAATAGCAAAAATGGTACAATTTAAGGAATATTACAATTATGAAATGATTCCCGCTCAGGTAATTGGCAGAGAACCGAGTAATTGGTTTCACAGTGTAATTATTGACATAGGTAGTAAGGATGGTGTAGAGGTAGATATGGGTGTTGCTACCTATAAGGGATTGGTGGGCAAAATTATTAAGGTAGGGCAAAATACTTCAGAAGCCCTTTTATTAATTGATCAGGGTTGTTCAATAGGAGCTCTTGTTCAAAGATCCCGAGAGGTTGGAGTGGCTAAAGGTAGTGCGGAAAGCAACTATTGTTATCTGGATTATATTGCTCATGATGCCGATATTCAGATTAATGATATAGTAGTTACTTCCGGCATGGGTAGTTCAGTTCCTAAGGGAATTGTTATTGGACGGATTGTAGCTATTAAAAAAGAAAAGACGGAACTTTTTCAGAGAATATTAGTTAAACCAGAAGTTGATTTTAATAAATTGGAAGAAATATATGTAGTAAAACGCCTTGATTATGAGCAATAAAGAAGAGGTTATTTGAGAAATGAACATAGTTGAGTCAGTAAGAATGAATAATGGTCTTCAAGTGATTTCAAGCATGATGCCTCAGAGGCAATCTGTCTCTATAGTAATCGGGATTAAAGCGGGCTCTGTCTATGAAAGAAAAGAGCAACAAGGTATTTCTCATTTTATTGAACACATGCTGTTTAAAGGGACTAAAAAGAGAAGGGATACGTTAGCAATATCTCAAGCTATTGAACAGTTAGGTGGAGAAATTAATGCTTCTACCTCAGAAGAGTGTACCTTTCTATACAGTAAAGTACTGTATAATAATTTTATTGATGCCTTTGAAGTGTTAATGGATATTTTAAATAATTCTCTTTTTCGAGAAGAAGATATTGAACAGGAAAAAAAAGTAGTTATTGAAGAGATTAATAAGTATCAGGATATTCCGGAAGATTGGATTACCTTTTTAATCAATAGATTGATGTGGAAGGATACAGTGCTGGGACAAAATGTTTTAGGAGAAAAAGGAACTGTCCAGAGATTTAATCGTATCTTATTAAGGCAGTATTTCCAGGAGATGTATCAACCGCAAAATATGGTCATTAGCATTACCGGAAATTTCTCTCCCAGAATAGTTGATGATATTCTAAAAAAATATCCTCTTGTAGCTAAAAATGGGGTAAAGAAAGAAGTCTCTCCCCTTGACATGGCAAATAATAAGAGAAAACCTGAATTGAAATTAATTAAGAAAAGGATTAAACAAGCACATCTCTGCTTTGGTTTTGAAGGTATTTCCCGATTCCATCATGATAAAATTACTATGGATTTATTGAATATTATTTTAGGATCGGGCTTAAGCTCAAGATTATTTCAAGAGATTCGTGTTAAAGAAGGGCTTGCTTATGATATCCACTCCTATGCTCAGTATTTTCATCAAACCGGTTCTTTTAATATCTATGCTGGAGTAATGGCTGATAAGTTAACACACAGTATTACCAAAATATTAAAGGAGTTAATCAAGATAAAAGAAAAACAGGTAACTGGTCAGGAGTTAAAAATTGCTAAAGAAATATATAAAGGAAGCATTCTCATGGGTCTGGAGAATACATTAAGCTATGCCTTCCGTCTGGGAAGTTATGCCCTGTTATATAACAAAGAATACCATTATCAGGAGATTATAGATCGCATAGCAGCTGTACAGGCGGAGGACATCAGAAGACTTGCAGAAAGCATCTTTCAGAGCCAGAAGATAAAATTAGTCCTCTTTTCACCTATGGACAGCAAAGTTAAAAAGGATAATTTATTATCAATATTAGCAGTATAAACACAGGTGCCGCCCATGCCAATAAATTTAAGAGTGGGAGATATAGTAAAGTTAAAGAAGAAACATCCCTGTGGAGGATATCATTGGGAGATAACCCGAACCGGAATTGATATTGGCATAAGATGTCTCTGTTGTGGAAGAAAAGTATTGGTACCTAGAACAAAGATTGAAAGAAGGATAAAGCTAATCATTAAAAGAGATTAAAAAAATATTGGGACTGAATTATATATAAAGTATTCTGATAAAAAGGACGACTTCTCAAAGTACAATATTTTTATCCCCTATCAGAAATTTAAGTGATATAAAACTTGATATATGAAAAAGGTAATGATA
Source organism: uncultured Atribacterota bacterium (assembly GCA_964525625.1). Taxonomy (GTDB): domain Bacteria; phylum Atribacterota; class Phoenicimicrobiia; order Phoenicimicrobiales; family Stramentimicrobiaceae; genus Stramentimicrobium. The sequence goes on along the minus strand of CAZGKY010000113.1, from coordinate 1,487 downwards.
TAATTATAAAGCATTTTTCCTTGCTCCTATCCAGAAAGATGGAGGGGGCCATTATGACCAGAAGGAGGTGAACGCATGCGCACTTACGAATTGATGATTTTAATTGATCCCAATCTGCAGGATGAAGAAAAAAAATCCTTGCTCGACAAAGTCCATCAAGCCATAACTACCAATAATGGAAAGATAATCAAAACAAATCAATGGGGCAAAAGAAAATTAGCTTACGAAATTAAAAAATATCAGGAAGCCTTTTATGTAGTTATTGATTTTGAATTAGAGCCAGGTTTTATAGCTAATATAGAAAACAGCATTAGATTTGAAGAAAAGATAATCCGTTATCTGTTAGTTATTGGTTCAGAAAAAGTTTCCAAAATTCAAAAAGAGCGATCACAAGTAGAAAATAAATCTTAATAAAATGGTAGTAGTACCAAATTTGTTTTATTATTTAATTCTAGAAAAAAGCTCTTAAGAAGGTAGTAAAAGTATAAGAAAGCATAATTACTGTAGAGATTGTGATTAGAGCAACTTGCTTTTAACTTAAACAGAAGGGTAGAAATCTTGCTACTTGATATAAAGTTGTTAATTTATTTTAGATTAAGATATCAAGATATGGAAAACAGGAAGGAAATAGCGAATGGTAATAAAAAGAAATAACTATAGAGGATTAAGAACAAGAAAGAAAATCTGCTACTTTTGTGCTGAGAAAAAGGAGGCAGATTATAAAGATGTTGAACTTTTAAATCGTTTTATTAGTGATCAAGGAAAGATTTTACCGCGCAGAGTTACGGGGAATTGTGCTAAACATCAGAGAACTTTGGCTTTAGCTGTAAAAAGAGCGAGAGAGATGGCTTTACTTCCTTTCGTTAATCGTTAAAAAAATTATTTTACATCAAACAGTAGAGAGGAAACAAAGGGGTTGTTTATTTATTGACAGGTCGTATTCCAACCAAATCCATTGTAGAAGGGGCTTTCCTTGCCGCAATAACGGCATTATTATTTTTAGCAAGTTTGTATATTCCTTTACTGGGGACAATGATTAGTTTCTTGTGCCCTTTACCGATAATAATTTTATCTTTACGCCATAATATAAAAGTTGCTCTACTGGCTCTTCTTATCTCCTTTTTTCTAGTTACTTTAATGGTAGGGCCTTTTCAGGGTTTAATTGCGGTATTGGGCTTTGGGATATTAGGCATTGCTTTAGGTATAGCCATAAGGAAAAATTTTTCGGTATTAGAAATACTGCTGGTTGGTAGCATTACCTCATTGGTTTCCAAAGTGATGGTAATATTATTAGGGTTATGGCTGATAGGTATTAATCCCTTATTACTTGGTGTGGATCAGATTGATCAAAGTATTAAGCAGAGCCTTTCCTTTTATCAGAGCATTGGTTTAAATCCTGAACAATGGGAAGCTTTTCAAGATTCTCTTTTACAATCTTTACAACTAATAAAAATGGCTTTACCAGCCGTGCTGATAATGGCTTCAGT
>CAZGKY010000112.1:0-7303 GCA_964525625.1 uncultured Atribacterota bacterium | reverse complement strand
TTTAAAAACAGACGTACCACTACAGGGATACCTTATTCAGATGGCATTTCCTGGATCAGTTTGGGTGGTCGTAGCCTCAATGCCTTGAACACTTCATAGGTATCACCGGCCATCTCGGTACGGGCCAGATAATGCTTGCCAGCCAGCTCTACCTCCACTGCCTGTAACTGGCCTAAGTCCTCCACGAGATCCAGGTAGGAGAAGGTGCTGCCGACCTCCTTCAGTCGGCGACAGAGTGCGGTCTCCAGTACCAGGGCCAGAAAGCAGACCATGATGTGCCCCTCGACCCTCCGATCATTCCAGTGATAGACTAGACGCAGTTCCAGAACTGACTTCAGTTCCCGAAAGGCCCGTTCCACCTGCCAGAGACTCTTGTAGGATAAGGCTACCTCGGAAGGAGTCAGGGCAGTATTGGTCTTTAAGACATATTTGCCATCAAAGCGGGCTTCCTGGGAGACCAGCTCCTGATCAATGGTTACTGCTTTCCCCTGGATCTTTAAGAAACGCCTGAATCCGCGGTTACCTACCAGCTGCTTGGACCCGCCTTTGAGCTTCCTGGCCAGGGCAAGAAGCATCTCCTCCCGGAAGAGCTGATCCTTCTGGGCTTCCTGGGGATTATGGTAGATGATGTACCGCTCCTTCTGGTAGAGAATCTCTTTGACCATCAGGTTATCCCTAACCTTCTGATAGGGTCCGGGATCAGTTACCAGTTCGGCCATCCCTTTTAGCTTGCGCATTCTGACCCCGACAATGTAGGAAAGCCCGGCCTCTTGGATCTGGCTTAACAGCTTCTGGCTGACCATGCCCCGATCTGCTACCAGGATGACCCTGCCGAGGGAAAATCTAGTTTGTACCTCCTTGAGGCAAACTCGAAAGGTATCGATATCAGCCAGGTTACCGGGAAAGACCTGGTGGGCTACCGGGAAGCCGTCCTGGGTCATGAGTACCCCGATCACCAGCTGCTGGCAGTCCGAACGCCGGTCCTTGGAGCAACCTCGCTCGACCATCTGGGGACCTCTCCCTTCAAAGTAGGTAGTGGTGGTATCCCAGAAGACCAAGTCCAGCTTCAGGTCAAAGAGGTTACGGATACGGGCAAAGAGTCCTTCTTCCAGCTCCTTCTTATGTTCTGCCAGCACGTCTAAGGCCCGGTAATAATGGTGAAGCTGCAGTTTTTCTAAGCCAGGTAAATACACCTGTTTCACCCACTTATCTACACCCCGCTTGGAACGCGGGTCACAGAGGCGGTTTAAGACCATCGTAAAGGCAGCCAGGGCATAATCGGTCTGGTGCTGGCCCAGGAATTTGCTAACCATCCCTGCTAAGCCCAGCTCCTGCCAGAGATGACCGAAGATGATAGCCGGACCCCACTGTCTGGCTCTTTTGGCAGCCAGCTGCCCGGCATTAAGCTTGACCCATTGATGGAAAGAATAGCGAGTGAGTCCTTCGATCAGCCGGTCAAGAGAGCCTTCCTGCAATTCCTCCAGGCGGCCCAGATTGGCGATGACCTTCTGGCGTACCTTGTTTCCGATCCGTCTGGTCTGTACAATCTGCAGGTAGGTTCTGGTGGTACCGTCTTTGTTCTGAAAGGTTTTGGTTCGGGTATACATGGCATTTTAATATTAACATGTTAAAACAATTATGTCGATCATTAATATCATATTAAGTGGCACTACTATTTTCAAAGATCAGAAGTAAAAGTCCTTATTTTAAAGGGTTACACAACTTCATGACAGTAAATATGGTGATTTACTGTCAAACTTGAGTATAACATATTAAACCTGAGCCGCAAATTGAACTTGATAGTTCCTTTGAAAACCAAATAGCGAAAATAATCAGATGAGCTATCCTGTATCTCCGGCGAAGTAGCGAGGGGATGCCCTCTATTCCCAGCTCTCCTTCGGTCCAGCTCCTGATACTTTGAGGTTCCTATCTTGGTGATCAATGGCAAGCGGTGTAAGGTTTTCTCTGATACTTTAAAGAGATAACTCTTCTTCTTTTTTTGACCGAACAATCTTTACATAGGGGACTATAGCCACAGTGTTTCTCATCAAAGTGTGCTCGATAGGTTCCGGTTTTAAAGACACTGGTTATCGGCTGATGACCAGAGGGGTATTTCTTGACTACTTTTTCGTCTATCTCAAATTGAGTAGCATTACTATTTTTACCTCCACCTACTAAGTTGGTAGGGAGCATCTTGATGCCTCTGGCTTTAGCTTTCTGGGCTATCTCTTCTGAGTAATAGGCGCCATCAACCAAAGCGGTCACCTTTTCTACCGGGAGTTTGGAAAGGGTATCCAGAGCGAATTTCTGGTCACTGTAGGTATTTTTTTGTAAGTCATAGCCGGTGATTATCCGATTGTGATCATCAAACTTCTCTGCCATATTGGCCGTATAACCTACATGTTTCTGCTTACCCTTTTTACGGTAGGTAGTATCCGGATCAGTAGGGTTTGGTAAGGAGTCTGGTGTGATATGTTTAGAAGACTTTCCCTTTTGCTCTTTTAACATCCGGCTAAGGAGTTTGAACTCCTCGTTTTGTTTTATTTCCTTATCCTTTCTGTAGAGATGATAAAGTGTCAAACCATCTTTGAGTACTTTCTTGATTTTACCATTCAGATCTTCATTTTTTGCGCGGTTGATGGTATCATTATAGTGGCTTTCATCAAAAGACCAATAAAATAAAGGGTTTCAGCCATTTCTGCTATTTTTAGTTTTCAAGGTGCTATTAAGTAAAATATTTAAATAGTTGCTTGGTATTATTTGCTAATATTTAGTGTTATTGGTACTATTTTTGAAATTATGATTACTACCCAAATAGATATTTCAAGTACTTTTGGGGTAGTAATCATAATATTATTTTCTACCCATTTTCAGTTATTTTACAAATAATAAAAAAATGATAAGATAGTAAAATAAAAGACCTGATAGGGGAAAATTAATGGATCTTTTTCAGCAACAAGCCAAAAAAATAAATAAATTAGCTCCCTTAGCCGATAGAATGCGGCCAAAAAATCTGGATGATTTTGTGGGGCAGGAGAAGATTATTGGACCGGGAAAGCCTTTACGCATTGCTATTGAGAAAGACCAGTTACAATCAATGATTTTTTGGGGTCCCCCTGGTTCAGGCAAAACAACCTTGGCTATGATTATTGCTCAGATAACCAAGAGTTTTTTTGTCCAGTTTAGTGCTGTTACTTCAGGTATTCCTGATTTAAAGGAAATTATAAAAGAGATTAAGCAACGCTGGGCTTTCCATCAGCAGCGAACCATTCTTTTTGTTGATGAAATCCATCGTTTTAATAAAACACAGCAAAATGCCTTTCTGCCCTTTGTGGAGGATGGTACTATTATTTTAATTGGGGCTACAACGGAGAATCCATCTTTTGAGGTGATTTCTCCTCTACTATCACGGGCAAATGTTTATGTGCTTGATGCTCTAACGGAGCAGGAATTAACCAAAATTATTCAGCGTGCTTTAACTGACAAAGAGAGTGGCTATGGGAACCTACCTTTAGAGATTAGCGAAGAAGTAATTAATCTTATTACCCGACTTTCTTACGGAGATGCCAGAGTAGCACTAAATATCTTGGAATTTGCGGTCAATACCAGCATGTCCCAGCTTAAGGATAAGGATAGAATTATAATAAATAAACACTTAGTTCAACAAATAGTTCAGAAAAATATCCTTCGTTATGATAAGAGTGGAGAGGAACATTATAATCTTATTTCAGCTCTACACAAAAGTATGCGTGATTCTGACCCTGATGCAGCATTGTACTGGGTTACCCGAATGATTGAGGCTGGTGAAGATCCACTCTATATTGCCCGTAGATTAATTAGATTTGCTTCAGAAGATATTGGCAATGCCGATCCTGAGGCGCTTGCTGTGGCTGTTTCAGCGATGCAGGCAGTTCATTTCCTTGGTATGCCTGAGGGGGACTTAGCTCTGATACAGGCAGCAGTTTATTTAGCCAATGCTCCTAAAAGTAATGCTCTTTATAAAGGTAGGCAGTTAGCCAGTCAGGATATAAAAAGATATGGATCATTGCCAGTACCTCTCATTATTCGTAATGCTCCCACCAGAATGATGAAGGATATGGGATATGGAGCAGGATACCAGTATGCCCATAATTTTAAAGATGCCTTGGTTGAACAACAACATCTTCCAAACCAACTGGAAGACAGAAGATATTATTTCCCTTCAGGAAGAGGAAGAGAGAAGGAAATTAGAGATAAAATAGAACAGAGAGAAAATAGGAAGAAACAATTAGCACTGAAAAAACAGAATTTAAAAGGAACTACTAAAGAGAAGGATAAGAACAAGGAGTAATAACTGTGAAAGTTACCATAAAATTTTATTCTGGTTTTGAAAAATACTTACCTACTAATTCTAATAAAATGCTTGATTTAGAGCTAAATCGTGGAGAAGATATTGCATCAGTTTTACAACGTTTTTTACCTAAGGATGCTCTGGGTTACGTTGGGATGGTATTGGTTAATAAAAAAATTACCAATTTTGATTTTCAAGTTGCAGAGGGAGATATTATTGAAGTATTTCCAGTTATAGGTGGGGGTTAAAAACATAGTTAAGTAATGGTCCTGAGAGAGGAATACAATGAAGCAGAGAAAAAAATTAAAAGTAGGAATATTGTTTGGAGGTAAGTCTGGTGAGCATGAAGTCTCATTCTGTTCAGCTTCCTCAGTTATAAAAGCTATTAATCCCGAAAGATATGATGTAGTACCGATAGGTATTACTAAACAGGGCTATTGGCTATCACCTGCGGATAGCCGTCGTGCATTACTTAGCGGAAAGGTGGAAGGAGAAGAAATTATATGCTGGGAAAGCAAAACGGATGATCATCAATTTATTGTTCTCAGTCAGAAAAATAATGAAATAGTCTACTCTTTTTTAGAAAAATTAGATGTTATCTTTCCGGTATTACATGGTCCTTTTGGTGAAGATGGAACTATCCAGGGTCTGTTAGAGTTAATTGGAGTTCCCTATGTTGGGTCAGGTGTACTAGCTTCTTCCTTATCAATGGATAAAGAACTAATGAAAAAGATTTTCCAACAGGCTGGTTTGCCTCATACCAGATGGATGGTAATAAAAAGAAAAAGATGGAATATTGAACCTGAAAAAATATTGGCAGAAATTAACCAAAATTTGACTTACCCACTTTTTGTCAAACCAACCAATTTAGGTTCTAGTGTAGGTATCAGTAAAGTGGAAAGAAGAGAGGAATTAGCTACAGCTATTGCTATAGCGGCAAGCTATGATCGTAAGATTATTATTGAAGAGGGAATAGAAGATAATATTGAGGTAGAGTGTAGTGTACTGGGTAATGATGAGCCACAGGTATCTGTGGTAGGGGAAGTGAAACCAGCCGGGAAATATTATGATTATGATTCCAAATATATTGATGAGAATACTCAATTGATTATTCCGGCAAGAATACCAAAAAAAGTGATGAAAGAAATCCAGGAAATTTCCAAATTAGCATTTTTGGCTATTGATGCTGCTGGTATGGCCAGGGTTGATTTTTTTGTACAAAAAAGAGGAAATTTTTATCAGGTATACCTAAATGAGATTAATACTATCCCTGGTTTTACACAAGTAAGTATGTATCCTAAATTATGGGAAAAAAGTGGAATTGGCTTTAGCGCGTTGATAGATAAGTTGATTCAGCTGGCTCTGGAACGTTATCAGGATAAATTAGCAAACAAAATAGATTACCCTTCCAAGTTATTGCCGTAAAAAAATAGAAAAAATTTTTATATATTTTCCCCAATATGTCTAAAAAAATTTTTTTAGGGAATAAATAATAGTAGATAGTAGAAGAAATATCAAAGCCCTTGATTAAAGTAATAATATATTAATTTTTTAAAGGGTGATGATTCATTTTTAAAGTAATATATAAACTACATCTTTGACCTTTGAAAATATAATATTTCAAATTATACTTTATAATTAAATAGGATTCAATAGAGGTTGAAAAAGGCAAACTATTCGAAAGAATAGGACGCAAAGCATTGGGTCTAAGGTAGGAAACTGCTAAGATTGCCAGGCTGCCAACTTCTTTTCTTTTTACAGAAAAATTATTTTAATCAATAAAATAAAAAAAGGTTGAAAAAGGCAAACTATTCGAAAGAATAGGACGCAAAGTTTTGGGCCTAAAGTCAAAAAGGACTATGGTCGCCAGGCTGCCACCTTTTTATCTTTAGCCCAAACTTTGATTGTCTTCATTCGACTGATTAAAAAGGAGTGGGGAAGATGAAAGTTTGGGTAAGATTAAGAAATTTTAGTAAAGCACTACTTATCATTGCCACAGTATTATTCTTAACTTCATGTAGTGGGATTATTCCACAAACAGATATTATTGAGCAAGGAAGTACTTTAGAGGGTATAACGCCAGAAAACGAGTATAAGGCTAAAGCTAGTTCAGTTTGTCTGGAAGTTCCTTATCAGAAATATGCTGGAGTTAATTGGTGTTTACCGGCTTCTGCCGCAATGACCTTGAACTTTTTTGGACTTCAGATAAGTCAACAAGAATTAGCTCAAAAGATTATCAAACCAGATGGGTTGGGGGATATCTATAAAATGGTAAAATTTGCAAGAGATTTGGGATTTGAAGCCTCATTTACTGTATTAACTATGGAAGAGATTGAAGAATAATTGTCCAATCAGGTTCCTTTAATAGCCATTCAGAAGTATAAAGAAACCAATCCTTTAGCACATGCTCGGGTCATTATTGGATTTGATGCTGAGAAGAAAGAAATAATTACCAATGATCCGACCATCGGTAGAAATTATACTATCTCTTATGGACAGTTTCTAAATCTAAATTTAACTTCCAATCCTAAATATTGTATGGCTATAGTTATTACCCCTAATTCTGTATAGAGATCTTGAGAAAGAGGGAGGTAAAAGTACTGTGAATACTGATAAGAATTGTTATGATTATTGTGAAATATCGGAAAACCAAGGTGAATACCTGGTTAAATTCGGTTACCAGACCTACAATGGTAAAATAATTTATCCACCAATATTAATTGGAGACCGAAGTTTTTCTAGTGAGAAAAAAGCATTAAGGTATGCTAAAAAGATTGCTGCTCCTCATTGTATTAAATTAGAAAAAAGCAGATGATATTTTTTGTAGTTTAATTTTAAATATTTAAATGAATCATAAATATATTATACTTTCACATACAGTAAGAACTCTATACTTGAGAAATATAGAGTTCTTTTTATTTAGTGCGCCCAGCATGGGTGATTACTAGTCGGTGAAAGTCCGATATGGGGGTT
>CAZGKY010000111.1:0-7350 GCA_964525625.1 uncultured Atribacterota bacterium | reverse complement strand
ATGTTTCTCCTTGATATACTTCAAAATCAACACCATCAACCGCTTTTACGATTCCATTTTCAGTAAAAAAATAGGTCTTTAGATTCTTTACCTGTAAGATCTTCTGTTTATTATTATCTTCCCTCATAATTCACCTCTTAGCCGTGGATCTAGAATATCTCTCAGCGTATCTCCTACTAAATTCCAGGAAAGAACAAATAAAACAATAAATATTCCAGGGAAAAACACTGCATACCAATATTCTCCAGCCTTACCAGGTGACCCAATAATCCAATTACGGGCAAAACTAACCATTTGACCCCAATCCGCATATCCCAAAGGGGCTCCCACTCCTAAAAAACTAAGAGCTGCTGCAGTAACTACCATTGAGCCAATATTCATACTTGCCTGAACCAGTACGGGAAAAATGGTATTAGGCAGTAAATGAAAGATTATAATACGATAATCTTTTACCCCTAAAGCTTTAGCAGCTAAAACATATACTTCTTCTTTGGTACTTAAAATACTCCCTCTTATTACCCTGGCGTATCCCATCCAGCCAAAGGCGATGAGGGCTATCATTACCTTATCCAGACCTCTTCCTAAAATTGTAGTCAATACCATAGCTGCCACTAAAAAGGGAATAGATAAAAAGATATCTGTTAAGCGCATCAATATTTCGTCTATCCAGCCACCAAAATAAGCAGCAAGGGAACCTCCTATCAAGCCAATTACCATAGAGAAGGCTACCGTAATAATCCCCACTCGGAAGGCTGTTCTAGTTCCCCAAATTAATCCATAAAATATGTCATAACCACCCTGGGCGGTACCAAATATTGCTTTTTCTCTGGTAACTGGTTTTCCTAAACTTTCATATATAAATCTCATGTCATCAGTAATGGAAAATCCAGGTGGTTGTGGCTCTATATCCCAGGACATTCGCGGTATCTGATATGGATTAGGGAATAAAGGTGGGGCAATATAGGGAGCAAAGATAGCGATCAGAATGAATATTAATAGAAGTAATAAACCTACTAATGAGGCAGAATTACTTAGTAATTTCCTAATTATTCTATTCATTTTGTGCTTACTCCAATCTAACCCGCGGATCAATTAAGGCATAAGAAATATCTACAATTAAATTACCAATTACCATCATAAAGGCAAATAATAGAGCAAATCCAATTACTGATCCATAGTCTAATTGTTGAGCAGAAGAGGCAGCCCAAAATCCCAAACCAGGATAGTTAAATATTGTTTCAGTAATAACTACTCCTCCCAACATTTGCACAACCATCATTCCAGCCACTGTTACTACCGGTATTAGGGCATTTTTCCGAGCATGTTGATGTATAACTTTTTTCTCTTCCACTCCCTTAGCCCTAGCAGTGCGGATATAATCCTTTCTTAAGGTATCCAGCATACTGGAACGAGTTATTCTCAGTAAATAAGCCCAGGAAATATAAGAAAGAGTAATAATTGGTCCAATTAAATGTTTTATAGCATCCCAGAAAATATCCAAACGTCTATTAAGAAGAGCATCAATAGTAATAAAATAGGTGTAATTTTTAAAATTATCCCCGGTATAAACAATAAATTGTGCCCAGGTACTCAATCTTCCCGGTGGTAACCAGCCTAATAGGCCATAAAAAATAAATAATACCAGTAAACCAAAGATAAAGGTGGGCAAAGACCACCCTATTATAGCTGTGACCCTGATAGTCTGATCTAGTAAATCATTATGATGAACTGAGGAGATAACGCCTAACCAGATACCTACCAGAATTACCGGAATAATGGAATAGAAAACCAATTCCATAGTTGCTGGAAGGCGCTGTGTAATAGCATCCCATACTGGTTGATTAGCGGTAGGAGACCATCCAAAATCAAGTCTCATTAGTGAACGTAACCAGTAAATATAACCAGCTGGAAAAGGATCATTTAAATGATATTTTTCAATTAACTGCTGGGCGGCCTGAGGATTTTTTAATACATTAGGATTATTGATATAAGTAGCCAATCTTTCCATAGGACTTAATAATGAAAAAAGACAAAATATCAAAAAAGTTACCCCTAATAAGATTAAAGGTAACATTAAGAGCCGTCTTATAATATAAGATAACATCTTCTCTTTATTCCTTATTTATTACTAAAATTGCTAATAACTGAACTTCCAATCTTTTCACAATGGCTAAGAAAATCTATACTTTTAAGAAACTTGTAAAATTTCAATACTATACTTTCCCCTTAATGAAAAGGTAATGGAGTGGAAAATATAGTTTCTTCCACTCCATTTTTATTCCCTTTACTGCTTAGTATCAATTACCATCAAGAATAAATATTATTAACATTTTGTTTACTCTTTGTAAATATAGAAGAAATCAGCACCTTCTGGCAAACCTGATATTACTGGATTATAGTACCATCCTTTAACCCAGTCTCTCTGGACGTGAATGCCAATAGGTTGATACAGATACAGTGCTACAGCTTGTTCGTGAGCAATTCTGGTTAATTCTTCATAAATACTTTTTTGTTCTTGTGGATCAATCGACTTAAGAGCCTTGTCAATAAGAGGATCCACATTTTCTTTAGCCCATTCAGTATAGGCCTTTCCATAAAATGCACTGTATGTGCCAGTGCTCCCTAAATAGGTTGGTGCCCAGTTGTGAGGATGAGGATAATCTGCTAACCAACCGATAGTGTACATAGGAAGCTGTTCTGCCAGGAACTGTTTTAGATATGATGACCACTGCACACCTACTGGGGTAAGCTCAAATTTGGGATTAATAATCTTGGCATAAGTAGAGAGCATATCACAGGCTGCCTTACGGACATCATTTCCTTCATTATAGAAGATATTAAATTTGCATCCCTTTTCCCAGAGTTCACCACCCCAGGCTAACTTGAATTCATCTTTGGCTTTTTCTATATCAAATTGATAATAAAGTTCAGGATCATCTGTGTAACCATACAAAGGATCAGGGAAAGGACCGGGATTACGTTTGGCTTGTCCATATAATGTCTTTTCAATAAAGGTATTATAAGGGAACAGATAAGAAAATCCTCTGCGTACATGTATATCAGAGAAGAAATCAGGTGGAATGCCCTCTCCATCTAATTTACCACTACCTAAATTGGCATTACCTTCCGCATTTAAGGTCCAGGGCATGTTGGTTACTACATTAGACAATGATGGTAGTCCAGTTATTAATTCAACCCCCTCCATGTTCTCGACTTCTTTCATATTAATAACCGGAACATAAACTATATCGGCATCTCCCCTCTGTAACATCAGTTTTCTAGTAGTCCACTCATTGATATAGCGGTACACTACCTCTTTCAATTTAGCAGGACCTCTCCAGTGCTCATCAAATCTTTCCAGCATAACAGTCTCTTCAGGTACCCATCTAACCAATTTAAAGGGACCGGTTCCATTAGCTACACTATAAAGTGGATCTTCCTCATTTTTCGGATCATGGTAATTCCACCAGGTATCTGCTTGATGATCCCAGTCTCCCTGTTCGATAGACCATTCCTTATTGATAATAGAAGCCCATCCACCACCATGAGCTAGAATGTTCAGGAAGGGTGCATAAGGTTGAGCCAAGTGGAACACTACATTATTGCCGTCAACTTCTACTGCCTTATCCACAAAATCTGTATAGACCTTGATCATCACTTCTTTGTACTCATCTTTTAATTGATCATCAACAAACATATCGCTATAATCATCTACCCCGGCTAATTCCACTGCTAAACTTTCAATGCTTTCTACTCCTAAAAGGGGTTCTAATATCATCCACATGGGTCCGCCGGCACGATCAAAGATCATACCTCTTTCAAAACTGTATTCTACATCTTCTGGGGTTAAGATAGCACCATTATGAAATTTTACATCTTTCCTGATAGGAAAGGTATAGGTTAAACCATCTTCAGAAATTAATCCGTTCTCCGCAGATGGCACCTCTGTGGCTAACATTGGTACAAATTTTTCAATACTCTCTCCATCATAAGCAATCAAATTATCATAAATCTGATAGATAATTTCACCACTGGCCGTATCATAACTCCAATGAGGATCCATGGTCTCAGGTCCTCCAATTGTGGCATAAACAATTCTATCAGGATTAGGTGCCTGAGCAATAACTATGGAGCTCATTCCCATAATTAATATAATTAGTAAAATAATTGATAAAATCTGTTTGTTCAAATTATTTTCCTCCTTCCGTCCTTTCATTTTGACAATATTCTAAAGCAATTCTATAAAACTAATTATTAATACTATGACCTAATTTCTTTTTATTTTTTCACCCCCCCCACCATAAAATTATTCCCTTTTACATTTATCTGGTATACTCTCTTTAGGGAATTCCCTCTTTGTGTCATTCCTTTTTAATCAATATTACATAGTAAGTTTTAAGGCAATACTAATAATTAATTAATGTATACTGGTAAGAACATCCATAATTATATTAATATTAAATAAATAAAAAATCAAAAAAATTCTAAAATTACACTAAGGTAAAACCGGTTGTCCAGAGGCAAGTTTAGCCCCTTTTAATAGATTATCTAACTCTTCCCCTTCTAAGGTTTCTTTTTCTAATAAATTTTCCGCAATTTTTTTCAATTTTCTTTTATTTTTAACTAATATTTCTTTTGCCCTATTATAAGCATTCTCAATAATTTTTTCTACTTCTTTATCAATTTGATAGGCAACTTCATCACTATAATTTCTATCTTCAGCAATATCTCTACCTAAAAAGACTTGATGTTCTTTCCGTCCTAGTGTAATTGGTCCAAGAGATTCACTCATTCCAAATTCAGTTACCATCTGACGGGCAATTTTGGTCGCTCTCTCTAAATCATTCTGAGCTCCAGTTGTAACATCTTTAAAAATAAGCTCTTCAGCAACTCTACCCGCTAAGAGAACGCTTAATCTTTCCATTAGCTCCGATTTACTAACCAGATAACGATCTTCAGTAGGTAACTGCAGGGTATATCCTAAAGCAGCACTTCCCCGAGGAATAATGGAAACCTTATGCACTGGATCACAATTAGGAAGTAACTTTGCCACCAGGGCATGACCGGATTCATGATAAGCCACAATCTCCTTTTCTTTTTCATTCATTATTCTGCTCTTTTTCTCCGGTCCAGCTATTACTCTATCAATAGAGGCTTCAAAATCTTCCATATCGATAAATTTTTTCCCCTTACGAGAGGCTAACAGGGCTGCCTCATTGACCAAATTAGCTAAATCTGAACCGACAAAACCAGGTGTTCTTCTGGCTAAAACCTTTAAATCTACATCTTTAGCCAGAGGCTTTCCTTTAGCATGAACCTTTAATATCTGTTCACGTCCCAGTAAATCTGGACGATCTACCACTATCCTTCGATCAAAACGTCCTGGTCTTAAAAGAGCAGGATCAAGAATATCTGGTCTGTTGGTAGCAGCAATCAAAATAACTCCCGTATTTTGGTCAAAACCATCCATTTCTACTAATAATTGGTTTAAAGTCTGCTCTCTTTCGTCGTGGCCACCTCCTAAACCAGCACCTCTATGGCGGCCAACAGCATCAATCTCATCCATAAAAACAATACAAGGCCTACTTGCTTTAGCTTGCCTGAATAAATCTCTTACCCTGGCCGCCCCTACTCCTACAAACATCTCTACAAAATCAGAACCGCTGATACTAAAGAAGGCTACACCTGCTTCTCCAGCCACCGCTCTTGCTAATAGAGTCTTGCCTGCTCCGGGAGGTCCATAGAGAAGCACCCCTTTAGGGATTTTTGCTCCCAGCTGGTTAAATTTGGCTGGATTTTTCAAAAAATCTACTACCTCCTGAAGCTCCTCTTTAGCTTCATCAACACCAGCTACATCAGCAAAGGTAACTTTTGGACTTTCCTTACCCAGCAACTTGGCCTGGCTTTTACCAAAAGACATTACTTTATTACCGCCACCCTGCATCTGTCTCATCATAAATATCCAGATACCGATTATCAAAGCCATAGGCAGTAGAGAGGAAAGTACCCGCATCCACCAGGATAATTCAACCGGTGGTTTGGCTTCGATATTGACATTTTTACTGCGTAAAATAGACATTAAATCTGGATCATCAGGTAAATAGGTAGAAAATTTTTGCTGGTCATTGAGGACACCAGTTATAGTATTACCAGAAATGGTAATACTATTAACATTATTTTTCTCAACCTCATTTAAAAATTGAGAATAGGTTAACGTTTTAACTGAAGAAGATGGTTCAAATAAAGAACTAAGAATAGAAATTGCCACGATCAATATCAGTAAATATAAACCGGCATTTTTAAAATTTTTATTTTTGAAATTATCTGGATTTAATTTTGCCAATTATTTGTTTCTCCTAATCTTATTTATATAAACTATTCAAATATTACCAGTGTAAATGCAAGGTAATTTTAGCATATTTTAAAGATAAAAACAAACAGATAAGATAATATTTGAAAATATTCTTTAATTTCACTGCACTTAACATTCTGGCCATAATTATATTAATTTAAATTGCTAAAATTCCTATTAAGTTCAGCGTTGTAAGTTAATAAGAAAATAAAAATACCTAAGCTAAGTAATAAATAGTAATTGGAAAAATTGGAAAGGAATAATGGCCAGAAAAAAAATTACCTTTTCCTAAACATTGTGGTAGTATCTTGATTTGAGGACTAAGAGGTATGGTATATTTCGGTATAATCCATTAAAATCCAAACCATATCCCACCACAAATTTATCTGGTATAGCAAAACCACAATAGTGAATGGGAACTTCGATCTTCCTTCTCTCTTTTTTGTTGAGGAGAGCACATACCTTTAGACTAGCAGGTTTGCGTGATTGTAACATTCTTAATAAATAATCTAAGGTAAGGCCAGTATCCACAATATCTTCTACAATTAATACATCCTTTTGAGCAATGTTTTCATCTAAATCTTTTAAAATTCGTACCACGCCGGAAGATTCGGTAGATACTCCATAGCTGGAAATAGCCATAAAATCAATTAACATAGGTACCTTTATATAACGAGCTAAATCAGCTAAGAAAATAACAGCACCTCTTAATACTCCTATACAAAAAATTTTTTTCCCTTCATAATCATGCGAAATCTGATCTCCCAATTGCTCAACTCTTTTTTTAATTTGATTTTCTGGTATTAAAATTTCTTCTATCATTTCCTGTTCAATCATCTTTATTTTTCCTCATTTCTATTATATATCAAAAATGTCTTAAAAATATATTATTCTTAGCACTGGTTATTATCGATGAGTAAATATCACACCCGTATTGCGGGTGGCTTGAAGAACCCCGCAAAAAGATTTAACTTTCTTGCTCTTTTTCTTGTGATTTT
>CAZGKY010000110.1:0-7440 GCA_964525625.1 uncultured Atribacterota bacterium | reverse complement strand
GGATTCCCGATGTAATCGAAGGATTGCTAGAAGATACAGCGGTATATGTGAATAATGATATTATCGAACCACTTGATTCTTATTTTTCTGCCTGGGAAGACAACGTTCAGTTTGTAGAAAGCACTTTAGAACCACTTAGAATCGATGACAAGCTTTATGGAATTCCATATAATACCAATGCTCGGGCTTTGATCTACCGAAAAGATATACTTGAAAAATACGGTCTTGCTATTCCAGAAACCTGGGATGATTTAATTACCACTGCCAGAACAATTACTGAAAAATCTAATAAGGAAATATTTGGTTTCTTTACCTGCACTGAAATTGGAGATCCCCGAGCAGCTCAGGAGTTTATTACCTGGTATTTCCAGGTAAGTAAGAAACAGAATCCTTTTGAAGTTGCTACAGTAGATGGTGCAAGAACTGTTAAATTATTAGCTACTTTAGATCAATTAGAGCAAGTCCTCGATCTGTATGGAAAACTCTTTGAAGGCCCATTCCCTGCTTGTGATCCTAACCAGAGAGGTACTGGTTGGCCTGTTGAAGATCCTGGTTATGTGGCAGGTAAATGGGCTATGGCTCCTATGGGTCCCTGGCTGTGGGGGAGAAGAGAAGAAGGTGCAACTCAAAAAGATATTCTGGAAAACAGATCTGGTTTGACCAGAATTCCTTATCCTAAAGATGGGGTTCCTGCTACTTATTTAGAAGTAAAACCAATAATGTTGAATAAATATTCTAAGAATAAAGAAGCTGCCTGGGATCTTATAAAGTATATTACTTCTAAAGAAAAGATGGCTCAGTGGCTGGTTGAATCAGGTGGAATACCAGCAAGAAGAGATTCGCTGGAGATGGATATCTTTGAAAAAGCTGGTATTCAATGGTGGATTCAAGGATTTGCTAATGAATTACCGATATCGGTTGCTATGATACCCATCAACTGGGGGCCAGTAAGTGAAGCAAACTTAAGAGCTGTAAATTATGTAATTTATGGAGAAAAATCTGCCCAAGAAGCTGCACAATGGTTATTAGATACATATAAAGATCTTATTGCTAAAAATGTGCTGTAAGGATAATTTATTGAAAAGGAGTGGGGTCTCCCACTCCTTTTCAATAAAATAAACCAAAAAAATCTATAAGCTTAGTAAATAATAATATAATACTTAGTAGATAATAATAGATAATTCTGTTTTACCACTTTACCACTGATATTTAACTTTAATTTAAGGAAAGAAAAAGAGTAAATGGACAAAAGGAAAGGTTATTATTTAATTATCCCGGCTATTATCATAATGGGTATTTTTACTTTATATCCCTTAGTAGATGGCATTAGAGTATCCTTTACTGATAAGAGTATGCTCAGGACGGTCTATAATTATGTTGGCCTGGATAATTACCGTCAGATGGCAAGGGATCCCATTTTCTGGCTGTCACTACGTAATTCAATAAAATTAACTACCATTGTAGTAGTTTTACAATTATTATTAGGGCTTGTTCTGGCTTGGACTTTAAAACAAGAAATACCGGGAATGCCTTTTTTTAAAAGCATAATTATGGCTAGCTGGGTAATCCCTGTTGCTGCAACGGTAACTATATTTAAATTTATGGCTCAACCCGATGTTGGTTTTATTAATGTTATTTTAAGAAATATAGGATTAGGAAATATAGTAAAATACTGGTTTGGGGATCCCAAAACAGCTTTTTCTTTTATTGTTTTGTTACACTTATGGAGAAATGTACCCTTTTATGGCATCGCTTTTTTTGCAGCAATGCAGACCATTCCCGACAGTTTATATGAAGCCGCAGAAATTGATGGAGCAAATCCCTGGCAAAATTTTTGGTATATCACATTACCGGGAATTAAAAACATGATAATTGTAATGGTTACTATACATGTTTTATGGACCTTTAATAATTTTGACTTTATTTATCTGGCAACTGGAGGAGGACCTATTAACAGGACTGATGTCCTTCCTGTTTATGTTTACCGACAAAGCTGGGTTAATTATGCTGCGGGTTATGCTGCAAGTATAGGAACTATTATGCTTATTATTTTAAGCATTTATTTGATAATTTATTTGATTATTCAGGAAAAGGGAGAGTATATACGATAATGAATTTGAAATTGAACAAAAAACAGATTAAAACACGTAACACAATTATTGCCTATCTCGTTATTCTTCTTTCCCTTTGTTTTTTTATCCTACCAATGGTCTGGATCTGTTATTGTTCTTTTAGAACACAAGAATCAATTTTTACCGGAAAAATTTTAGCACCATTGGCAGGGTTTACCTTGAACAATTATTATAGAATATTTAGTGTTACTGATTTTCCAAGATATTTTCTAAATTCAATAAAAATTTCCAGTCTAGTCACTATTATTTCTTTAGCTGTCTCTATATTCGGGGCTTATGGGTTAAGTCGTTATACTATTAAGGGGAAAAAACCTATTATTATTGGAATTTTTTCAGCTCAAATGTTTCCCCAGGTTCTCCTTTTAATACCTCTTTTTTTGGTTATTTTTTCTTTAAACTTAATGGATAAAACTATTGGTATCGTTCTTACTCAATTAATTCTTGTTCTACCATTTTCTATGTGGATGTTAAAGGGTTATTTTGATACCATACCAATTGATTTAGATAATGCTGCCGAAATTGATGGGGGTAATCTTTTGCAGAGACTAATATATGTTATTTTGCCTATTGCTGAACCAGGTGTGATGGTAGTAGCTTTTTATTCTTTTGTAGTTTCCTGGGGTGATTATCTCATTGTCTCTGTGATCAGTCAGAGTCAGAATACAGCTACCTTGACTCTTATTATCAGCCGTCTTTCTGCTTCTTTATTGATTCGCTGGGGACAGGTTTGTGCTGTTGCTACACTTACTATTATTCCAACTTTGATTCTCTTTGCTCTGGTTCAAAAAAGGTTGATTAAAGGTTTAACTGCAGGGGCATTGAAAGAATAATTGGCAGATTAACAGGAAAATTGGGAAAGAGCCTGATAGTAAAGGAGGTGAAAAAGAAAAAAATTATTTCAAATACTCTTTACTAAAATTGTTAGAAAAAACTATTCAAAAAATTTAATAGGAGGTTAAATAATAAATTATGTTAAGAAAAATTACTTTGCTATTTTTACTGATTTTTAGTTGTGTTACACTATTGGCATTACCCACTACTGCTCAGACCAGTGAAAAACCGATAGTAATTTATTTTTTCCCGGGTGGTTCACCAGGCTGTACCTTTGCAAGTGTTGTTTATAATGGTGCTCAAGCTGCAGCAGAAATATTAGGAAACAGGGTGGAAATCAGATATCTATGGTCTGACTGGAGTCCAGAAAAGATGGTGGATCAATTCCAACAAGCTGTAGCTGCTCGACCTGATGGAATAGCCATTATGGGTCATCCAGGGAGCGAGGCATATAGGCCTTTTGTGGAAGAAGCTGTGAAACTGGGAATCATTGTTACCAGCCAGAACACCACCTTGCCCGAACTGGAAAAAGCCTATGCTGCTCAAGGGTTTGGATATGTCGGTCAAGAATTATATGAATCAGGTTATACCCTTGGTACTGGGACTATCACAAGAGCAGGCTTAAAGGCTGGGGATAAGGCCATGGTCTGGGGTTTATTGTCCCAACCCACCAGAGGATTGAGAACTAAAGGAGTCATAGATGCTTTTGAAGAAATAGGAGTTAAAGTTGATTACCTGGAAATTTCAGCAGAAGTAGATAAGGATGCAGCCAACGGTATCCCAGTAATTGCTGGTTATCTTCAGGCTAATCCTGATTGCAAAGTAGTAGTGACTGATCATGGTAATTTAACTTCTTCTCAGCGGGTATATTTTGAGACAGCAGGATTAGGTCCTGATGATATTTTTGGAGCTGGTTTTGACCTCTCTGCACCGGTAGTAGAAAGTATCAAAACTGGTTATACCGACCTGGTTTTAGATCAACAACCATTCTTACAAGGTTTCCTGCCTATTATGCAAATCTATTTGACCAAAAAATATGGTTTTTCCGGACTACATATTGATACTGGCGGTGGATTAATTAGCAAGGACAATATCGATATAGTAGCTCCTTTAGCTGAGCAAGGGTTAAGGTAACATTAAGGCCTATTTCTTGCAGGGAGATGCATCAATTCTCCCTGCAAGAAACCCAAAAACCTTAACTTGTTAATAAAGAAGGGGAGATTTTCTAATGGAAAAATTGTTAGAGATGAAAAATATTTATAAATCTTTTGACGGAGTAGTTGCCTTAAGAGGTATAGATTTTGAGGTCGGTTACAATGAAGTAGTGGGTCTATTAGGGGATAATGGTGCAGGAAAATCTACCTTAATTAAAATTATTTCTGGAGTGCATTCCTTTGATCAAGGTGAAATGTATATTAAGGGCACAAAGATCGATCCGAAAAAATATTCAGTCAAGGTAGCCCACAGTTTAGGCGTGGAGACTGTATATCAAGAAAAAGCTTTGGCTGAAAAACAGACTTTATGGAGAAATATCTTTATTGGCAGACAGATTACTAATAAATTAGGTTTTATTAATATCAAGAAAGAAAAAGAAGAAACCAATAAAATTATGAGAGTTTCCATTGGATTTAGAGGTATAGGTGCAGATGCTGATTCAACAATTAGAACCTTATCCGGTGGAGAAAGAGAAGGGGTAGCTATCTCCCGAGCAATGTATTTTGAAGCAGACCTGGTTATATTGGACGAACCAACTATGGCTTTGTCCTTACAGGAAGTCAATAAAGTATTGAAGTTTATTCAGGATATTAAGGAGAGAGGAAAATCCTGTATTTATATCTCCCATAATATTGCCAATATATATCCAGTTTCTGATCGTTTTGTGGTGATTGATCGTGGGAAGATTGTAGGTACCTATCTGCGTAAAGATATATCTTTACATGAGCTTAGTGAAGAATTAATCAGGCATACGGAACAGGGAAAACCAGTTAGTCAAGAGGAAAGGGAATTATAAGATGGGAAATTTAAATAATAATGTAAAAAGTAAAATCACTACAAAATACAAATCCCAGATTGCCTTATTGATTATGGCTGTCAGTATTTTTGGTTTATTTATGCTTACCAGCCCGGAAGTTTTTTTAAAAGGAAGAATATACCAGGCATTCCTGTCTACAGTTCCTATAATGGGATTTATGGCTCTGGGGTTGACTTTTGTACTGGCTATGGGGGAGATTGACCTTTCTTTTCCCTCAGTTATGGCTTTATCAGGTTATATTTTTGTATTAGTGTTTGAAACCACCCAAAACATTGTTTTGGCTTTTATAATCAGTCTTCTATCTGGAGCAGTTGTAGGTTTTATTAATGGGACATTGGTTACCATTATAGGCATTCCTTCTATAGTAGCTACCCTGGGGATGCAGTTTTTAATTCGAGGTTTCAGTAATATTATATCTCGGGGTTTAGCAAAAAGAGTCCCTCTCGACAGTACCTTTTCCTATAAAATATTTGCTGAGAAGTTATGGGTTATACCGGTACAATCTCTCTGGTTTTTAGGATTAGCCGTCTTTTTCTATTTTTTACTGATGAGGCACAAGTTTGGTGAACAGGCCTTATTTATTGGAGATAACCAGGAAGCTGCTCGGATGATGGGAGTAAATGTTAATAGAATGAAAACTATGGTCTTTATCTTGATGGCGGTAGTAGCAGCTTTTGCCGGGATAATTAGTTGTTATCGGATGAGAACCTGGTGGCCTACCATGGGTGAGGGGTATTTGATGATGGTAATGGCCGCTGTTTTCGTAGGTGGAACCTCTATGTTTGGTGGAGATGCCAATATAGAAGGGACCTTTATTGGTGCTTTTATTATCGGTTCTTTAGAAGCAGGTATCGTAGCGGCTGGATTATCTGGTTTCTGGACACAATTTGTATGCGGTATCTTAATAATAGTCTCAGTAATTATTCATACCTTAGCCAAAAGAAGAAAAGGAAGTTAGGAATATTTTAGTTTATTTAGACCTTAAACCTTGATCTTGATAAATATTTTTAGAGACAGGAGGATGAAAATGATTAATTTACCTGAAGTTAAAATGGGCTTAGTAGCGGTAAGTCGAGATTGTTTTCCCATTGATTTGAGTAAAAATAGAAGAGATAGGCTATTAAAAGAATGTGAAAATAAACATATCTCTCTTT
The DNA here is from genome assembly GCA_964525625.1 of uncultured Atribacterota bacterium. GTDB lineage: Bacteria > Atribacterota > Phoenicimicrobiia > Phoenicimicrobiales > Stramentimicrobiaceae > Stramentimicrobium. Next base: position 1,291 of record CAZGKY010000110.1, on the reverse strand, counting down.
TCGGTATTAATACCATAGTGGAAAACGAAAAAGATGTACTTAATGCTTTAAAAGAATTAGAACAGGAAAAGGTTAATGCCCTGGTAATATATCTGGGTAATTTTGGACCAGAAGGCCCGGAAACGTTGCTTGCCCAGAAATTTTCTGGACCAACTATGTTTGTAGCAGCCGCTGAAGATACTGGAAAAGATTTAATTGAAGGACGAGGTGATGCTTACTGCGGTCTGTTGAGTGCTTCCTATAATATAGGACTTAAGGGGTTAAGCCCATATATTCCCAAATATCCTGTGGGCACACCTGAAGAAATTGCGGAAATGATTTCCGATTTCGACTCTATAGTCCGAATATTATTAGGATTGAAGAGTCTGAAGATAATTACATTTGGACCAAGACCTCAAGACTTCTTGACTTGCCATGCTCCTTTAAAACCACTGTATGATTTAGGAATAGAGGTAATGGAAAATTCAGAGCTGGATCTCTTGGAGGCTTTTCTTAATCATAAGGATGATTCCAGGATACCGGAAGTTATTCAGGATATGAAGCAGGAATTAGGAACGAGAATCAGATATCCAGAAGTGATTCCCAAACTGGCACAATATGAGGTTACTCTACAAGATTTACTGGAAAAGAATCTAGGAGCATTCCAATTTGCGGTGTTTGCCAATAAGTGTTGGCCAGCTTTTCAAACTCAATTTGGCTTTGTACCCTGTTATGTTAATTCTAGATTTGCCAGTAGAGGTATACCTATTGCCTGTGAAACAGATATCTATGGAGCATTAAGTGAGTATATTATTGCGCTTGCCTCCCAGCTCCCCCCTACTCTCCTGGATATAAATAATACTGTTCCTCGGGATATTTATGAAGAAAATAAGGATAAAACAAAGAATTATACATTAGATGATTTATTTATGGGATTTCATTGTGGGAATACGCCTTCTTGCTATTTAAAGAACGGAGAGTTAAAATATCAATTAATTATGCATCGTTTTTTGGAAAAGGATAAGGAACCAGATATTTCCCGAGGCAATCTAGAAGGCACAATTATCCCTGGAGATATTACTATCTTCAGGTTACAGGCAACTGTGGAAGGTGAGTTAAAAAGCTATATTGCTGAAGGTGAAGTGCTGGATATAAATCCCCAATCTTTTGGAGGAATTGGCATATTTGCCATTAAAGAGATGGCGAGATTCTATCGTTATGTCCTAATTGAGAAGAGATTTCCTCACCATACTGCGGTGTCTTTTAAACATAACGGAAAGACTTTGTTTGACGCTATGAGAATATTGGGAGT
>CAZGKY010000109.1:0-7470 GCA_964525625.1 uncultured Atribacterota bacterium | reverse complement strand
AATTAATAAAATATGCATTCATAGTAAAGTTTGTCCGGAGAAGAGGAATGCTTAAAGAGTACTTTAGACTATGTCGACCAATCAATGCTCTTGCCGGTTGTATTGCTATTTTTCTGAGTGCCTACATAGCTGAAGCAAATTACTGGTTACCAGTCATCTTGGCAGCAATAACAGTTCTACTAATTACAGCTTCAACCAATGCCTGGAATGATTACATTGATATTGAAATTGACCGGATAAACAAACCTAAACGACCCTTACCTTCTGGAATGATCAGTCCTCGAGGAGCATTAATTTTTTCTATAGTCGGTTCTTTTCTTTCCCTTCTTACTGCTGCTTTTATCAATCAAACTGGATTTTTGATTGCCCTGTTTTCCAATGCCTTGCTCTATCTCTATTCTTGGAAACTAAAATGTACTATATTAATAGGTAATGCAGTTGTCGCTTTGATTACTGCTCTTTGTTTTATCTTTGGAGGTGTTGCAGCAGGTAACATTCAACCAATCTTAATGCTTTCTATCACAGCTTTTTTTGCCATGATGGCAAGAGAAATTATTAAAACAATGGCCGATTACCAGGGGGATTTACAACAAAATTGCTCTACTATTGCCACAACGCTGGGTAAGGAAGTGTCCAGCATATTGGTAATATTTTTTTTAGTGATAACTGCTTTGACAATGCTTTTTACTTACTTTATAGAAAAGTACCACCCAACCTATCTAATGCTAATATTATTCGTTATGTTTCCCCTCTTTATTTATTCAGCTTTCACTGTCCGAAAAAATACCACCAGCCACTCTTTAGATCGAATATGTCTTTTGTTAAAATACAGCTACTTTATCTGGTTTTTAGCCGTGGCATTGGGTGCAGGACTTTCAACATAATAATATACCATATGCTAGTTTAATCCCTTCGCAATTACCCAAATCTTTATCTTTCACTTAGACCAGAAAAGCCAAAAAATAAATCACTATGGTGGTAGCTATGGGAACAGTAAGATCATCTAACATAGATGGTGAAAAAAGTTCAACTAAAGTTCCTGTTAAACTGGTTAGCAAGGAATAGGTAAAAACCATTTTAAGGGTTAGTATTTGTTGATTATGATTAATTGGATTACCTAATCCATAAAAATAAAAACCTGACCAACACAAGAAAAATGCTGAGATACCAAAGGCAAGTGAGCCCTCCAGAGTCCGCTTTGATCCAGTATAGCTCAAAGGTAATGTTATTTTACCAAACTTCTTCCCCACTATAGCAGCAAAAGAATCACTGATAATCATTATTAAAATTCCACAAATAGGAAAATAGAGCCTATCAGGCGCAAAAATAGTGAATATGGTAATTAGTACGGTTATTGAGATACCATAATGAAAAGGGCCCTGTAAGCGTCCTACTTTTTCTTCAGCTTCTTCACCAATAGATTCATATAGCTCTTGTAATTTCTTGATAGTACTATCTCGGGAACTAAAATAGATCATTACAGTCATGCTCAGGGAAATATAAATGGCATGTAAAGGTAATATAAAGAATGGAACAACTAAGACAACTAAACCTGAACAAAAGTGAACTATTTTCCGGGCAATAAATTTAGAAATATGTCCTTTCTTTTTCAGATAAACAGGAATTAAAATAGTAATGAAGACATAAACATAAGCAAAAATAGCAATAATTATATCATAGAAAAAATTATCAAGTGTATAATTTGAGATGATTTCGCTAAGTATTCTCACAAAATTTTACTTCACCTTTCTAAAGTGAGAGAAGAACATCTATTATTATTTATTCGAAGAACCCTGTTTAATAATCATTTTATTGAATTTTTCTAAGGTATTTATGTTTATTTTAACTGTATTATTGATAGTGTCAACTTTTTACCATAAAACACCTCTCCGCATTCAGGACAGTGCCACCTTCCCTCTTCTCCTTCCTGGAATTTCTTGATGCCAAACTCCTTCATCAATTCAAGATTTTCCATCATATTTATACGATATTTGATACAGTAATGTTTATCAAGGCTTTCAGTAAACCGTTTTACCAATTCATCCTTTCAATTTTACTATTTCGCTATAATTTTAGGTAAAACTGCATCATTCTTAGTATATTGTTTCATATACTTTTAATACAATTTTTTAACTTTTATTTTAGCTATCTGTTTAGCACTCTTATAACCCGCTTCAACCAACCCTTTTGATAATATCGAACTAGGTACTTTACTGTTTCTCCATCGCTGCGGCTTTCAGTTTATCATGCATTTTTTCAATAGCATACCTCAGGGCGGTTCTAGGCATCACAGCCTTTTTTGTCATTACATAATCAAATATCTCTTTTTGATGTGCTTTGCTGGCTGCCTTCAGCATCCACCCGTAACCCTTTTGAACCAGGTCGTCCTTATCCATAAGTAGGATTTCGGCAATTTCCAGGATGTCGTTTAAAAACTTTCCTTTTCTTGCCGGTATGATGAGTGTAACCGCGGATGCCCGTCGTGCCCACCTGTTTTCTCCTTTTGCGAGCTCCTTCAGTCTGGCCAGGTATTCGGGATACATTTCAATAAACGTCCCGACCGTGTGATTGCATAATGTATCACAGGAAGCCCAGTTATTCACATATTTATTGATCCACCTTGTAAATACCTGAAAATCGCCGGATTCATATTGCTCATGAAGGTAATATGACCAGTTGCATGCAACGAAAGATTCTTCTATATAACCCGAGTTCCACAGGGATTCACAGAAGTTAAAAATCTCCAACTTCGTTTTTGACTCAATAAGTTTAAATTGTTCCATACTTATTCTATTTACCGTTGGCATCCTTACTCCATAATATTTTATCTTCTCCTTAAAAAATTTTTGACTTGTCAATCTGGTCTTTTCATCAATACTATTCTTAAGAGCAAACCGGACTGTATTTATGATATCTTCCATAATCAGTCTAAACACTCCTTAACCAGTTACTTCTTAATCCCTTATACTCAGCTGTAGTTCCCGTTGACTATGGCAGTAAATGTAAATTGTACTTACATAAAATAGAGCTCCTCCAGATTCCCACTCAATGATGGTCGAAGAGGTAAACCGAAAAAAATTGTTCTCAGGCATCTGAATTCCTTTCTGGCAATACTGGTCACTCTTGACAATTAGCGTCACCAGCACGTCCAGCTTAAAGATACCGGCACCCGATGAGATATCACCAAAGCATATATCCCAGGAATTGAAGTCCAATCCAAAAATCAGAACCTGCTCAAGGGTCCTATTGCGTCTTTTCTATGATACCGTCGATTCCTCTCCTACCTATTTTTTTAGCAGGATTTAAGATATAACTTATTCTACCTGATTAATCATTTCGTTCCAGGATTTGTTGGCTTGAGCCATGTACTCTTCGTCACTGATAAGCTCTATATGAAGTTGATCAATAGTTTCCTTACTTACCTGACCCTTTGTGACCATTTCCCATCCTGATTTTCGCAGGGCATCTTTAAATATGCCTATATTTTTTATTAACTGGGGACCTTTATCTTCGATCGCTTGCAACGCCTCTCCACAGTTGCGATATACTTCCAATACCATGGTTTGTCCAAACTGTTTGGCTATTTCAAAATAGTGCATCAACAAATCGAAATTATGTTGGCCAGGAAATCCAGAATTAGCTATAAAAAACTGTTTTGGAAATTGCTTCACTCTGCCTTCGTGATAAAAAGTACCATCCTTATTTCTTTGGATATGCGGTGTGGCCAGGGGCAAAAACCGATCAATGAAATTTTTTAGTAATCCAGTCATATACATGCCATAGACCGGGGTAGCCATTCCTGCGAAATCAGAATCCAGAAACAGGTTGATTAAATCTGCCATGTCATCATTAATTACACATTTACCTGGTGTCTTTCCCCAGCAGAAAAAACAACCAAGGCAATGTTTAATATTACGCTCTATCAGAAAAACCTCTTCTGTTTCAGCTCCTGCCTCTCTCGCACCCTCCAGTAGCGGTTCGACAATTATATGGCTATTACTCTTTCGACCCCGAGGGCTTCCGTTAAATACTGTTACTCTCATCTTTAGAATACTTCCTTTCCATAAATAATAGAACTTTTGCTGTTTTTCATCTTAAAAATACTTTTAATTCTAGTATATCCTAACTCTCTTTGCAAACATTGCCGTGTAAAGGTCTGTGTCAAATTTTTGTGGGTAGTTTTTTCTACTGCCCAAATGTTCTTGTTTTTTGGTAGACCTACCTGAGAGATTAGAATAAACTATGGCAGCTTAAAATACATAGCAAATACCCTTATTTTATTTGATTTACAGTAATCCATATCAATCTGCTTTCTTTTATTTTCTTCTTCTTTATCACACAAGCTCTAGTTGAGATAATTTTCGTAAAACACCTACCCAGGGTTTGCTCTGATGGGGCCCCTCTAAGGCCGGTATCCTGGCCTGGATCACCGGACAGGAATAGGCCTCCTGAGTGAAACAGGAGGCGGATAAGGGTGGTTTATAGGGTGCTAGTTTAAGGGGATGATTCCTCTCCTTCTTCCACCAATGATCCCACTTGCCGTTGAGAAAGGGTTCTTTCACTTTCAGTATAGACAGGGCTCCGGGTTTGCTCCAGCTTCTGCCCTGTTTCAAACGGGAACAGATGACCGTATAGACATTGGACTCAATGGCCCCGGTTCTGGCAATATCCTTCTCCTGGAGGGTCACCTGGTTGATAATCCCCTGACGGTTGTTAGAAAGGTAGGAATAGAAGTCGGCCAGGAGCTTCTTTTGTTTGGGGTCAGAGGAGGCTACCAGGAGACTGTCCACTTGGGCTAATGCTTTATCAATCTGATTGGATAAAAGATAGTCTCTGATCACTTTCTGTTCGTCTTTCCTGCCCGGGAGGGATTCCCGCAAGCGCTTAAAGAGATGAAAACGGCAGAGTAAATAGGTGGCCTGGGGAAAGTAGTCCCGGATGCCGGATGTGATCCACCCGTCCCCGTCTCCGCCGAAATAGTGCTCTTGGGATTGGGAAAGTGCCAGTTCCTCTTCGCCCTTCAGGCTGAAGTGGTACATAAAGTCTTTTCCGGTTCCGGTATAGATGAACTTCTCCTTTAGTCTCTGGGAAGGGCCAGTGTAATAGCGCTTTTCCTTACCCCTATAGCCGATACCGATTTTCACTTCCAGCTTTTTATCTTTTTCCGGTTTCTATAGCTTGATCATGGTGGCATCAGCCTCGGTATAGGCAACCTCCGGTGCTTGCTTTTCGGGCAGATCCAGATTCTCCAGCTGCTCTAACCGTTGTTGCTCATTTGCCATGATCAACTTGGCTTCGGTAAGAATGCTCTTTCTGATGGACTCATGGCTGCGGGAGTGACCCAGTAAGAGTTGGACCTAGCCGACCACTTCCCGATAGGAGGAGAAGGTAGCCAGGAGAAATTCCATCATGGCTCGTGTTAGGCTGATGCGCTGATTCTTCATGGTACTGAGGGCCTCATCTAAGAGATAACGTGCTTTACCGGTTTTCTCACTATAACGGGTACGAGAGATGCTAACATCACCGAAACGGGTTAGGAAGGTCTTTTTTCGCTTGCCAGTGTTCTCCAATTGTCCTCGTATTCGGTTCTTCCTCAGGCAGTCATCGATATCAGTCAGAGCCTTGCTCATAACCATCTGGGCTATTTTTTGGATGATGTCAAAGATCAGATTCTCCAGGATATCAAAGGTTAATCCCTTCAGGGGAATTTCGACCTTGACCTGGGGAATGGTTATTGTTATAGTATCAGTATTCATGGGTGTAGTCTTACCTCCTTTTTTTAAAGGATACTTTGATGTAGTATTTTTAGGTAAGTCTACACCTTTTTTATCGGTTGGGGCAAGTTCTAAGTACCCCAGTAAATTTTACACTAACTCTTGCCAGGTTCGTGTCAACAACTTGTGGGTATTTTTTCTTACCTCAAAAATTATGGAAATTAAATCAAGTTAAAGAGTAAGTGATGATAAGCTAATTCTAACATGAAAAACAGGAAGCACGATACAAATAACAGATACAATCCATGATTTACTCCTCTCCTATCTTTTCTTTCATGCGAATGAATGAATACTGACTAGCTCCTTTAATTGTTTCACCCAGCTCCTGTCCTGGTGAGGGCCTAGCAATACCGGAAGAGGATACTGGCGGTCATATTTATCCTCTTTGGGGAGATACTCTTCTTCTTCAGGTTCGATCTGTTTGAGGATCATTTCCTCTTCTTTAGGCCAGAAGTTATCCCAGTCGTCGTTGATGATCCATTGTCCGACCTTGGCTAGATTCAGTGCTCCGGAAGGAGACCAGCTCATCCCCTTTTTCTTGAAGCGATTGGCCAGGATTTTGTCGATATTACCCTCAATGGCTCCCATGGTATCGACAGGTAAGCCTGCCTCTTTCAGGCGATCTAGGGCATGGATTCCCTCATAGTTATTAAGAAGATAGGTCAGCAGTTCATTGAGTTCATCTTTTTTCTGGGGACTCTTGTCTTTTTCTTCCTCCAATAAAAGGAGAGCTTCTGAGATGTTGCCCTCTTCTAAGAGAAGGCTAACCTGGGATTTTGTTTTTCGGTTATAGGAAAGGCTCTGGGTTAGTTTCCATTTTAGGTGAAAGGGACACAGCTGATAGATGGAATGAGGGAAATAATCTCTGGCTCCTTCTTTGATCCAGGCAGCCCCGTCTCCGCCGACTAAGATGAGGTGACGGTCATACACCTGGTATTTCGCATCGGCTAAGAGACTTACCTGGGCCATAAATTCATCTGCTGGGCCAAGACCGGCATAGGCGAATTTATCTTTGAGCTTTTGGGCATCTGAGCTTCCTGTAGGATACCGCTTTTCTTTTCCTCTGGGGATGATGGCCAGTTTCAGTTCTGCCTTTTTCTTGGTCTGTTGCTGCAGGTGGATCATGGTGCCGTCTACTTCCAGATAGAGGGGGTCTGATTTAGCTGGGGGCATTACGGTAGCTGCCGGCAAGAAAGGAGAATAGGCTGGTGATCTTCTGATAACGTGTGCTCATCCGCTGATTGGGTTTTAAGCCCAGGGTCTCATCCAACGGTAATGGCCTTCCTGGTCCCGGTAGAGATGCTTCTGATAGGTGATATTACCCAGGAGGGTCAAGAGATATCTGCTGCGCTTTCCGCAATTGGTGAGTTTGCCTCTTGGCCTTTCTTTTCTTAATTGGTTGTCAAGGAACTATAGTATGTTAGTTAGGATGTGCTGGCCAATGGTTTTGGCTAAGTGAAAAACAAATTTCTCCAGGTGCTGGATATCAAGCACGTCTTCTGGTCTAGTCACTTGTAGAGACGGTAATGAGATTGTTAGGCATAAGTCTTTCATTAGGTAGATTTACCTCCTTTTTAGAAAAAGAATGTTTCTTCTTTTTCCTTAGTGTGTTTCCTGAGGTAAGTCTACCTTTTTTGTTGACCTACTGACAAGTGGTTACTTAGAAAACCCCTACTAAAATATTACACTATCTAAA
>CAZGKY010000108.1:0-7544 GCA_964525625.1 uncultured Atribacterota bacterium | reverse complement strand
ATTATTAATCTTACTTCAGGATGAATTGTATGTCCTTTTAAAACTTCAGCAGCTACTCTTAAATCTTCTATTCGCCCATTAGTGCAGGAACCAATAACAGCTTGATCAATTTTTATTTCCCCAATTTCATTAATGGAATAAACATTATCTGGAGAGTGGGGAAAGGCAACTTGTGGTTCAATATTACTAACATCAAGATTAATTATCCTCTCATAATTAGCATCAGGGTCACTTTTATAAACAGTATAAGGTCTCTTAGCCCTACTTTCTACATATTGCCTGGTTTTCTCATCAGGTTCAATAATACCGGTCTTCGCTCCTGCCTCAATTGCCATATTGCACATAGTAAAGCGACTATCTAAGGAAAGATTTTTAATCGTTTCTCCACTAAATTCCATCACCTTATAATTAGCACCACTAACACTAATCTTAGCAATAGTGTAAAGGATTAAATCTTTTCCACTTACCCATTTATTTAACTTTCCATAATAATTAAACTTAATTACTGGTGGAACTTTGAGCCAAATCTCTCCCAAAGCCATAGCATATCCCAAATCAGTACTACCTACACCAATGGCCAAAGCTCCCAGAGCTCCTGAAGTATCAGTATGAGAATCTGCTCCCACTACCAGATCACCTGGCAATATTAAACCTTTCTCGGGTAATAGGGCGTGCTCTATACCCATCCTTCCTACTTCAAAATAATTTTTTATCTGATACTTACGAGCAAATTCCCTTAATATCTTACTCTGTTCAGCTGATTTAATATCTTTATTAGGTGTAAAATGATCAGGAATGATACCTACTTTGTTCTTATCAAAAACATCTTTAGCCTGGCATTCTTCAAAAAATTCAATTGCCAGGGGAGCAGTAATATCATTGCTAAAGGCAAAATCAACTTTAACCTTAATAATATCCCCTACCTTAAAATTGGTAGCATTAGTATGTGCCTGTAATATTTTCTCTACAATATTTTTTCCCATTTTTCCTCCTTTCCTGTTCTAAATCTTTTAACATTGATTTTCCTGAAATTTATTTTATGGTCTGAAACATAATCTAAGAAAAATGTATAACGCTTAACTATCTAATTTAATCTGCCAGGTATCTTTTTTCTAAGTCCAGATAATACTCTAATCCTATAAATTTATTAAATTCGGAAAAAGATATTAAATTATTTAATCTTGTTATAGTAGAACCTTTGGATTTTAATTCATTTAAGTAATCTTTTAATCCCCAAGCAGCCGCAAATAAGGGCCCGGTACTAAATATTACCAGAGAAAAACCCAATTCCTCTAACTCCTCAATGGAAAGAAGAGGAGTCCTTCCTCCCTCTACCATATTAGCTAAGGTAGGTGTTTTAGGAAATGAATCAGTAATTTTTTTCATTTCGGAAATATTTTCTGGTGATTCAATAAATATAATATCTGCCCCTGCTTCTTCATATGCTTTTCCTCTCGCAATTGCCTCTTCCAAACCGTAATTAGTTCTTGCATCAGTTCGGGCAATAATTACAAAATCTCTATCCACTCTTGCCTCACAGGCTGCTCTTATTTTTTGTACCATTTCCGCAGTAGGAATTATTTTTCTACCTAACATATGTCCACATTTTTTAGGAAAAATCTGATCTTCCAATTGGATACCAGAGACTCCTGCTCTTTCATACTCCATAACTGTTCTTCTGACATTTAAAGGATTTCCATAACCAGTATCAGCATCCGCAATAACCGGAATTCTCACAGCTTGAGCAATTCTACCTGCCCGATGAGCCATTTCAGTCATAGTTAGCAATCCAACATCAGGCTGGCCTAATACAGTTGCTGAAGTTCCATATCCGGTCATATACACCGCTTTAAATCCTATCTGTTCAATCATCTTGGCACTTAAAACATCATAAGCTCCCGGTGCTACTAATATTCTATTTTCTCTTAATAATAATCTCAGTTTTTTTGTCTTTCGCAATTTTTCTCCTTTGCACTATTACCTACTCTTTTATATTTAAAGATTAAAGATTTATTATATAGTTGTTATAAGCAAAAATTGTGCCAAAATCAGGAAGGAGAATAAAAGTAGGTATTACTTACTTTTGTCTTAATAAAAAATATTTTGTTGCAAAATTTTTATAAAATATTTCAACAATAGCGTAACAGGAGAAGGTCAAATTATTATTCTTCCAAGCCATATATCTTTAATTTTCTCCATAGAGTAGTTCTGCTTATTCCCAGTCTCTGAGCAGCTTTCCCCTTGTCCCATTCTGTAAAATATAGCGCTTCTAATATCCTTTCTATCTCCCTCTCTTTTTTATTAGCTTTTTGAATAATATCCAATTTGTCTTTTTTATTTTTATGGTAAGCTATGCTAATTAAATCCTGAACTGATATATTCTCTCTTTTCTGTATTAGCAAAGCCAATCTTTTTAATATATTTTGCAGTTCTCTTATATTTCCATAAAATTCAAACCCTTCTAAAAATAAAAAAATTTCTTCCCATTTTTTTTGATAGACATGATAAAGATTTCGAAAATTATTCTTAATATAATCTCTAGAAATCACTGGAATATCTTTTCTTCTTTCTCTTAAGGGAGGCAAATTAAGCTCTAAAACACTTAGCCTATAATATAAATCCTCTCTAAATCTTCCTCTTACTACTTCATTCCATAAATTTTTATTAGTGGTAGCAATAATTCGGGTATCAATTTTAACTACACGATCACTTCCTAATCTCATTACTTCTTTTTCCTGTATAACTCTAAGCAATCTGGACTGGATACTAAGCGGAGTCTCTGAAATCTCATCTAACAGTATCGTTCCATTGTGAGCTAACTCAAATAGTCCAATTTTCCCCTCTTTTTTAGCTCCAGTAAAGGCCCCTTCCACATATCCAAACAATTCCGATTCTAAAATACTTTCTGGAAGAGCAGCACAATTGATTACTACAAATGCCTCATTCTTTCTATGACTTTCATGATGAATACTATGAGCAAATAGTTCTTTTCCTGTTCCTGTTTCACCACTGATCAGGATAGAAAAATCATTAGTTGAGTACTCTTTGGCCATACTGAGACATTCTTTAATTGCTCTGGACTCTCCTTTGATATCAGAAAAAGTGTATTTAGATACTAACCCCTTGGAATACAATTGCTTTCTTATCTTGCGTTCAGATTCTTCTATTGATTTTACATCTCGAAAGGTTGCCACAACTCCTTCTACCTGATCTCTTACTGTAATTGGAATACGACTAGTTAATATCATATGACCATTTACTCTCTGTATCTGATCTATTTCTGGTCTTTTTGACTGTAACACTTGAGACAATCTAGTATTTTCAATAACATCATCCGCATTCTTACCAATAATTTGTTTTCTGGGAATTCCTAAAATATTTTCAGCCATAGGATTATAAATTTGAATAATATTATTTTTATCAGTAGCAATAATACCACTGTAGGTAAAATTTAAAATTGCATTGAATTGTTTTATCTTATATTTTTCTCTTTCAATAGATTCTTGAATCTGAATGGCTTGATTAATGGCATTTTTAATACTGTCTTCAGAATAAACTAATATAGAATCAATCTTTAATTCATCACATAAATCACAAACTAGACTAGAACCAATAACTATATTCTCCTTATTATCCTTTAATCCTTGCAAAATAGAGTTTAATTCGATAATATCGCTGTAGCACTCTTCACTAATATCTATATTATTAAATAGCCCTTCCTGAGAAAAACTATGTGCTACTTTCTGCTTATAAGATATAAGTATTACTCTATTTCCTCTACTTTTTGCCTTAATAAGATTTTCCATGATGTCAAAACCTGATATCCTAATAGGAACTATAGGTGCTGGGACAGCATCTTTTACAATCTGCAAATTACTACTTCCACACACAAAAACATCTACCTTATCATTTTCCCAAAGGTCTTGGGCAATTTCTTTAGTTTTGTTAAAACTAGATTCAATAATGATAAATTTTTCTAAGTCCTCTGGTGAGATAGCTTTTCTGATAATCTCGGTTAATTTATTATGACTCATTATCGCAATTCTCTTTTTCATATAAACATCCTATTTTTAATGATTAAGATATATTGCTTCTATTTTCTCTCTCTATAATAACTTAACATTTTATTGATAGCCTTAATATAAGCTTTGACACTGGCTTCTAAAGTATCAGTACTGATACTTTTCCCGATATAAGAATGTCCATTATCTTTTATTTCCACCACTGCCTCACCCTGAGCATCTTTTCCTCGAGTGAGAGCCCTGATATAATAATCTGTCAATTTAACCTTAACTCCGGTAATACGATCGATGGCTTTAAAAACGGCATCTACCGGTCCATCACCACAGGCAGCATCTTCCAATACTTCACCTTCCCTGAATAGCCTTACCGTCGCGGTAGGCAATATGCTATTTCCTGTACTAATATGAAAATATTGTAACTCATAAATATCAGCAATATCAGTTACTATGATTTCAGACATTAGTGCCATAAGGTCTTCATTATAAATTTCCTTCTTTTTATCAGCCAATTTTTTAAACTGCTCAAAAGATTTATCCAGCTTTTCTTTATCCAGGTCATAACCCAATTCAATTAACCTTTTTCTAAAGGCATTTCTACCGGAATGTTTCCCCAAAACTATCTGATTACTATCCAGTCCAATAGCCTGAGGTTGCATAATCTCATAGGTAGAGGCATCCTTCAGCACACCAGCCTGATGTATTCCCGCCTCGTGAGCGAAGGCATTTTTCCCTACGATAGCCTTGTTAGGTTGTACTACAAAACCAGTTAAGCGACTGACTAATTTACTGGCAGGGTAAATAAATTGGGTAACAATATTGGTTGTTTTATCATAAAAATCCTTCCGGGTATGTAAAGCCATAACAATCTCTTCTAATGAGGCATTGCCTGCTCTTTCTCCAATTCCATTGATAGTACATTCAATCTGTCTCACCCCATATTTTATTGATTCTAAAGAATTTGCTACAGCTAACCCCAGGTCATTATGGCAATGCACACTTACCATCACCTCCTGAATATGGGGAACATTTTCCATAATACCTTTAATTAATGAGGCAAATTCTTGTGGTTGAGCATAACCGACAGTATCTGGTATATTGATCACCGTAGCTCCAGCTTTTATTACTTCCGAAAAAACTTGATACAAAAATTCTGGTTCACTACGACTGGCATCTTCCGCAGAAAATTCTACATCTGGACAGAAACTCTTGGCTAGTTTCACAGCTAACACCGCTTGTTCTAAGACTTCCTGTGGTGATTTCTCCAGCTTTAGTTTCATATGTATGGGAGAAGTAGCGATAAAGGTATGAATTCTCGGTTTTTTTGCTAATTTAATAGCATCCCAGGCACATTTAATATCCTGCTCTACTGCCCGGCATAGTGCTGCAATAGCAGAGCCTTTAATATTCTTAGCAATCACCTCTACCCCCTCAAAATCACCAGGTGAAGAAATGGGAAAACCAGCTTCAATAACATCGACCTTCATTTTTTCTAAATACCGGGCAATCTCCAATTTTTCCTGAGTATTCAGGGAGGCTCCCGGGCATTGTTCTCCATCACGCAAGGTAGTATCAAAAATAATAATCTTATCGTTCATAATATACCCCCTTATTGACATTATTAGAATATTTTTAAAGTTATTAATTATTACTTAATTTATGGAAATCTATATCTGTAAACCATTTTTACTACTTCTGGTAATAGCAATCCTGCCCGTGCGGACGATCTCTCTGATTCCAAATGGCTTTAACAGATTGAGAAAACCAGTAACTTTTTCTTCATCTCCAGACATTTCAATGGTTAAGGTATTCCTCTCTACAAAAATTACTTTGGCTTTGAAAATTTCAACTAATTGTATAATCTCTGAACGAACTGCCAGTGAATCTACATAAACTCTAACTAATACCAATTCTCTTTCCATAATATTCTCAGGAGGAATATCTCTGACCCGAATAACATCAATTAATTTATTTAGTTGTTTTATTATCTGTTCTAATACCTTTTCATCTCCACTTACTATGATAGTCATTCTGGAAATTCCTGGAGTCTCAGAATGACCAACAGCAATACTCTCAATATTAAAACCCCTCCTGGTAAACAAACCCGCCACTCGAGCCATTACTCCCGGCAGATCTTCCACTAAAATTGCAATGGTATGTTTCATGATTAATCAACTCCTATCATTTGATTGATTGAAGAATCAGGTTTTACCATAGGAAAAATATTTTCTTCCGCTGGAATATGACAGTCGATCAACACAAATTGATTTTTTTGATAGGCCTTCTCTAAAGTTGGTAAAAAATCCTCTTTTTTATCTACTTGAAATCCTATTCCTCCATATGCTTCTACAATCTTTATAAAATCAGGGTTTCCGGCAAGTAAAGTAGAAACATAGCGTTTATCACAGAACAGTTCCTGCAACTGCCTCACCATTCCCAGATAACCATTGTTCATTAGTATTACGATAATGGACAGACGATTATAAATCGCGGTGGCTAATTCCTGAATATTCATCTGAAATCCACCATCACCAGAAATACAGACTACTGTCTTCTCAGGACAACCTAATTTCGCTCCAATAGCTGCTGGTAGACCAAATCCCATAGTTCCGAGTCCACCTGAAGAGATAAAATGACGAGGATAATTAACCTTAATATAATGTGCCGCCCACATCTGGTGCTGACCAACATCAGTAACTATAATGGCTTCTCCTTTAAAAAATTCATTTAAACCATCCATAACAGCTTTAGAGGATAATTGCGGGGTACTATCACCTCTATGTTGAGGGTCTTTCCCCTTTATCTGTTCAATTTCCTGGAGCCATAATTGGTGTTCTTTTTCTTCGAGAAAATTATTTAATTGCTGTAATATATTATTTAAATCTCCTACAATAGGAATATGTACTGAAATGTTTTTACCAATTTCTGCTGGGTCAATGTCTATATGAATAATTTCGGTTTGCGGACAAAATTGCTTCAAGTTACCAGTAATTCTATCATCAAAACGAGTCCCCAGAGCAATAATTAAATCGGCATTACTGACTACTTGATTAGCAGTATATTGACCATACATACCGAGCATACCCAAAAACAAATAATGATTTCTGGGAAAACTACCAATCCCCATAAAAGTATTTGCTACCGGGATATTGGTCTTTGTTGCTAATTTTACCAATTCTGAACCAGCATGGGCATTAATAACCCCACCTCCAGCAATTATTACTGGTTTTTTAGCCTGCATTATCTTTATAGCTGCAGATTTTATTTGTTTAATATGTCCTTTATAAGAAGGATTATATCCTTTCCTGCTTATCTTCTCGGGATAACTAAAAACACCTTTCGCTAACTGTACATCCTTAGGTAAATCAATAAGTACCGGACCAGGTCTACCGGTTCTGGCAATATAAAAGGCTTCTTTAATTATAGAGGCAAGATCTTCCACCCTTCTAGCTATATAATTATGCTTGGTAATAGGAAGGGTTATACCAGTAATATCAACCTCTTGAAAGGCATCATTACCAACCA
>CAZGKY010000107.1:0-7583 GCA_964525625.1 uncultured Atribacterota bacterium | reverse complement strand
ACCCTATCCTACACTCTTTCCCTACACGACGCTCTTCCGATCTGGATGGCAGTGAAATTCACGAAGCAACACTAACTCTATATTTTTTAGATAAACTAGGTGCCCAAATAGAATACCTTGCTCCCAGAATACCTCAATGGCACACTATAGATCATTGTACTGGGAAAGAGCAGGAAAATGAGCACCGACAGGTCTGGATAGAATCTGCTCGAATATCTAGAGGGAAGATTAAGGATTTAGCACAGGTCGATATTAATACCTTGAATGGACTTATATTTCCAGGAGGATTTGGAGTAGCAAAAAATCTGTGTAACTTTGCTTTTAAGGGTGAAAATTGTCAGGTTAACAAAGATGTAGAGAGAATCATTCAGGAAATGCATAAAGCTGGAAAACCACAGGGATTCATTTGTATTGCCCCAGTTTTAGCAGCTAAGGTTTTAGGTCAGTTTCAACCAAAATTAACGATTGGTAAAGATCCTTCTACTGCTCGGATTTTAGAACAGTGGGGAGCACAACATGTTATATCCGAGGTTGATGAAATTGTTTATGACCCGCAACAAAAAATAGTGTCCACACCCGCTTATATGTTAGGTCCAACTATATCAAAAATTGCCATCGGAATTGAGAAACTGGTAGTGAAGATTATGGAGGCATAATATCCGCATTGCTATTATTTTAAATTAATGCTTTTAAAATAATTTCATCATTAGCAATATTTCTCTTAATATTATACTATTTTTAAATTTTAAAATTTTAAAGAAAGGTTGTAAGGAGAAGTTCAGTGATTGTAAAAAGGAATGAAAAAAAACGTTATTATTCTTATGAAGACGATACTCATTCTATTAAAGATTTAATTGAAGAAAAGAGAAAAGAAATAAGAGAAATTGAATCACGATTGAAAAAATTACCCAAGACAGATACGCTTGATAATGGAGGAGAAGAAACGGAAAGGGACAGATTGAAAAGAAGAATAAAACATTTAGAAAAAGAAATTCGTAACTTACAACGTAATTTGTAATAATTAATAGCTAAGATATTTTTTATCTAACTTTTTGGTACTTTTATAAATTAAATATAGTGTAGGTGTAAGATAGTGAAAAATAATGACTACTTAAGCAATAAATATCTATTAACAATGATGGTGGCTAAAAGAGCAAAACAGTTAAATCAGGGTTATAAACCACTGATAGATACCAATGGTAAAAACGTCAGGTTAATAGCCTTAAAGGAGATCAAGGAAGGGAAAGTATATATTAAAAAAGAAGAGAAGAAAGAAAAAAGCTTAACAGAATAATTTTTTAAGGATAATTATATTAATTAATAGTGTATTTAATTTAAAGATTATTGGAAAGATGCTGAATCTATTCTATTTATTAATAGAGAATGGATTCAGCATTAATTTTATTATGATAAAATTACTTTAAATAATAACAAAAAAATGTCATAATAAATTATATCATTAAATAACAATAGTTTTTCCCCAGGTGGGGAATTAGCTGATAAATTATCAGAAAATCAATTAAAGATAGGAGTAGGATAATGAAGAAACTTAATTATTTGATTATTATATTATTAAGTCTTGTTGTCTTTAATAGAGCAGGCCAAGCCAGCGACATCACCTTAGTAGGACAACTCAATACTTCACTGACTACTCTTTATACAGAACAAACGGGATTGTCCCTGTTGCCTCAAGCTAATCTTGATTTGGAATTATTATTGCCTGCTCGAAATAATAATGAAATTAAGTGTGCTGGTTATGTATTTACCAATATAGCAGAAAAAAGTGTTGATTTTTTTTGGAAAAAATTATATTGGAAACATAGATTTGACAATTTTCATCTTACTATTGGTAGACAACCAATTTCCTGGTCCTTTGGTTCTCTGTTAAACCCAGTAGATTACACTCTGGGAGCAGTAACCTTAGAGAAAGAATTAAATCTTAAATTTCAAAATGCTCTGGAACTTTATTATCCAATCAATTGGAATACCAATTTATCATTAGTTACCTCTCTGGAAAAAGAAGATTTATCTGGGAAATTCGGGTTAAGAGGAAGAACATTAATTAGGGATTTTGATATAACTATACACTATATCCAGGAAAATATAAAAATAGGAGAAATTGGAGACTATCGTTTTGGTTTTACCGCTAAAGGGGATATTGGTAAGTTTGGGGTATATAGTGCCTTAGGATACTATTCGGAAGAAAAAGCATATTCTCTGTTAGCTGGCTTTGATTATAGTTATTTCTTCCCAGCTGGTAATCAATTGTATATCCAGGCAGAATATTTAAATATACCACCAAAGATATTATCAAAAATTGTGGGGTCCCTGATTTTTTTATCACCAGAAGAAAAAAACACCCATCTTTTAGCCGGCAATATTTCCTATAAAATTGATGAATTTTCCAGCATAGGAGTGGCCACTTTATACAGCTATAGTAATAACTCACTTAGTCTCCTACCAACCTATACTAATCAATTAAGTACTAACTGCTCTCTAAAAATTCAGGGGGGTCTGATGAGTAAACCTATTTTTAAAGCGGAACCTTCTACGCTAGAGGATCTTGTTAAACAATCGGCTATTCTCTTCTTAGAAATAGGTCTTACCTATGCTTTCTAAAATAATTGCTGTTAGTTAGATCATCTCATGTTGGAAATTCTTATATACAAATAAATAAATATTCTACTTTGAAAATATATAAAATCTTTTTTTCAGGAGGATCTTGCTATTATGATATCTGCTGGTGAAGAATTTATCAATAAAACAAAATATCAAAATATGAACCTTTCTGATCAAATGAGAGGCGTTTTACCACCTCCTCTACAAATGCCATTTCCTGATAATGGGGAGGTTATTGCTTTACCAGAATGGGATAAGATAACTTTTTCTGAAAAAGATATAATTACTCTTATCAATCTAAGACAAAGTGTACGTAATTATCAGGAGAAAAATATTAGTCTTCCTGAATTATCCTATTTATTGTGGTGCACTCAAGGAGTAAAAGAGGTAATATCTAATATCGCTACCCGAAGGACTGTCCCCTCTGCGGGAGCTCGTCACGCCCTGGAAACCGTTCTTTTAGTTAATAAGGTGGAAGGTTTAGAAGCAGGGATTTATCGTTATTTAAGTATGGAGCACCAATTAGGGGTTCTCAAAAGGGATAATTTTATAGTTAATGATATAGTAAAGGCCAGTTTTGGCCAGGACTTCATCAGGCATTCAGCAGTTACTTTTATCTGGATTGCGGTTATATATAGAATGAAATGGAGATACGGAGAGCGTGCTTATCGATATATTTTTTTAGATGCTGGTCATGTTGCTCAGAATCTTTATCTGGCAGCTGAAGCGATCGATTGTGGAGTTTGTGCCATTGCTGCCTTTTCGGATGATGAATTGAATTCTCTCTTAAATCTTGATGGTAAAGAACAGTTTGTGATTTACATGGCTACCCTTGGGAAAAAGATATAATAAATAAAATGGAGCTAAAATAGATGAGAAGGAAAGATAGAGAAATAACAAACCAAGAAGAAATAAAACAAATTATTAAGCAAGCTCTTTTTTGTAATGTAGCTATGTGTAGAGAAAATAATCCTTATCTGGTACCAATGAATTTTGGTTTTGATGGAAAGTATATCTATCTCCATTCTGCTTCTGAAGGCAGGAAGATTGACATTTTAAAAGAAAATCCTTCCGTATGTATTAACTTTGTTCAAAATATTCAATTTATTCAATCATTGAAGGTATGCCAGAGTAGTATGCAATATAACAGTGTTCTTATCTTCGGCCAGGTTGAATTTATCCAGGAAGAGAAAGAAAAGAGAAAAGCACTTAACTTTATTATAAGACAATATCACCGCAATATTAATGAGGAGCAGTTAGAGTTTTCTAAACATATTTTAGATAAATTAACTATTTTAAAGGTAAAAATTAGCAAGATGAGTGGGAAAAGATCGTCTTAACTGGCATTAAGATTAAGGTTTAGATGTCTGGTTGGACAATTTAATATAAATATAAATCTCGTAATATTTTTAACAGTAAAAGACTCTCTTAGATTGTGGAGAGGTTTCTCTATTGGAAATAATAAAAAGAAGAGAGTCGTTTTTTACAGGTTATAATGATGTTTATAAAGAGGCTAAATGGAGAAGAAATTAATACTTTACAGGGAATTTTAGCTATTTTTTTCTGGGGAAGTACAATAGCTTTTTCTCGAAGCTTAACCGAAAGATTGGGCACAATAACTGCAGGTGGATTAGTTTTTACCTTAAGTGGACTGTTGGCCTGTTTATATTTAATAATATTTTCCCCTGGTTCGTTAAAAAAAATAGTCCATCTGCCTGTTTCCTACTTAGGGGGATGTGGAATTTTATTCGTCATATATATGATTGCCCTATATCTGGCTATAGGTCTCTCTAATAGTCACCAACAGGTTATTGAGATTAGTATAATTAATTATCTCTGGCCAGGTTTAACCCTGCTTTTTTCTATACCTATTTTAAAGAAAAGGGTACATTTATTAATTATCCCCGGAATTATATTTAGCTTTTTAGGTGTATATCAGGCTATGAATCCCTATCACAATGTTTCTTTCAGCCCCTTTTTTCAAAATATCAATGGTAATATTTTACCCTATATTCTTGCTTTTATTGCTGCTCTATCATGGGCTCTTTATTCGAATTTGACCAGAAAGTTTGGACCAAAAGAGGGAACAGGAGCAGTACCAATTTTTTTATCATTTACAGGTTTGCTATTATTAATACTTAGACTGTTTTTTCCTGAAGAAGTAATGTGGAGTTTTAGAGTAATTATAGAACTTTCCTATATGGTCATTTTCCCAACCTTCCTGGCCTATTCTTTTTGGGATCAGGCTATGCGTTGTGGTAATATTATCCTAGTTGTGGTATTTTCCTATTTTACACCACTAATATCTGTTTTTATTAGTTCTTTATATTTACAGATTAATATTGATATTCGCTTATGGTTTGCCTCTATTTTAGTAGTAATAGGTGCCCTGATCAGTAAATATTCTATCTTGGAAGCTTAATATTATCTTAAACAAATTCAAAAAAATTAAAGAGATCGTTCTGTAACATAAACAATCAATAAAGGAGGAAGTATCCTGATGGAAGAGCGAAGTAAAGATATCATTTCTAAAATGGAGATGTTAGAAAGAGTTATCGGACAGCTATACAAAGTATATGCCAGGATTTTCCCTTCCCATTATTCCTTTTGGATTCAACTAGTCCAGGAAGAGGAGCTCCATGCAAAGTTGCTGAGCGAATTAAAAAAGGAGACTCAATATGGCAAAATTTTTTTTGATGAGAAAAGATTTTCGCTAAATGCTATACAGACCACAATTCGCTATGTCATGCAGAAAATCACACAGGCTAATAATAATGCATTAACTGAGCAGGAGGCCTATAATATAGCCTGGGATATAGAAAATGGTTTATTAGAAAAGAATTTTTTTCAAAACTTTAAGACTAATGATAATTTTATAGCAAATATTTTGAAAAACATAATTGATGACACAGAAAAACATCGCAACAAATTAAGTGAGAAAAGAAATAAAAATCTTATTTAGAATAATTTAATAAAAAATTATCTTTAAAAGCACATACAGAGGTAGTTTTTAAAATAGCTGGAAAGGAGAATACATTTTTGCACTGGTGGACAATAAATATTCAGGAACCCGTTCTTTGACAAGCTGTTCAGCAATAGCAGGAACAAAAAATTTTTCTGTATAAAAATGTTCTATATCGATAATGTTCAAACCCATTTCTTTGGCTTTTAATGCTTCGTGATGTTTAATATCACCGGTGATTAAGAGATCGGCCTTTTTTTGCAAGGCCTTACTCAGTAAGGACCCACCACTTCCCGTACATAAGGCGATAGTTTTAATTTTTTGTTTATCTGTTCTGACCATCCTTAAATAAGGAATGTCTAATATCTTTTTTACTTTTTTGCCGATAATTTCTAGATTTTCTTCTATGGGTAGTTTTGCTATTAAACCAATCCCGATTTTACTGTTACTATGTAATTGGTAGATATCATAGGCTGGTTCTTCATAGGGATGATTTTTATAGATAGTAGCAATTATTTTATCCCGATCTCTCTCCCGAAAAACTGTTTCAATCTTTATTTCATTTACAATTTCTCTTTTTCCAATTTTTCCAAGGAATGGTGTTGTTCCCTCTAGTGGTTTAAAAGAGCCTTTACCGGGGAAAATAAAAGAAGTTTCACTATAATGACCAATATTTCCGGCTCCAGCTAAAAAAAGCGCCTTTTGCAGTTTTCTACAATATTTTTCGGGAACATATACCGCTAACTTTAGCGTTTTTTCAGAGGATTCTTCTATACAATCAATCTTATTTAATTTAAGCAATCTTCCTACATAATCGTTTAAACCATTTTCTGCCAGGTCATAATTGGTATGAACAGCAATCAGGTTTATATGATGGTAGATCAATTTATAAACTAATGGATTTTCCTGTTTGGTTATTTTAGCCAGTGGTGGAAAGAATAAAGGATGATGGGATAGAATAGTGTTGCAATCTTGTTCCAGTGCTTCTTCAATAATTTCTTGGGTAACATCCAGACAAATTAATATTTTCTTTATTTTTTGGTCCAGATCAGCATGTTGTACACCACTATTATCAAAATCCTGCTGGAGAAAAAATGAGGCAATCTTATCAATAGTATTAATTAAATCTATAATTTTCATAAATAGTCTCTATCTTTCTTTCTGATATGGTGAAAATTGATTTTTTAATTATTCTCTTTAATCTGTTCTAGGGTTCTTTTCAATTCCCGAATATCACGCCAGGTTAATTCTTTAGGACTGCCAGGAGTGGTTTCCTCATGTCTCAGTAAATAACTGGGATGAAACATAGGGAAAATCTTGATGCCACCTATCCAGGGAAACCATTTACCGCGCAACCTGGAAATAGGTTCCTCTACATCTAAAAGAAATTTAGTAGGTATACTGCCTAATGTAACAATAATCTTAGGATTAATAAGGGCAATCTGACTTTCCAGAAAGGGTAAACAAGTATTAACTTCACTCTTATTAGGGTTTCTATTTCCAGGTGGACGGCATTTCACGATATTAGTGATAAATACTTTTTTTCTATTAATCTGTACCGAATCCAATATTCGTGTAAGCAACTGACCAGCTTTACCTATAAAAGGACGACCATAAAGATCTTCATCTCCTCCTGGAGCTTCTCCTACCAACATTACTACACTATTATAGTCTCCTTCTCCAGGGACTGCTTTATTTCTAGTTTGGGCTAAGGGACATTTTTGACAATTTCTGATTGCATCAGAAAGTTCATCCATGGTAAGTATTGACGTTGGCATTTCCATAAGAAACCTCACCATAATATTACGGTTGAAGCGGTAAACATAAATCTTTTAAGTTATTAATATAAGAACTTCTCTGTGACGGTTTATTTTTTGTTTATTTCTTATTTTCTAAGATGGTTGCTTATTTTTTGTTATCTTTATTTTAAGACCGTAGTTCTGATTTCTTTTTTATGTATTAGTAGTTTTTGTATATGTTATTTAGTAGTAGCTTTGTCTGG
>CAZGKY010000106.1:0-7632 GCA_964525625.1 uncultured Atribacterota bacterium | reverse complement strand
TCTGGCCATGGATATAATATAACACTTTAAAGCTTATATTTCAAGACCTGACCCCCAACATGTTCGGTCAGGACTATAAATAAGGCCAGAATAATTCCTGCTATAAAAGCTATACTGGAATGATGTTTTTCATGACCTCTTGCTTCTGGCAATAGATGAGAGGCAGAAAGATAGATTAACACTCCTACCACAAAACCAAGTGTCAAGCCTAATAGAGAAGAGCTTAATTTGGAAACAACCGGGTAAGCTGCTAAAGCCCCCAGAGGGGTAGTCAAAGCTGACATTAAAAAGGCATAGAAAAATGCTCTTTTTCCACTGAAACCCCCTTCTATTAACACAGAAAAAGTAATAACACCCTCAGCAAACTCATGTATTACCAAACCTATGCCAGCTAAAAACCCAGTAAGCACACTGGCACTAAATGTTACTGTGTATATTACGCCATCAACAAAGGAATGAATAGCAATACCCTCCACTGCAGTAATACCAAAAGCCAGTGATTTCTGTTTGGTTCTCTGTTGAATAATTCTATTACTAAAAAACATAAATAAAAAACCCAGTAGTGCAGCAAATCCTGCAGAAATATTTTTTTCTACCGCTTCCGGAAAGACCAAAACTAAGGGAACAGTAATTAGGACACCAGCAGCAAAGCACATAAAGTAAGTATTGGCTCTTTCTGCCAATTTCTTATTCTTATAAATCGTTATTATTCCTAAACTATTAACAATTACCGCCAATAAAGCAAAAAGAACAACCCAGGTAAATGTATTTAAGTCAAACATATTATTATTCCCCTTTCTCTTCTTTTTCTTTATAAGATAAACTACTTGTAAATAAATAATAAAAATAAATAATAGATATAGATAATGAAAAAATCTTTACTCTGGAAAAAAATCCGCAAAAATAGTGGAATGAAGCAGATAATTTTTTTGATATTTTACAGACATATCATAGATAACCTTTATTTTTACATAATAATTATTTAAAGCAAAAAAGAACTTTTTCTCGTCTTGATTAGCTTCTTTATTAAAATAACCCCATAAATGTAATAAAACATTTTCCAATGCCCTTTGTGATATCGGCATTTTCATAAACCTTTGAATCTTTCCTATTAAATTATTATCCTGAATAATAAGTAAATTCGGTCTATTGTTCATAAAACCTTGCATATTTTTATAATACTGATACCCTCTAGCCATAACAGAATACTTATGGTGAGCCCAAAATTCAGTTCCATAAACAGGAAGTGGGATACGTCCCTTTTGCCCTTTTTTCTGGTATTTCTGATGCAAAATGTCAAATTGTACTGATGGTAAATCGATATAAGAAAGGGGGTTTATCTCTTTTTCTTTTCCCTCTTTAATAGAACTAATATCAGTTAAAGGGCTATTATGTTGAAAACCTCTAATAGTAATCTCTTTAACCACTAAATTATGACGAAGGACCAATAAATCTAAATGATTATTCCATCTTTTTGTTTCAGGATGTCCGGAATATCCTCTTTTGTTCTTGGTTATGATACTATATAAAGCATGAATTTCTGCATGTTCACCCAATAAACTTTGTCGGGAAAGATAACCAGGATGAATGTCCCACACTCTCATAACGATCACCAACAAACCTCACATTAATCAATTTTGATTTATCAGTTTTATTATAAAATGAAACCTTAGAACTATCCAATTATTTCTACTACCCCTTTTAGTTTTATTTATTATCCTAAATTAGCCCCATATGATAAAATAAGAACAAATCAGTTATTTAATAAATTTATCAAAACTTCTAAATCAGATAAGAAAAGTCTATTTCTAAACATTATCAATAGATAAAAAAGGTACTAGTTCTTGATAAAAGTTAAGGAAATAAAAGCAAAGACAGTTTTGTCTATATCAAAGGTCTACCCCTATACTCTTAATCCTTATTTAGGTTGCCAGCATGGCTGTTCTTATTGCTATGCTCGATTTATGAAAAAGTACTCTGGGCACTCGGAACCTTGGGGAAAGTTTGTAGATATAAAGATAAATGCACCTGAGTTACTGAAAAAAGAAATAGCTCGAAAAAAACCGAGAGAAGTCTGGATAAGTGGGGTATGTGATCCCTATCAACCATTAGAAGAAAAATATAAACTTACTCGTCAATGCCTGGCTATACTGGCAGAAGAAAACTGGCCAGTCATAATTCAAACTAAATCTCCTTTGGTTTTGAGGGATATTGACCTGATTAAAAGAGGGATATTTTTTCAGGTAGGCTTTAGCATTGCCACTTCCGATGATACCATCAGAAAATTATTTGAGCCAGATGCCCCAGAAATAAAAGAAAGAATTTCTGCCCTTGCTGAGCTACATAGGGTTGGTATAAAGACTTATGCCATGATTGCCCCACTACTGCCGGGAGCAGAAGAACTCGTAGAAATGATTGCTGGCAATGTTGACTATGTAATTATTGATAAAATGAATTATAATTATGCAGATGGAGTGTACCGAAAATATGGTCTGGAAGATAAAAAGACTGAAAAATTTTTTCAAGAGGTGGAAAAGACACTTTCCCAATCATTAAAAAGAGCTGGTATTCCCTGTTAATAGAATATCAGTAATGTAAACAAATTTTGATACTAGAAAAAATTCCTTCTTAAATATTGGAGAAAACAAAAAATATTAAGATAGTTATATACAGTATAATTCTTATAGGGGAATACCAGGATGAGATTGCCACACACTGTTGGTGCAGTGCTCGCAATGACTTTAAAGTTTATTGCATTAGTATATAGTTTAGGTGGGTATAATTGAGAGCAGTATAGTTTATAGTTGATAGTTTTTAGTTTATAGTTTTTAGTGTAATATTTTTTGGGTATAATTGTGGGCTGTGATTCACGCAATACGAAATACTAACGACTATCTACGATATACTATATACTTTATATGGGTATACTGATATGCCGATATACAGAACTGAATAAGGCAATATGCAATACGCACAACTATTTTGTCATTGCGAGTCGCGCAGCGACGAAGCAATCTCATCCACTTATACCCAAGGAAATTTAAACCAGAAACTAATGGTGTGAATTTATACTAAATACCAAATACTAGCGACTAACGACTAAATACTTTATACTGATATACTCTATACGGTATAATTTTATGCGGGAATACTGGTATGAGATTGCCACGCACTGCTGGTGCAGTGCTCGCAATGACTTTAAAGTTTATTGCATTAGTATATAGTTTAGGTGGGTATAATTGAGAGCAGTATGATCTATAGTTTATGGTTTTTGGTTTATGGTTTTTGGTTTATGGTTTTTGGTTGACCTTTTTTAGGCTATAATTGTGGGCTATTATTAACATAATACGCACGTCTTATTACACAATTTTATTTATTCGGTATATCTTTTATATGTTATACTATTTCAGGGAATCGAAAGTGGGAGAATTCCCCAGGAGAACAATTCTGTTCATTGTCTTGCTCTAATTTAAGTAAAATGTTAGTATAGAATAACTAATTTCCATCTACAATAAAATTAATAATTATCATAAAAGGAATCCTATTGATTTTAAAGGAAAATACTATAAAACGGAGGTCCCCTTGCTTAAAAGAATTTTTTTTCTTTTCTTTCTGCTTATTATACTTTTTTTAGGTCTTTCACTATTTCTTCCAGCACAATCTGCTCCGGTCTATATAATTCCGGTAAAAGGACAGATCGAACCAGGTTGGCTTCTTTTTTTTGAACGTTCCCTGAAAGAGGCAAAAGAGTCCGGGGCACTGGCAATAATTCTGGATATAGATACACCAGGAGGTTTTATTGATACAGCCCGTGAAGCGAAAAAACTACTTGATGAACTTACTATACCAGTTTACGGATTTGTTAACACCGATGCCCTTTCTGCTGGCGCCTACTTAGCATTAGCAACTGATGGTTTTTTTATGACTCCTGGTTCTACTATCGGAGCAGCCGAGCCAATTCTTTTAGGGGGAGGAGCGGTAGATGAGAAGGTACTTTCTTTTTGGGAGGCAGAAATGAGAAGTACTGCAGAGAAACAGGGGAAAGATCCTCTTATAGCTGCAGCGATGGTGCGTCGACAGCTGACTATTGCCGGCCTGGTAGAGGAAGGAGAATTGCTAACTTTAACTACCCAGGAAGCGGAAAAACTATCTTTCAGTGATGGTACCGTTAATTCTTTAACTGAATTACTGGATAGAATTGGTCTATCAGGTAGTCCGCTAATTTATAGTTCAGCTACTTTCTGGGAAAGATTTAGCGGATGGTTAATAAATCCTATTGTGGCAACTACACTATTAATAATGGGTTTTTTCTTTCTGGTAGTGGAAATCATGACCGCCGGTTTTGGTATTGGGGGGTTTTTAAGTTTACTTGCCTTTGGTCTCTATTTTGGAGGACATTTTTTAACTGGAATCAGTGGATGGCCAGCTATTTTTCTTTTTGTTTTTGGTATCATCTTTCTATTGGTAGAGGCTTTTCTACCTGGTTTTGGTATCTTTGGTATAAGTGGATTGGTAGCTGTAATCATTGCTATTGTTTTAGCTGCTGCTTCAACTACTTCCGGGATATATATGCTCTTGATTTCTCTTTTGATTGCCGGTATAGCCAGTTTTATTGCTTTTAAATATTTTCAGCGTAAGGGAACTCTGAAAAAATTTATATTATCAGAATCGGCTACCCGAGAGGCAGGTTATAGCTCCTCTTCGGATTACAGCTATTTACTGGGAAAAGAAGGCAGAACTCTTACTCCTTTACGCCCCTCAGGAAAAGTGGAAATAGAAGGCACTAGATACGATACGGTCAGTGAAAGTGGTTATATAGACTCCAGTGAAACTGTGGAAGTCATTAAAGTAGAAGGTTACCGAATTGTGGTGCGCAAGAAAATAGATAAACAAAATTAATCAATTTAAGAAAGGAGAATTAGTTATGGTAAATGTGGGAAGTGTTTTACCTTTTTTAGTTATTGTGTTTCTCATTATTGTTACTTTTTCGGTTATATTCAGTTTTATTCCTTTACGGTTATGGATTGCTGCCTTGGCGGCTGGGGTAAGAGTGGGACTTATGAATCTTATTGGAATGAGACTACGTCGGGTTGTTCCTTCAAAAGTGGTAGAACCTTTAATTAAAGCAACCAAAGCTGGTCTGGATTTGAATGTCAATAAGTTGGAAGGCCATTATCTAGCTGGAGGTAATGTGGATAATGTAGTAAATGCCCTCATAGCAGCTCAGAGAGCAAATATTGATTTAGGTTTTGAAAGAGCTGCTGCTATTGACCTGGCTGGTCGAGATGTACTAAAAGCCGTTCAGATGAGTGTTAATCCTAAAGTAATTGAAACTCCTATTGTTGCTGCTGTAGCCAGTGATGGTATTGAAGTAAAGGCTAAGGCTAGGGTAACAGTAAGAGCCAATATTGAACGTTTAGTGGGAGGAGCCGGAGAGGAAACCATTATCGCCCGTGTTGGAGAAGGTATTGTTACTACTATTGGTTCAGCTGAAACTCACAAAAAAGTCCTGGAAAATCCTGATGACATATCTCGCACTATTCTGAAAAAAGGATTAGATTCCGGAACTGCATTTGAAATCTTATCAATTGATATTGCTGATGTAGATGTGGGGAAAAATATTGGAGCCCGACTGCAGACCGATCAAGCGGAAGCGGACAAACGTATCGCCCAGGCCAAAGCTGAAGAGAGAAGAGCTATGGCGGTAGCCAGAGAACAGGAAATGAAAGCAGCAGTACAGGAAATGAGGGCTAAGGTAGTAGAAGCTGAGGCAGAAGTACCCAAAGCGTTGGCTCAGGCATTGAGGGAAGGAAAGCTTGGTGTAATGGATTATTATAATATGCAAAATATTCAGTCAGATACCCAGATGAGAGGAGCAATCTCCAGAATAAGTTCTGATACTGAAAAAAGGAACGAGGTTAATAAATAGGAGTAGTTTTGTAAATATAAATAATAAATAAATGATATAAATTTAATTCTAAATGTTATGAAAATAATCCCTATAAAGGTGGAATAAGATGGAATTTTTGATATTTGTTTTTATCCTGATATCAGTACTCTCTTCCTTAACCAGACAAGCCAAAAAGAATAGAAAAAAAGATAACTTCTTTGACCCCTGGTCTTTTGAAAATGATATACCAGAAGACAGGCTTAAAAAAGCCCAAGAAAGAATGGAGGAGGAAATAGGAAGAAGAGATATTCTGATAGAAGATGAGCAATTAAAAACTGAACAGGCAAAAGAGCAAGAGTACCTTCCGGAAAATGATTTGCCTCCCGAGGAAGCAGAAGAAGCTATTGTCTTCTCCGATCAAGAATTGATAGAACTAGCAGAATCTTCTTTTTTGTCACCGGAAGAATCAGAGGTAGAAAGAGAAAGTGTCTTAACTATGGATACTTATTCTACCCAGATAGAAAAAGAACTCACCAGCTTAATAGTAGGTCATAGACTACCATTAGCCATAGTAATGTCAGAAATTTTAGGTTCTCCCCGAGCCCTGAAAACCGGCAGGAAATTGGTAACCTATGTTAGAAAGACTAAAATTAACAAGTGAAAAGAAGGAGAGAAAATAACCTGATTAGACTTTTTGGAGTATCTGTGGCATAAAAGATATTCAAAAGTAGGTAGAAAATTTAAAATTTATCATGAAAGGTCATGAATGTCTTCATATTCTATCTTATTTTTATTTAATATTTCTTCTATCACTTTACGGTCATAACTACGAAATCTTAAACAGATTCCGCAATCAGAACTGAGATGACGAGGAACTGGTATTAGTTTAATATCCAGTCCGCTCATTTTTGCAGCACCTTCCAACCTAAAAGCAGCACTGGTAGAATAAAATAAGACTACACTGTATGGACCCGACATTTACCATATCCTTTCCCGCATCGGTTGTTATTTACTGCTGGCAATATCCTTTACCGCCATAATTGCTTTTTCCACTTCATCAGAAGTGTTGAATAGACTCATACTAAAACGGATAGTTCCTCTGGGAAAAGTCCCTATAGTCCGATGAGTAGCCGGAGAACAATGCAAGCCAACCCGACACATTATATCAAATTGCTCATCTAATATTAATCCAACTTCTGAAGGTGATTTATCCTTAATATTAAAGGAGACCACTGCCACTCTATCAGTATTATTAGCCACTCCATATACCGTAACTTTTGGAATTTCTCTTAGCCCAGAAATTAATTTTTGAGTTATAGAAAGCTCATATTGATGAATATTATGAATACCTCTTTTTAGGACAAATCTTACTCCTTCCTTAAGCCCTGCTAATCCGGTAATATTTAAGGTTCCACTTTCATACTTGTCAGGTAAGAAACCTGGTTGATCTTCAGATTCTGACTGGCTTCCTGTTCCACCACTTTTTAGAGGAGATAACTTATCTATGTTAACTCTTTCCCCAATAACCAATCCACCAGTACCAGTAGGACCAAAGAGAGCTTTATGCCCGGTGAAGGCAAGAAAATCAATATTGTCTCTTTTAATATCGATGGGAAAACATCCAGCAGTTTGCGCTGCATCTACCAAAAAAAGTATGTTATGCTTTCTAGCAATTCTACCAACCTCCACTATAGGTAAGGTGGTACCAGTAACATTGGAAGCATGGTTTAATATAATAAGCA
>CAZGKY010000105.1:0-7851 GCA_964525625.1 uncultured Atribacterota bacterium | reverse complement strand
TAAACCTCTTTTAGGGGTTCTTAAAGCCACCCGCTATGCGGGTGCGATATTTACTAATTTATTCCAAGTGGATAGGAAAATTAAAAAATCTTTAACTTAAGTAGAAGTTGAGTTAATTAATGAAAAATTAAAATTATTTAAAAAGGATTAATAAGTACTATGCTGGAAAAGAAGAATAAAACAGAAATAAAAAAAGAAATAGAGCGGTTGAGAGAGGAGATTAACCAGCACAACTATCAATATTATGTACTTGATCAACCTCTTATTTCCGATTTTGAATATGACCAATTAATGAAAAAATTAATTACATTAGAGCAGGAATATCCCGAGTTTATTACTCCTGATTCTCCTACTCAAAGAGTAGGAGCTAAACCCCTGGAAAAATTCAGTACTATTAGACATCTCATGCCTATGCTCAGCCTTTCTAATGCTTTTTCTGAACAGGAACTGATAGACTTTGACCAGCGTATTAAGAAGAATTTCCCTCAACAATATTATGATTATGTAGTGGAATTAAAGATTGATGGACTGGCTATTGCTCTGGTTTATGAAAAAGGTTTGCTTACTCGTGGTGCTACCAGGGGCGACGGTATTACTGGAGAGGATGTTACCCAGAATTTAAAAACAATAAAGAGTATACCTCTTAAATTAAGGGAATATAAAGGAATGGATATAATAGAAGTTTATGGTGAAGTATATATGGATAAGAAAAACTTTACCAGGCTAAATGAAGAACGTGCGAAAAGATCGGAAAATTTATTTGCTAATCCCAGAAATGCGGCAGCTGGTTCTGTTCGGCAGCTTGACCCGGCTATAACTGCTAGCAGGCAATTAGATACCTTTATCTATCAAGCTACCTTTGCACAGAAAAACCTTTTTTCGACTCATATGGAGACGCTTGCTTTTTTAAAAAATGCTGGTTTTAAAGTAAATCCCAATATCAAACTATGTACTAATATAGCAGAAGTAATTAGCTACTGTAAATTCTGGCAGAGTAGAAAAAATGAATTGAATTATGATGTTGATGGTATGGTTATTAAGATAAACCAATGGTCAATAAGAGAAAAATTAGGTGCTACTACCAAAAGTCCCAGATGGGCTATTGCCTATAAATTTCCGGCAGAACAAATGACTACAATCGTAAAAGACATTATTGTTGGAGTAGGGAGAACCGGAGCGCTGACTCCAGTAGCACTTTTAGAACCAGTTACTATCTCTGGTTCAACGGTGCAAAGGGCTACTCTCCATAATGAAGATGAAATTAAGAGAAAAGATATAAGAATCGGTGATACGGTGCTAATCCAGAAAGCTGGTGAAGTTATTCCGGAAATCATACAGGTAATAAAAGAAAAGAGAAGGGGTAATGAAAGGCTTTTTAAAATGCCTGAGAGTTGTCCGGTTTGTGGGTCACCAGTAGTAAAATTAAAGGAAGAAGTAGTTTCTCGCTGCAACAATATCTCTTGCCCTGCTCAGGTTAAAGAGAGAATTAGACATTTTGTTTCCCGTAGTGCTATGGATATTGAAGGATTAGGTCCAGCTCTTATTAATCAGTTAGTAGATAAAGAAATTGTCAGAGATTTTGCTGATTTATATTATTTAAAGAGAGAAGATTTAATCAATTTGGAAAGAATGGCGGAGAAATCAGCAGATAATATTGTCAGAGCTATTAATAATAGTAAGAATAGACCTTTATCCAATTTAATATATGCTCTTGGTATAAGGCATGTAGGTATATTTGCCTCTCAATTATTAGCTGACAGGATTGATAATCTTTATGAATTAGGGGAATTGACTTTAGAGGATTTGATTAAAATAGAAGGAATAGGGCCCATCATGGCAGAAAGTATTATCTTATTTTTCCAGCGAAAGGAGAATAGAGAAATAATAAAGAAACTTCAACAAGCTGGAGTTAATCTTACAGCAGGTAAGAAGGGCATCGGAAAAGGTCCTTTGGAAGGACTTCAGTTTGTTTTAACTGGAACATTGGAACATTATACCAGAGAAGAGGCAAAAAAAGTAATCGAAAGATTGGGAGGTAGGGTATCTAATAGTGTTAGTACAAAGACAGATTATCTGGTTTTAGGTCGAGATGCTGGCCAGAAATTTCAAAAAGCAAAAGAGTTAGATATAAAAATTATTGAGGAAGAAGAATTTATAAAAATGTTAGAAGGCTAAAATGAAAAGGAGGCCTTAAACAATTTATGTCTGAAAAAATCATTACTAAGAAAGATGTAGAATATGTAGCTAAGTTAGCCAAACTTGAATTAAGTGAAGAACAAAAAGAGATATTTTCCCAACAATTAAATGACATACTGTCTTTTTTTGCCAAATTAAAGGAATTGGATACAGAACAGATACCACCAACCTGGCATCTTGTCGCTTCTTCAGAACACTTTCATGAAGATATTGTTCAGCCTTCCTTGCCTCAGGATACCGTTCTGGGAATGACCAGATACCAAGAAAATGGTTATTTTCGGGTTCCCAGAATTCTGTAATAGCTTTCAAACAAAGATTTCTAGATTTATTATGGGAAATAAGAGGAGGTAAAATTTGTCATTAAATGAGCTAACAGTTATTGATTATCTGGAGATGATCAGAAAAAGAGAGATTACAGTGGAACAGGTAATAAAAGATACTATTAAGCATATTGATCGAGTTGATGAGGTACTAAAATCTTATTTATATATAAATAGAGAAGAAGCACTAAAAGAAGCAAAGAAGCTTGATAAGACAATAAAAAATAATAAGGATATACCACCTTTAGCTGGCCTTCCTATAGCAGTAAAGGATATTATTTGTACCAAAGGAATTGAAACCACCTGTGCCTCTAAGATATTAAAAGGATTTATTCCTCCTTATGATGCTACTGTGGTTAAAAGGATAAAGGAAGCGGGTGGAATAATCATAGGTAAGACCAATCTTGATGAATTCGCTATGGGCTCTTCTAATGAAAGCTCTGCTTATCAGGTTACTCTTAATCCCTGGGATATAACTCGTGTACCTGGTGGGTCTAGCGGTGGTTCAGCAGCAGCAGTTGCTGCAGATGAGACTTTAATTGCTTTAGGTACTGATACTGGAGGTTCTGTTAGATTACCAGCCTCTTTTTGTGGTGTTGTAGGCATTAAGCCAACCTATGGAAGGATATCCCGTTTTGGAGTCATTGCCTATGCCTCTTCACTGGACCAAGTTGGAATATTAGGTAAAGGAGTTAAAGATGTTGCTGTATTGATGAATATTATTTGTGGTTATGACTCTCTTGATTCAACCTCAGTTAATGTTTCAGTACCTGATTTTCTATCATCTTGTCGAGAAGGAATAAATGATTTAAAATTTGGTCTACCCCGGGAATTCTTCAGTCAGGGTTTACATAGTGAGGTAAAAGAGAAGGTCATGAAGTGTATTGATAAGCTTTGCCAGCTGGGAGGCAAAGTAGAAGAGACTTCATTACCTAATATAGAATATGCTTTACCAGCGTATTATTTGATTGCCATGGCTGAAGCAAGCTCTAACTTGGCAAAATTTGATGGAGTTCAGTATGGTTTGAGAATAGAGGATAGTGGTGACCTGGAAGATATGTATTTAAAGACCAGAAGCCAAGGCTTAGGAGCAGAAGTAATTCGAAGAATTATGTTAGGGACCTATGCTTTAAGTTCTGGGTATTATGATGCTTACTATTTGAAAGCACAGAAGGTAAGGACACTCATTAAGAGAGATTTTGATAATGTCTTTCAAAAATACGATCTATTGATTTGTCCCACTTCTCCCGTGCCTCCCTTTAAAGTAGGAGAGAGGATAGCTGATCCCATTACTATGTTTTTAACTGATGTTTATACCTTGCCCGTAAATTTAGCTGGTTTGCCAGGTCTATCTATAAATTGTGGTTTTACTAACAGGGAAAATTTACCGATCGGACTTCAAATTATCGGACGTTCTTTTGAAGAAGAGAAAATATTAAGAGTTGCTTATAATTTAGAACAAGAATGGAAGGAAATTAAAGCAAAAAAACCGAACTTATCATTTTTAAAGGATCAAAGTCTGTAGCAATAAGCATATATTTTTAGTATTTTATTTATGGATATAAATAAAAAAGATTGGAGTTTATCATGCCAGGTGATATTGTAATTGGCTTAGAAATACATTTACAGTTATTGACCAGAACCAAAATGTTTTGTCATTGTAGTACAGAATATATTGATCAAAAACCTAATTCCCACACCTGTCCAGTATGTCTTGGATTACCAGGAAGCCTTCCGGTGCTGAATAAAAAAGCAGTGGAATTAGCTTTAAGGGCTGCTATTGCCTTAAATTGTCATATCAACAATACTAATATCTTTCATAGAAAGAATTATTTTTATCCTGATTTACCAAAAGCTTATCAAATTTCTCAGTATAATCAACCATTGGCAGTAAATGGTTTTTTAATGTTAAAAGAAGAAAATAGTTCAGAAAGTAGAAAGATTAGAATTAACAGAGTACATCTGGAGGAGGATGCTGGTAAGCTAGTCCATTGGGAGAAAGAAGGTAAGATTGTTTATTCGCTGGTTGATTATAATCGTTCCGGCATTCCATTATTAGAAATAGTAACTGAGCCTGATATCTGCTCTTCAGAGGAGGCAGTTATTTTTCTTCAGAAATTGAGAAATATGGTACAGTACCTGGATGTGTGTGATGGTAATTTAGAAAAAGGGTCTCTACGTTGTGATGCTAATATTTCTATTCGAGAAAGGGGAAAAGGAAGATTAGGAACCAAGACTGAAGTAAAAAATATGAATTCTTTCCGAGCCATCAGGCTGGCACTGGATTATGAAATTAAGCGACAAAGAAGATTGATCGAACAAGGAGAGATAGTAGTACAGGAAACCAGGCGCTGGGATGAAGTAGCTGGCAAAACTTCAGCTATGCGGAGTAAAGAAGAGGCTCAGGATTATAGATATTTCCCTGAACCCGATTTACTACCCTTGGTTATTAACCAAAACTGGATTGCAGAAACAAAGAAAAATTTTCCTGAATTACCAGAACAGAAAAAAGAAAGATTTATTACCAATTTTAAGCTTTCTGAGTATGATGCCCGCCGTTTGGTAGAAGTAAAGTCCTTAGGTGATTATTTCGAACAGGCTACCCAAATATACCCTGATTACAAAAAAATAGCTAACTGGATTCTGGGAGAATTACTGCACCTTCTTTCTGAAGGTGATATTGATATAAAGAAATGTCC
This sequence comes from uncultured Atribacterota bacterium, assembly GCA_964525625.1. Taxonomy (GTDB): domain Bacteria; phylum Atribacterota; class Phoenicimicrobiia; order Phoenicimicrobiales; family Stramentimicrobiaceae; genus Stramentimicrobium. Next base: position 2,636 of record CAZGKY010000105.1, on the reverse strand, counting down.
TGTTACTGCTTCCAGATTAGTTGAGTTATTACTACTGATAGATAGAAAGATTATCAGCAATAAAATAGCCAAAAGCATCTTGGAACAGATGTTTAGAACAGGACAAAGCGCCACTGATTTAGTAGAAAAAAGTGGCATTACTCAAATTAGCAATAAACAAGAAATTGATGATATAATTGAACATATTATTAAAGATTATTGGCCTACTGTAGAGGATTATTGTTCTGGAAAAGATAAAGCTATTCATTTTTTAGTAGGACAAGTTATGAAATATACCAAGGGCAGAGCACAACCAGATTTGGTTCTCAATCTGCTTAAGGAAAGAATAAAAAAAATTTCTGAAAATAGTTAAGACAGAGTTTTAAAATAAACAAATTTCACTGATCAGAACAATTCTTTTCTGAATTAATAAAAATATTTGTGTATTATCCTATACACAATATGTTATAAATTATACAGTGTATGCCATATTAATTGGATGATAATAAACAAAAAGGGAAGGAGGTGTACTAATGGATCGCTACAGATGTACAGTTTGTGGGTATATTTATGATCCTGAAAAAGGAGACCCTGAATCTGATATTGAACCTGGAACCTCTTTTGAAGATTTACCTGAGGATTGGGTTTGTCCTTTATGTGGTGCTAGTAAAGATGAATTCGAAAAGGAGGAGTAATTTTGGTCGTTAAAAAAATTTCAGAAGATATCTATTTTATTGGAACCCAGGATTGGGATAGAAGACTATTTGATGAAATTATTCCCTTACCTGAGGGAACTAGCTATAATTCTTATCTAATAAAAAATAACATGGAAGCCTTACTCATTGATACTGTAGATCCTTCCAAGGGTGAGGAGCTTTTTCGGAACATCAAGGAGTCACAAGTAGAAAAAGTTAGCTATGTCATTGCCCAGCATGCAGAACAGGATCATGCTGGTTGCCTCAAGGAGGTGTTAGTAAGGTTTCCCGGTTGCAAGATAATTACCAATGCCCGTTGTCGGGAATTATTGATTGATGAATTACATTTAACTTCGGATGATTTCCTGGAAATAAAGGATAAAGAGATTTTTAAATTTGGTACCCAGGAAATGCAGTTTATTTTTGCACCCTGGGTGCATTGGCCAGAAACATTTTTAACTTACCTTCCCAAAGAGAGGGTTCTATTTACCTGTGATTTATTTGGTTCACACCTTGCTAGTAGTGAAATATGGGCTTCAGCTAATAGTAATATCTATTTAGCAGCTAAACGATACTATGCTGAAATTATGATGCCTTTCCGCCAGTATATTGAGAAACATCTCCAGATATTAAGAGAATTAAATATTGATCTTATTGCCCCAAGCCATGGTCCGATTTATGAAAATCCTGACTTTATCATGAAACATTATCAGGAATGGGTTTCAGATTCAGTAAAGAATGAAGTAGTTATCCCTTGGGTTTCTATGCATGGTAGTACTGAAGCAATGGTGAATTATTTAGTAGAAAGGTTAATAAAAGGAGGTATTAAGGTAACTCCCTATCGTTTGACTAATACTGATATCGGTGAGCTGGCTATGTCCTTAGTTGAAGCAGCGACTCTTATATTAGCCTCTCCTACTGTCATAACAGGTCCTCACCCCCAGATAATCTATGCGGCTTATCTCTGTCATGTTTTAAAGCCAAAAACAAGGTTTGCAGGAATTATTGGCTCCTATGGTTGGGGAAGCAAAATGGAACAGGATGTATTACAGATAATAAGCAATTTAAAGTTAGATTTATTACCAACAGTTATTTGTAAAGGCTATCCCAGAAAGGAGGATTTTCAAAAATTGGATGAATTAGCTAAGCAAATTATACTCAAACATCAAACAATACTGTAGAAAAGATAATAAGAGTTGAGGTGAGTGAATAATGGACAGAAGATTTGTTGTGTGGTTAATCTTAATACTTCTTTTTATCCCTACCAGTATCATACATGCCCAGGAATCACTTGATGATATATTATACCGTGATTTTAAGGATGTAGAAAAATTTGGCTATATATATGTTAAAGTTCAGGGAGAACAAGCCTTCTTGATTGGTTTAAGCAGTGAAGAGCTTTCAGATTATGCCCGGCTTAAGTTTAAAAATAATTTTGCTAGCATTCCGTATCAAGAGATACCTGCTGAGGAGGCCTATCTGTATCAAGAAGAGGAAAAAGCCAGAAAAGTGGGCAGTATATGGTTCAGGGTTTGGGTAATAGGAGAAGATTTTCCAGTAGCCTATTACCTGGAATGCAGAGCTGGTACCTATAAGAACTATGAACTTTGGAGAGATGAGGTATTAGGTTTTTGTAATGCGAAAGAGATCAAACAGATTATTAGAAATGAGATAACCAGGATGATAGAAAATATGGCTATTACTTTTTTTAAAGTACGTGGAGAAATTTAAACATTCCTTGATTACCTATAAATGTGACACTATTTATTTTCTAAACCAATTTTTTTGCCGACAGTATTATAATGTTACCCGAGATGATCCTAAGCACTGAAAAATAATTTTTTATTTACTTAGACCCTGCTTGCTAATTGGAAAAATAGAACAATAAAAAAATAATAAATAATAAAATTTAAAATTAAAGTAAAATTAGTAACGTCATGTAATTTTTTTGTCTATTGGCAA
>CAZGKY010000104.1:0-7932 GCA_964525625.1 uncultured Atribacterota bacterium | reverse complement strand
CACCCTATCCTACACTCTTTCCCTACACGACGCTCTTCCGATCTGATACATTCTAAGTAACATCTCTGCCCAGTCCTGGGACTCCGTCCCACCCGCACCGGGATGAATAGATACAATGGCATTGTGCTTATCATATTCTCCAGCAAAAAGAAGACTTTTTTCTTGACTGCTAATAGCTTGCTCTAAATTCTGAATTTTAACAGAAATTTCCTGCCAGACCTCGCTATTATTCTCCTGACTATTCAATTCATAAAGAATAGATAATTCTTCTATTTGTTCATTAATATCCTGGTATTCCTCTAATGTACTTTTTAAATCTTTTAACTCTTTGTTTAGAAGATGGGCTTGCTCCTGTTTCTGCCAGAATGAATTAGATTGCATCTGTCTGGTAATATCTTTTATACGACTTTCTTTACGGTCAACTTCAAAGATGATCTCCTAATTCTTTTATTTTATTTTTTAACCAATTTATTCTCGATTTTAGCGCGATACTATCAATTTCTATCATTAGTTTAGAACACCTTTCCTTTTTTAATTAACTTTCTTGAAAAAATTTTATCTATTTAAGAAATGAACTTACAACTTACTTGCCACAACAATATTTATATTTTAACCCACTACCACAAGGACAGGGATCATTCCTACCAATCTTTTTTTTTGCAGTTATACCCTTTTCCACAATCTTTCTTGGTTCACTCTTTGTCGGTCCTAATATTTTAACTTTCTGATTAGCCTCTTGTTCTCTTTCTATTATCGGTGGTCTTTGTTGAATCTTAACCCGATAGATGAACTTTATACTATCTTCCTTTATATTTTCAATCATATTTTGAAACATATTATGAGCTTCAAAGTGATATTCCATTAAAGGATCTTTCTGCCCATAGGCTCTTAAACCAATACCCTGTTTTAAGTCATCTAATCTTTTCAGATGGTCCTTCCATTCACGATCTACTATCCTAAGTAAAATCATCTTTTCTATCTGCCTCATTAAGATGGAGCTAAGTTCATTTTCTTTATTTTGGTAACCTTCTTTAGCCTTTTCCCATAAATTATCACGCAGAGAGGCAACCGTTAATTTGGTAACATCTTTGGGTAAGGTTATTGCCATTCCGAAAATTTCATAAAAATGTTCTTTAAGAGCCTCTAAATTCCATTCTTCCGGGTAAACATCTTTGCTGGTATATCTTTGTAACATATTGTTTACCGTGTCTTCAATCATACCCCAGATGATATCCTTGATATCATTACTAAATAAAACTGTTCTTCTCTGTTCATAGATAATCTTTCTCTGGAATTCCATTTCATTATCAAATTCTAATAATTGTTTTCTAATCTCGAAATTTCTTGCCTCAACTCTTTTCTGTGCTCCTTCTATAGACCGAGTAATAAAAGGATGTTCAATAGGTGTCCCTTCTTCTACTCCTAATTTTTCCATGAAACCAGCAATTCTTTCTGAACCAAATAAACGTAAAAGGTCATCTTCCAGGGATAAAAAAAAGCGAGAAGATCCAGGATCACCCTGTCTACCAGCCCTACCTCTCAGTTGATTATCAATTCTCCTGCTTTCATGCCGTTCAGTGCCAATAACATGCAATCCTCCCATTTCTGCTACACCTGGACCTAAAACAATGTCCGTACCTCTTCCGGCCATATTAGTTGAGATAGTTACTTTCCCTCTTTGACCAGCTTCAGCTACAATTTCTGCTTCCTTTTCATGATTCTTAGCATTCAAAACATTATGTTCAATGTTTTCCTTGCGCAACATTTTACTTAATCTTTCCGATTTTTCAATGGACACTGTGCCTACTAATACTGGTCTTCCTTGTTGATGTAATTCTTTAATTTCTTGCACAACGGCCTCAAACTTTTCCTTTTCAGTTTTGTAAATTACATCAGGATAACTATATCTTATTAATCTTCTATTGGGAGGAATTACTACTACTGGTAAGTTATAGATTTCAATAAACTCATTTTCTTCAGTCTTTGCTGTGCCAGTCATGCCAGCTAATTTTCGATATAAGCGGAAAAAATTTTGAAAGGTTATAGTAGCTAAGGTTTGACTCTCACGAGCAATAGCCACATTTTCTTTAGCCTCAATAGCTTGATGTAAACCATCACTATATCTCCTACCAAACATAAGACGTCCGGTAAATTCATCTACAATAATCACTTCACCATTTTTTAACACATAATCCACATCTCTCTTAAACAGTTTATGAGCTCTTAGAGCTTGAATAATATGGTGTTGCAAATGGACATTATTTTGGGCATATAAATTATCAACTCCCAGCAAGTTCTCCATCCTGGTTACTCCCTCTTCCGTCAAGTAGGCAGTCCTTTCCTTTTCGTTTATCTTAAAGTCCCGCTCCTCCTTCAATTGATAGATTAATTTATCTATTTGAAAATATTTATTAGTAGATTCTTCTGTTGGTCCAGATATTATAAGTGGGGTTCTGGCTTCATCAATTAAGATACTGTCAACTTCATCAATGATAGCAAATTCATGCTCGTGCTGGACAATTTCCTCAGGACTAATACTCATATTGTCTCTTAAATAATCAAAGCCAAATTCGTTATTAGTCCCATAGACTACATCTGATTGATAAGCCTCTTTTCTTTGTTGGGTATTCATATCATGTTGAATTAAGCCCACCTTCAATCCTAAAAACTCATAAACAGGACCCATCCAGAAACGGTCTCTTTTGGCTAAATAATCATTAACTGTAACAATATGTACACTTTTTCCAGTAAGAGCATTCAAATAAGCTGGTAGAGTGGCTACCAATGTCTTACCTTCACCAGTAGCCATCTCCGCAATTTTCCCCTGGTGTAATACTATACCACCTATCAATTGAACATCAAAATGGCGCATATTAATAGTTCGATAAGCAGTCTCCCGTACTACGGCAAAAGCCTCTGGTAGTATTTCCTCTAAAGAAGCACCATCAACAAGTTTCTTTTTAAAATATTCCGTTTTCCCTTTTAGCTCAACATCTGTTAGTTCCTTTACTTCTGAATCCAGTTGATTAATTTTTTCCACCCATGGTTTCAATTTATTTAATTCTCTAAGATTAGAATCTCCAAATAATCTACCGGTAATATTAATCATCCTAAGAAATTTCCTTCCTATATTATTCTATGCTCATCTCTTCTTCTTCTGCTGATACTTTGTCCTCTCTCATCATGGTTTTGTGAATAAGAACAAATAAACCGATGAATATCATAACATCACCAACACTAATAATAACTGTTTCTGGAAAAGGTTTGGGAATAGTAATAACATCCCCTAAAAAAGCAAATAATGTATTGTTATTTATCAGAGAATGAATTGTTCTGGTTTGTGTCTCTATAAAATTACCTGTACTAATATTTTTTATAATACCATTTCTTATTAAAACTGGCATTCTGCCTCCATTGACTGTGATAACAAAAGCATTAAGTAATAAACCTAAAATAATATACTTAAAACCAGGTTGTTTTATATTATGCATCGATACAAAAATCAATAACAAATAAGAAATAATTATTAAATAAGGGCTATAGCTGTGCATAAAAGAAAAATCTAACCATTCGAATATCTCTACTGCTATCCTTAAGAAGAGGGCCATGGCAAATAAATAGACTCCTTTTATATAAATATTGGCCAGCCTCTCCAGCTCACCACCCCGTAATAAACCGGTAATAATACTAATAATGATAATAATTATATATAACATTAATTCATCCTCTCTTCTCTCACCAAAGAAATAAAAGCTTTGGCCATAACTGGGTCAAATTGTCTACCTGCTCCGTCTTCAAATTCCTGTAAAATTTCTACTCTTGATAATTTTTTGCGATAAGGACGATCAGAGTTCATTGCATCATAAGCATCTACTATAGCCAACAGTCGAGCTGCTTTTGGTATTGCCTCACCCTTCAAACCATGAGGATACCCCCTACCATCAAACCGTTCATGGTGATATAAAACAGCTTTAGAACATTTTTTTAAAAATTCAATTGATTCAATTATATTAGCTCCAATAACCGGATGTTCTTTAATTTTTTCATATTCTTGTTCGGTTAATTTATCCTTTTTACCAAGTATACGATCTTCTATTCCTATTTTACCAATATCATGCAAGATAGCAGCATATTCAAGGTATTCTATTTCCGTTTCTGGAAATTCTAGTTGTTTGGCCAATTGCACAGCCATACGAGAAACTCGCTCTGAATGACCATGGGTATAGGGATCTTTAGCATCAATAGTGGCGGCCAGGGTGCGAATAGTATCTAAATACATTTTACGCATTCTGGTATATAATTCAAAGGATTGTCGGGCTAAAAAGAGGGGAAAGAAGAATAAAAGGATACCTGAAATACCAATCTGCACATAGATAATAGCCATAATGAAGCCCAGTGGCGCTTCAGCTAAATAGCTAGGTAGTACTTCTTTCATATTTATTCGGTATACCTTTCCTATATTCATTCCTGAATCAAGAGAGATCACCATAGCCACCAGGAAAGAGTTGACTAAACAATAAGTGAGCGCACATAACGCTGCTGGTAGCAAATAATTAATGAAATTTTGTTTCCCTACCAGACCACCAGTAAATAAATATATTACCCCCGCTAATCCTGAAGATAGAGAATATTGAGCTACATTAAAAATAGTTTTATACCAAACTTCTTTCTTTCTAAAAATCTCCCAAACCACACTTAAAGCCTCTAAAAGCATAGCCATAGCTGGACCATAAACCAGGATAATCACAAAACTTATGGGAAAGGCAACGGTAATTTTACCGCCAGCAGGTAAATAAACAGCCAAATATTCAGCCAAAACAGCAATAATAATAAAAAACATTATAGGTAGCCAGATACCAGAAAACTCGGGCATGGTAGGAAGTAGCAGGATAAAGACAGTAATAGCCAATAATACAATAAAAGAAATAAAAATTTTTATCTTAAAGTTCAATCCATATTCTCCCATTCTAAAATTACAAAAATAGGTCGGTGACCCTCAGTTATTTACCATTTAAATTTGGCGCCACCGGCCAGTAGCAAGGCCATGACACTAATTAAAAAGCTAATGATTTTGGCTTTATTAATTTTCATGTCGCACCTCCACGGTTTTTCTTTGTTCTAAAAGAACAAGCAAAAACCGCTTCGCTTCGCTCGGTTATAGAACGTTTTTTGCTACTTATTATCTCCTTTTAAATGGTTTTATCTAAGAATCACCGACCTATCTTGCTAAATAATTAGATCAATTTTTCTCAACTATTTTATTTAACCAGGATTCTTCGATTGACTGCCTTTAATATTGCCTTTACTAAAGACTTATAATGGTCATCCTCTATTAGGGCAGCCCCAACTAAATTCTCCTTTCCTTGCTCATTAATTAAATTTATAGAAATCAAAACTACTTCTCTTTCTTCCAGATTTACCTTTTTAATCTCTTCTATTTGAAAAAAAACCTTGCCACTTAAAAAAGAGGTAATTGCCTCCAGAGTAGCTCTGGTAATTATATATTCTCTGTTTTTATCCCAGTTTACACAGTTAATTTTACCTTCAAATATTTTATTATTGTTTTCCAGTTTAACTATTACTTGTAAATTATCACCCTCAGAAGTAATTAACAAATCAGTAAATTTTAATCTTTGAGAATGGCTTTTTTCTTCTGTTACCTGAGCAATGCTGATTTTACGATAATCAATGGCAATATTATATTTTGCCATCAAAAGCGATTCCACATCGCGACTAATCTTTTTGGGGCTAAATAAATCTCTGGTAATAATATGAATTTCCTTTATTTCTTTATTATCAGCTAGAACAATTTTGGAAAATAACACTCCATTTAATGAATTTATAGATTTTTCAATCTCTGTTATCCTGGAAGCAAACTGAGGTGAAATAATAAAATTGCGAAAATCATTTATGGAAATATTACTCATTAGGTCCCCCTCTTTTTTACACTTCTGGTTCAATCAAACCGAAATTGCCATCCTTTCTCTTATAGATAACATTGATTTGAGCGGTCTCCTCATTACTAAAAACATAGAAATTGTGTCCCAAGAGTTCCATCTGTAAACTAGCCTCTTCCGGAGACATTGGTTTTATGGCAAATCTTTTAGTCTTTACAATCTTTCTATCCTGGTTAGATTTATCACCAAGATGATATCCTTCCTCTTCTAAAATATTAGAAACAGGTTCTTTGTTATATTCGTTTCCATATTTATAGTAAAGTTTTTCCTTATATTTAATAATCTGCCTCTCCAGCTTTGCTATTACTCTATCAATAGAATTATAAATATCGTCACTTTCTTCCTCTGCTCTAATAATTGCCTTTTTAGCCTGTAGAGTGACTTCAAATATATGCCTATTTTTTTCTACACTAATGGTAGCAACAGCTTCCATAATCTGATCAAAATATTTTTGTAATTTTTTCATTTTTTTCTTGATATAATTTTCCAGGGAGTCTGTTACTTCAAATTGTTTCCCTTTAATAATTAAATTCCTTATTCTTATCCTCCTTCAGTTAAATTATTTCCACCAGAAAGCCAGGTAAATTCCTAATCCTTACTAATTTCAAGTTGCCATTCAACTTAGAATTTTGCCTATTTAACTGTCATTAAAGATTTTTTTATGAAAATAAAAAAATTCCATCAACTGATTATATATCTTGCTAACTAAGATTTTTCTACTAATAATCGTTCTTAGCTATTTTATATTTTATTTTAATTATATTATAACATTTATATTATTTTATTTTCCACTTTATTTATAAAAATTACTTACTTTTACCTTCTCATAACAAGCGGATAAGTCTTTTCTTGCCTGCCATGATTCCCTCCTTAGACTGACCTGGTCTTTTCCCCCACACTCGCCTGCTGAGAGGTTCGCTATCTTTTCACTACTACTCTTCTCTTATCATTTCGAGATGATAAGGCAGGTCTTACTCCAAAGCCGCACCATGCTCAGTAACTTATAATCGTTACCTTACGTGGGTCGTTTTGCCTGCGGCTGGCATCGACTTTCAACCACAGCTCTAAGGAGGGATTACCTGACATTATTCACAACCCCCTAGCTAAAGTTAAAACATAAATTTCTTTTACTGCTATTTTCCTTAATTCCAGGCAGCAAGCTTCTATAGTAGCACCAGTGGTATAGATATCATCAATCAACAGAAGCCGGGAAATATTTTTTTCGGGAAAAGATGAATTAACAGTATAAACATCCTTTACATTGCTTTTCCGCTCTGTTTTTGATAATCCAACTTGAGAAAGATTACCTTTAACTTTCCATAATAAATCTTCAGAAAAGGAAACAGAAAAATAATCCGCAATATATTTTGCCAATAATGAACTCTGATTAAAACCCCTTTTTCTATAATCATCTATAAATAAAGGAACCGGGATAATTAAGTCTATTCTTCTTATATCTATCAGATCATCTTCTTGAAGATATTTAATCATTAAATCAGCCAATGGTTTAATTAATTTTACCTGCTTTTTATATTTAAGTAAATGGATACATTTTCTCAATATTCCCTGATAATAAACTACAGTTCTAACAAAATAGAAATGTTGTTTTTTATTAAGACAATCAGCACATAGAGCTTCTTTTTCAAACTCAACTTCTGGAGAAAAAGGTTTACCACATTGATAACAATAAGGAGGAGAAATTATTTTAATCTGCTTAAGGCAATCATCGCAAATACTATAACCTTTGGCTTCTTTTATCAATTTGCCACAATTCTCACAAATCAGAGGAAAAATAAGATTAAGAATCCCTTCTTTCAGATAATTCCAAAAATGAACTTCATCCTTCCTTATGCTATTTTCTGTTTTCATCTTATAATTTAAATTTATCACATTATGTACCTTCTTGCCAGCTCTGTAAATATGTTATTTAGATCGGAAGAGCACACGTCTGAACTCCAGTCACGAGATTCCATCT
>CAZGKY010000103.1:0-7961 GCA_964525625.1 uncultured Atribacterota bacterium | reverse complement strand
GCAGAATATGGAAATAATATTATGAAAGTCATTATTGGTCATACTAGCGCAGATTTTGATTGCCTTGCGGCAATGATTGCAGCAAAAAAGATTTATACCGATGCTTTAGCTATTTTTCCTGGTGCTATAGAAGAAAATGTGAGAAAGTTTCTGTTATTATACGAAAACGCTTTAAATATTTCTTCATTAAAAACTATAGATATTGATAAAATAACCGAATTGATTATTGTTGATACCAGACAAAGAGATAGAATAGGTGTTTTTGAATCAATTTTAGATAAAGAGCATCTGACAGTTATTATTTATGATCACCACCCTTCTTCGGAAAATGATATTATTTCTGCTCAAAGTAAAATAGAAAAAGTAGGGGCTACAACTACAATATTATTAAAAGAAATTATCAAGAAAAACATACCAATTACACCATTAGAGTCTACTTTGTTCGCACTTGGTATTTATGAGGATACAGGCTCCCTATCCTTTTCAACTACTGCCAAAGATGATATTGATGTTCTGAGTTATCTTTTTTCAAAAGGAGTAAATTTAAGAACTGTAAACAAATTTACTAATATCGGCTTAAATCTAAAACAAAAAAAACTACTAAATCAACTTATTTTAAACTCTAAAGAATTATATTTTAAAGGGGTTAGCGTTGTTTTCGCCCAGGCTACTGTAAATGAGTATATTGAAGGTTTAGCATTAATCACCCATAAATTAATAGAAATTGTAAATAGTGATATTATTTTCGTACTAGTAAAAATGAAAAATAGAATATATGTTGTGGCCAGAAGTAGGCGTAATTCAGCAGACATAGGTGAAATGTTAAAAGAAATAGGTGGTGGAGGTCACTCTCAAGCTGCATCTGCGGTAGTAAGGGATTATTCTTTATTAGATTTAGAAAAGAAAATAAAAACAGTTTTAGAGGAACATATTAAACCTGAAACTTTGGCTAAAGACATTATGACTACCCCTGTAAAAACTCTAGACGTCCAGACCAGTATAGAAGAAGCTTACAAAATAATGTTAAGATATGGACATACTGGCTTCCCAGTAATGAAGAATGGACAATTAGTAGGTATTATTACCAGACAAGAAATTTATAAAGCAAAACATCATCATTATGAAAATGAAACAGTTGATATTTATATGTCGGAGAATATTATCAGCGCTAATCCCCTAACTCCTGTATTAGAGATACAAGAAATGATGATTAAACATGATGTTGGTCGAGTTTTAGTATTAGATAAACAAGGAAAATTAGAAGGAATTATAACCAGAACTGATCTAATTAGAAGTTTACATGGAGAACATGGTATTAATAAAGAATCATACTCTCTATTTGAAAAAGGAAGAGAACAGGGTGGATATAATAATGAAAAAATAAAATCTTTGATGTTTCAATATTTTAGCCCAGATGTTCTTTCAGCTTTACTACAAATTGGTAAATTGGGTGACCATTTAGGTTACTCTGTTTTTATGGTCGGTGGAATTGTCAGAGATTTGCTTTTAGGCATTCCCAATTTAGATCTTGATATTGTAGTGGAAGAAGATGCTATCAAATTTGCGCATTATTTTTGTCAACAAATAAAAGGCAAAATAAAAACTCACCAAAAATTTCGGACAGCAGTTGTTATTTTACCAAATGGAATTAAAATAGATTTTGCTTCTGCTAGAAGAGAATTTTATGAATTTCCCGCGGCATTACCAGAAGTAGAGTTTGCTTCTATTAAAAAAGACTTATACCGAAGAGATTTTACCATAAATGCAATGGCTATTCAGCTTAATCAAGAAAAATTCGGAAAATTATTAGATTTTTTTGGTGGACAAAGAGATTTAGAGCAAAAAAAAATAAGAATATTGTATAGTTTGAGTTTTACAGAAGATCCAGCCAGGATTATTAGAGCAGTTAGATTTGAAAAAAGATATAATTTTACTATTGAATATTCTACTGAAAAGTTTTTAAGAAAAGCAGTTCATGAAGGCTTAATTTCCCGAATTAGAAAAAAGAGGCTGAGTGAGGAATTTATAACTATTTTACAGGAAAAAGATCCAGTAAAGATATTGACCAGAATGGATGAATTAGCAGTTCTTTCCGGAATAATACCCAAATTATCATTATCACCCAATTTAATTGAGAAATTTAGGCAAATTGAATATTTTATGAAATTATGGTATAACAAATATCCCGAGGAAAAAATAAATAAAAGCATTTTGTATCTTTATTATTTCTTACAATATTCCCAGATAGAGATTAAAAATTTAACTAAAAGAATAGAGCTTACTAAAAATACAATAGATATCATTACCAGTATGATTTCTGATAAAGAAGATACGATTGAATTTTTAAAACAGAGAGATTTATTCCCTAGTAACATTTATTATTATTTACATAATAAAGCTAATGAATTATTGTTTTTGGTATTATTAGAAACTACGGGAGATAATCTGGTTAGGGAAAGAATAGAAAAATATATAACAAAATATAAAAAAACAGCTATTTTCCTTTCGGGAAAAGATTTAACTGACTTAGGAATGAAGCCTGGACCTATTTATGCTAAAATATTAAAGCTAATATTTTATTTACAAATGAATGAAATTTTAAATAATAGAGAAGAAGAAATATCTTTCGTAAAAAGACTCTTAACAAAAGGAATTATATGAACTTATGTTAGATAGACTCTTTGGGATTACTTGGAGTATACCAGCAATATTAGTTGCCATTACTGTTCATGAATATGCTCATGGTTTTGTTGCTAATTATTTTGGAGATCCTACTGCTAAATTGGCTGGTCGATTAACACTTAATCCTATTGCTCATCTCGATCCAGTGGGCACTATAATGTTATTTATATTTCGTATTGGTTGGGCAAAACCAGTTCCTGTTAATTATAGTAATTTTAATAACCCAAGAAAAGATATGATTAAGGTGTCTTTAGCTGGACCATTAGCAAATATTATAACAGCATTGCTATTTTCTTTATTGTTAAGAACAAGTAATCTTATATTTCAAAAGGTGATATTCAATTCTTTTTTTTATTTTAGATTAGCCCAGGGTTGGTTTACTTTATTACATACGGGAATATTTATCAATATTGCCTTAGCCTTTTTTAATTTAATACCGATTTCACCGTTAGATGGTCACCATATTGTATCAGGTTTATTACCAAAACATTTAGCACATACTTATGATAAGATAAATCAAACCTATGGAATGCTGATAATACTTTTTTTATTTTTTTCTGGTATTATTAGAAGAATAATTCTGCCTATTGTTGATTACTTTTATCGTATATTTATTTAAATAATATTCATAGAAAATTTATTTACTGAAAAATTAAGGAGGAGAGCAGTATACATGAAAGGTATTATATTTAGCGGAATGAGACCGACTGGCAAATTACATTTAGGAAATTATTTTGGTGCATTAGTTAATTGGGTAAGATTACAGGAGGATTATAAATGCTATTATGGTGTTGTAGACTGGCATGCCCTTACTACAGGATATAATCAGACTGAGATGATGAAAGAAAATATTATGGAAATGGTAATTGATTGGTTAAGCGCAGGAATAGATCCGAATAAAAGTACTTTATTAATTCAATCTCATGTTCCAGAACATGCCGAATTACACCTTCTTCTCTCAATGATTACCCCTCTTTCCTGGTTAGAAAGAAATCCAGTAGTAAAAGAACAGGTGAGAGATTTAGACTTAAAAGAGAATATGGGCTATGGATTGTTAGGTTACCCAGTTCTAATGTCTGCAGATATATTAATATACAAAGCGAACGCTGTACCGGTAGGCGAAGACCAATCTCCTCACGTAGAATTAGCAAGGGAAATAGGTAGAAGATTTAATAACCTATATCAGAATGTGTTTACTATTCCAGAACTTAAGTTATCTACTACTCCTAAGATTTTGGGAACAGACGGTAGAAAAATGAGTAAAAGTCTAAATAATGATATTACCTTATCTGATAGTCCAGAGATAATTAAAACAAAGGTTATGTCTATGATAACCGATCCTGAGAAAATAAAATTATCTGACCCTGGACATCCAGACATTTGTGTTGTATTTGATTATCATAAACTCTTTAATAAAGATGAAATATTAGATATTAGAACCAAGTGTAGCCATGCTCGGTTAGGATGTGTTTCTTGTAAAAAACATTTGGCTGATATATTAATAAATTCGTTTGAAAATTTTAGAGAAAAAAGGAAATATTATGAAAATAACTGTAAGTTAGTATGGGATATTCTGGAAAAAGGCAGTCAAGAGGCCAGGAAAGTAGCAAAAATTACTTTAAGCGAAGTAAAAAAAGCGATGAAAATAGATTATGCTCAATAATAGCTTATCCATTATTACAATTGAACAAATGTCAAATTCAGTCCAACAACTATATCTAAAAGTAAAAAATCGAGAAACGCAGCTTGACCAAATATCTCTCTTAAAAATCATTGAAGATTATTTATCATACCTGCTAATTAGTAATAGAGAATATATTAATTTAGAGATTGTAGCGAGTTTTATCATAGCTGTTTCAGAATTAATATTATGGAAATCAAACCTATTATTACCTTCTTCTCAAGAGCATATTAATGAAGAGACAGAAGAGGCTACTCTCTTTTTCCAAGAAGATAATTTTACTGAATATAAAAAATATCAATCATTAATCCAGATATTTACTGAAAAAGAATTACAGCAAAAAGATATCTACTTAAAATGTTTTCATTCTGGGGATAATTACCATGAAATCTCTCAAGAATATGATTATTCAGACCTATTGTTGGCTATTGAATCAATTTTAAATAGAAATAATAAACCTTTACTAATTGATTTTAAAGATAATGAAAGTAATATTATAAAAAAGATGAAAGAGATTGAAGAAAAATTATTTAGAAGTGGTAACAGATTAACTTTCAGTCAGATAGTCTCAAAAAACTGCCACAGGATAGAAATAATAATTACGTTTTTAGCCTTGTTGCAATTAATATGCCAGGGCAAGGTAGATTATGTGCAATCACAAAATTTTGGTGAGATACTTTTTTATCGAAAGGAAGATAAAAAATTAAAGAAAAAAAAGACATCTCAACAGTGATAAAAAAATGGGAAAGAATTGTTGAGGCACTCCTTTTTGCCGCTGATAGACCTCTGTCCCTAAAAAAAATTGTTCACATTACTGGTTTAAAAACTGAAGAGGTCAAGAATATAATAAAAAGCTGGCAAGAAGAATATAACTTAGATCAACACTCTTTCTTTATTCAAGAAGTATCCGGTGGTTTTACCTTTGCTATTAAACCTGAATATTCCCCATGGATAAAGAAACTATTTAATAATGATAAAAAATATGTTTTATCAAAAGCTTCCATTGAAACATTAGCCATTATTGCTTATAATCAACCAATAACTCGTATGGAAATTGAAAAAATAAGAGGAGTTGATTGTAGTAGTGTATTGCTAAACCTATTAAAAAGCGGTTTTATAAAAATAAAAGGTAAAAAAAAGATTCCTGGAAATCCTTATTTATATAGAGTTACTGATAAATTTTTATTACATTTTGGTTTGAAAAGTATATCAGATTTACCTTCCTTAGGGGAACTGGAAATTCAAAATGGAGAAAATAAGATTACATAGTTTTCTGGCTAAAATGGGAATTGATTCTCGTAGGAAATGTGAGAAATTAATTGTCCAAGGGAAAGTAAAAGTAAATGGTGTTGTGATAACCGAATTAGGCACTAAAATTAATCCGTATAATGATAAAGTAGAAGTTAATAATAAAATTATTAAAAAAAATATTCCTAAAATATATATATTGTTAAATAAACCTCGTGGTTACTTGTGCACAACTAATGATCCTTTGGGCAGACCTACAATTTTTCATATAATTAAAAAAATAAAAGTAAAATTAAGTTATGCTGGTAGATTAGATTTTGATTCAGAAGGTTTAGTTTTTTTAACCAATGATGGAGTTGTAATTAATAAAATAACTCAACCCCAAAATAAGGTTAATAAAGTATATGTGGTTAAAGTTAAAGGTATACCAAAAGAAAAAGATTTAAAACTCTTAGAACAGGGTATACCTCTGTCTCCAATTTTTACTACCAGTCCCTGTCAGGTAAAAATATTGAAGAAAAATAGAAATATTTCTATATTAAAAATTATCATCCGGGAAGGGAAAAAAAGGCAAATAAAAAGAATGTTTTCCTACCTTGGCTTTCAGGTCTTAAAACTAAAAAGAATACAAATTGGTATATTAAAGGTAAATGGTTTAAAAACTGGACAATATCGCTTTTTAAAAAAGCTAGAAATAAAAAAATTAACACAATATTTAGAGAATAACTAAAGAATTATGGTTGGGAATAATAAAAAAAAGAGCTTAATAATTACTATTGATGGACCAGCAGGTGCAGGAAAAAGTACAGTAGCCCGGGAACTAGCTCAGAAATTGGATTATAAATATATTAATACTGGTGATTTGTATCGTTATTTAACCTACTGTGCTTTGTGCGCAAATATGGATGTAAATAATGCACAAGCTATGAATGAACTATCCAGAAAAATGGTGCAAAATTATATGTCGGATTATAGTTACCAAGATCTTCTTTCTAATCTACAATCAATAGCTAAAAAAATTCATAGTCCTGAAGTAAATAAAAAAGTATCTTTGGTTGCTCGACATTCTTTAGTCCGTAAAAACTTAATCCCATTGCAAAGAGCTTTATCTCAAGATGGAGAAGTAGTTATCGAAGGAAGAGACATTGGTACAGTAATTTTACCTAATGCCGATATAAAATTTTTTCTTACTGCTGACCAAGATACCAGAATTATGAGAAGGTTCAAAGAACTTCAAGAAAAAGGCTTTCAGGTTTCCTGGTCAGAGGTCAAAAGAGAGATTAAAAGTCGTGATTATATTGATAGTAAAAGAAAAACTGCCCCTTTAATTATACCTGAGGATGCTATTCTTATAAATACCTCAAATAAGAATGTCAAGGATGTGGTTTGTGAGATGTTAAAGATTATAACAAGAATAAGAGGACATCGT
The DNA here is from genome assembly GCA_964525625.1 of uncultured Atribacterota bacterium. Classification (GTDB taxonomy): domain Bacteria; phylum Atribacterota; class Phoenicimicrobiia; order Phoenicimicrobiales; family Stramentimicrobiaceae; genus Stramentimicrobium. The sequence goes on along the minus strand of CAZGKY010000103.1, from coordinate 921 downwards.
AAATGCAAATAATTAAATCTAAAGATATAGGTTTTTGTTTTGGAGTTAAAAGAGCGATAAAAAAAGCGGAACAAGCCCTAACTAATTTCCCCTCAAGAGATATTTATATGCTGGGTGAAATAATACATAACCCACAGGTTATAAAGGATTTTATTAGTAAGGGTATTAATATCATTAAAGAAATTGAGCAAGTACCTTCTGATAAATATCTTGTTACCAGAACCCATGGTATTTCTAAAAAAGAAGAGGAATACGCCAAAAATAATAATATCAAGTTAATAGAAACCACCTGCCCTTATGTTAAACAATTACAGCAAATAGCTAAAACTCTACAAAGGGACAGGTATCAGATTGTGGTATTAGGGGATATTGATCATCCTGAAATTACTAGTTTATTAAGTTATATAGATAATCAAGCTTATGTGATTCAGTCTGTTGAGGAAATGAAACATAAATATTATCAGTTTTCCAAAAAAATTGGTTTACTATCTCAAACAACAAAGGATATAGAGCAATTCCAGCAATTAATAAAAGAAATATTTAATTATGCCGAAGAATTAAGGGTATTTAATACTATCTGTAAAGCTACGAGACTGAGACAGCAGTCTATACAGGAATTAGCTAAAACGGTAGATTTAATGATAGTAATTGGTGGATTGAATAGTGCTAATACCAAAAGGTTGGCTTATCTAAGTAAAAAAGAAGGGATAGAAACTTATCATATTGAAAATGAGCAACAGCTTAATAAGGAATGGTTTAAAGGAAAAGAAAAAATTGGTATTGCTTCAGGAACCTCTACACCAAGCTATATCACCGATGAAATTATCTTAAAGATAAAACAAATAAATATAAAAAGATAAAAGAATGATATCTCAAGATCGGAAGAGCACACGTCTGAACTCCAGTCACGAGATTCCATCT
>CAZGKY010000102.1:0-7965 GCA_964525625.1 uncultured Atribacterota bacterium | reverse complement strand
AGCTTTAAATTCCAATGATTGGGATAAAAGTCAAGCAGCGAAGACATTAGGGATTAGCAGAACGACATTATGGAGAAAAATGAAGATTTATGGGCTCGAATAATGATTATCTATATGTTTCAATATCGTTAAAATATATTGCAACAACATTGTAACCTTTCTTATTAGTGGGCATTCAAAACAATATAAAGAAGCATTTTTTACTGTCTTTTTGAGTTGGCATGTTTTTTGCTTATGTTTAAGATATCAATAGATATATCTGGAAAATATTATAAGGAGAGAACAATTTGCGAAAAACAAGACTTTTAAGAAACTTGTTACAAGACAAAAAAATATTAGTAGCTCCTGGAGCATATGATGTTTTTAGTGCAAAAATGATTGAAAAGATGGGATTCAAGGCAATATATATGACTGGCTATGGTGCTTCTGCAAGTATTATTGGGCAACCCGATGTGGGATTACTCACTATGACTGAAATGGCGAAAAGAGCTGGTGATATTGCTAAAGCAGTTAAAATACCTGTTATTGCTGATGCAGATACCGGATATGGAAATCCATTAAATGTTAGAAGAACAGTTATGGAGTATGAAAGAGCTGGAGTTGCCGGGATACAATTAGAAGACCAGACATTCCCCAAAAAATGTGGTCATATGCTGGGGCGAAAAATTATTCCCAAAGAAGATATGGTTCAAAAAATAAAAGCTGCCTGTGATGCCCGGGAAGACAAAGATCTTGTTATTATTGCCCGAACAGATGCAAGAACGAATTTTGGGTTGGATGAAGCACTTTCTAGAGGGAAGATATATCAGCAGGTAGGAGCAGATCTTATTTTTATTGAATCACCAGAGAACGTTGAGGAGATGAAAAAAATTAATAATTTTTTTAAGGATATACCCACTTTGGCTAATATAATAGAAGGCGGAAGGACTCCTAATTTAACAAATAATGAATTAGAAAGTTTGGGTTTTTCTATTGTAATATATAGTACCGGTCCTATATATTCTGCTGCCAAAGGCTTAAAAGATTATTTAACTGAATTAATCACCAGAGAAACTACGATTTCGAGGATAAATGAGATAATTTCCTTTCAAGAATTTAACGAACTTATCGGATTGAAGGAATATCTTGAATTAGAAAAAAGGTACCAAATAAACTAATAAAATTATAAATTTATATACTTATAGATGTTAGTTTAGTTATTTTAACAAAAAAGTATTCTAGTTCTACGCTATGCTTAAATAGCATAAAGGTAGAATATATTTATGGTAACTAAATAGAAGCAACAATAAGCTTGATTTATTTTCAAAAATAATATTCGGAGGTATTTTTTGATGAAAATTACAAAAATGGAAATTTACCCCATAAGTGTAGGTATGAATCCGGAGTATTTTACCAGTTTAAAAAGTGCTCTAGGTCCATGGAGTGTATGTAGGTATATTGTTATAAAAATGTATACTAATGAAGGAGTTATTGGACTAGGAGAAGTGCCACCCGTTATGTTCTGTTCTCGAGAAGGCCAAAGTACTATTACAGCCGTAATTAAAGATTATTTAGCACCATTAATAATAGGTAAAGATCCTTTTAATATTGAAGAAATTTGGAAAGAAATGGATAAGTTAGTTCCAGGTAGCCCACTGGCTAAAAGTCCAATAGATATAGCGCTTTATGACATCCTAGGCAAGGTGCTTAATGTGCCTATTTGCAAACTGTTAGGTGGGATAGTCAGGGAAAGAATACCACTAACGGGAGTAGTAGGATATGATGAATCAATTAATAATATGATTAAACTGGGCGAAAAATGGATGAATCAGGGATATAAAAGTTTAAGGTTTAAAATTGGCAGAGGTTTAAAAAAAGATGAAGAGCTTTTAAAAGCTATTAGAAAGGATTTGGGTGAAGAAGTAAAAATAAGAGCAGATGTTAACCAAGTATATACTCCTGATGAAGCAGTAAAAGTGGTTAAGACTTTAGAAAAATACGATATGGAGGCAATAGAACAGCCAGTTCCATGGTATGATATAAAAGGCCTATCACTTGTTAATAAATCATCTCATATCCCCATTATGCCGCATGAATCTCTCTATAATATTCATGATGCAATTCAGCTTATTAATAATGATGCTATAAGTCTATTTGGGCTTAAAATGTATAGACCAGGAGGTGGGCTATCAAATGCTTTAAAAGTGCGGACACTTAGTGAGCTTTATGATATTCCTTGTACAATCATTTCTTGTCTTGAGTTAGGAGTGAGTACGGCAGCTTCCATGCAGTTTGCTTCAACTATAAAAAGACTAGACTTTGCTTGCGAAGCTACAGGACCTGTTGCCCTTGGTGGAGATGTTGTGAAAAATCCTATCATTATTAAAGAAGGTTATGCAGAAGTACCCCAGGGAATTGGTATAGGAGTTGAATTAGATAAGGACAAATTAAAAAAATATAGTGAAGGTATAATAGTTTGCGATGAAACTCTAGAAGTTAAAAGTTAACACTGTATTATGAAAAATTAAAATCCTACTAATTAGGATAAATTCATTGTAGATGATGTCCTAAGTGATGAATGTATGTAATTTTATATGTATGATTAGAGAGATAATACTTGGGAGAGCCAAATTGATGAGTTTTTCAAATTTTCGTATTAATACTAGATTTAGATTAAAAGAACAAAATTTAAGGATGAAAAGAGATAGATAACATGATCATCAGTGAAGAAATTGCTAAATTTATTGAAAAAACAAATTTTAATGATTTTTCACAAGAGATTATTGAAAAAGCTAAACAGTGTATTCTAGACGTTATAGGAGTTACGTTATATGGTTCTACCTTCTATGCATCAGATATATGTTTATCAGTGGTAAACGATTTCTCTGATCATAAGAAGGAAGCTACAATTCTAGGGAAAAAACAGAAAACTTCGAGCGTTTTTGCAGCAATGGTAAATGGTATTTCTGCTCACATTACTGATTATGATGACTATCTGAAATATTTTGGTCATCCATCTAGTGTCCTTATATCAGCCCTATTGCCAGTTGCAGAGTCAAAAAATGTTAATGGAAGAGATTTTATTACAGCATTTATATTAGGAGTTGAAATTGGAAGTAAATTGGGAACATCAATGAGCATGAACCATTACCAAGTAGGTTTCCATACAACAAGCACGGTAGGGGTAATAGCTGCAAGTATTGCCCTTTCTAAACTGTTAAAGTTTAATGTTTCACAAACTATTAATGCCATAGGAGTTGCTACTTCTTGTTCAAGCGGAATTAGGCAAAATTTTGGTACTATGACTAAAGCTTGGCACGTAGGGCATGCTTCTTCTATGGCTGTTTTCACAGCTTTATTATCTCAAGTAGGTTTTGAATCATCAAAGGAAGCTTTAGAAGGGCCGGCTGGTTTTATAAATGCCTTTCAAGGAGAGGGTAAAATATCTCCGTTAAAAGATTTGGGTAATCCTTATTCAGTACAAAATATTAGATTTAAAAAATATCCGTCCTGCTATATGACTCATCCCGGGATAGATGCTGCATTAAAAATTAGGAAAACAATTGAGAATGAATTTGAAAACATTAAGATGATTACTTGCGAAATGACAGCAGTATCCAAAACTGTATTGATTTATAATAATCCTGTAAACATACAACAAGCACGATTTAGTATAGAGTATTGCGTTGCTGTGGCATTATTAACTGGGAAAGTAGGTCCAGAACAATTCACTGAACAATATTTTATAAAAGAAAGTCATAGATTTAAAGTAATATTAAATAAATTTATCAAAAAATACAACCCTGAATTAGACGAAATGACCAGAAAGAAAAAACTTTGCAATCCCACCAGATTAACAATTTTGTTAAAAGATGGAACTAAATATAATAGTTTTGTTGCAAATGCAGAAGAAGACCTGTTAACTTGGGAATCAATCGAGAATTAGTTTTATAATTGCTGCCAAGAGGTGGTTGACTTAAAAAATATTGAGAATGTGATAAAAATACTAAAAAATATGGAAGAATTGAAAAATATAAAAGAGTTGACAGATATTTTATAAAACTGAAAAAATTGATTAAAGAGATACTATAAAAATTATAGAAGATACTTATATTTAACATCAAGAAAAGGAAATATGATGAATAACCAGATACAATTTACTTTAACTGTAAATGCGGGAAAATGGTTGATAGCAAAAGCTATAAGTGAATTAAAATATGTTAAGAAAGCTGTTACAAATGGAACATTACTGTTATTCGGTGGAACTACAGTTTCTGCTTTGACAGAAATATTAAAAAGAACCTCTTTAAGGATATCTGGAAGAATTACACCGAGAGGAACGGTTACTGCCTACGAAAAAATTGACAACATTCCACATTCCATAGTTATACATAAAGGTAAGATATACGATTTAGAAAGAAATTTAGAATCAAATGAAATTATAAAAAAAATGGGTAAATATGATGTAATAATTACCGGAGCCAATGGCTACGATGCCAGGGGAAATGCAGTTTTAATGGCAGGTGCCTATGGAATGGGAAGTCGTGGGCATCTCTTGGCTACTATATATTCAGAGGGTTCTAAAATAATTATAGCTGCTGGTTTAGAAAAATATATGCCTGGTTCAGTTATTGATGCCATTAACTATGCAGGTCGTAATTCATCAGTATGGTCTATGGGCTGCTCTGTTGGCCTAGTCCCTCTTATTGGCGAGATAGTCAATGAAATCGAAGCTATAAAGATATTAACCGGAATTCAGGCAATTGTTATAGGGAAAGGTGGAATCAACGGAGCTGAGGGTAGCTCAACAATGATTGCTCAGGGAAGTAATGATTCTTTAGGTAAACTAGCTCAATTGATTGGATGGTCTTTACAAAAAAATATAAGTGGACTTCCTGAAAGCTTGAAAGAATGTACCAGAGGAATAAACTCGTGCTCCCACCACTTGGGTTGTTGCTATAAATCTGGCAAATTATTTAAAAGAATTATATAGAAGTATTCAGAACAGAAATACTTTAACCATTATTTATCAAAAAAAGGGGGTGTAAAAGACCTAAAAATAATTTCAAGCAATAAATTGCTAAAAATAGGAGGTGATTTTTTATAATATAAATTTATTTTTAAAACAATAATGTATAAAAATAATGTTTATTTTATGTTACAAATATGTATTAAGGGGGTAAAGAATCATGAAATTAAAGATTTTTAATTTTATAATGTTCATAGTTGTAGTGATTTTTGTATGTTCATATAACATTGTTTTCGCAGATTATGAGAATTATCCTGAGAAACCCATAGAGTGTATTATTTCTTTTTCATCAGGAGGTTCCTCCGATTTAACTATGCGTGTTTTTAATAGCCTTCTCTTTCCTGAATACTTATCCCAACCGTTAGTTCTTATTAATAAGCCAGGAGCGGGAGGTTCTCTTGGACTTTCTGAAACAGCTCGAGCAAAACCAGATGGATATACAATTGGTACCGCAGCTACATCTGGGTTAACAATAATTCCACTAATTCGGGAGGTTCCTTATAGCATTGAAGATTTAACGCCAATTTGTGTATTGATGGAGTTTATTGGAAATATTACCGTTGCTAAAGATGCACCTTGGAATAGCTTAGATGAACTAATAGAATATTCTAGAGAAAATACAGTTAAGTATTCTACAACAGGTGCATGGACGTTGGATGATTTAGTGATAAAGCAACTTAATAAAATAACCGGAACAGAATGGGTGCATGTTCCTTTTACTGGAAGTCCCGAAGCGGTACATGCACTTATGTCGGGAGTGGTTGACGTGAGTTGTACTTATGGTTCACAACTTCCTTATATTAAATCTGGAGAAATAAAAGCACTAGCTATTTGCGGAAACGGACATCCTCTTTTACCAGATGTTCCTACATTTGAAGAATACGGTTATGATATACAATCGTCTTCGGTCATGGGAATCTTAGGTCCAAAAGATTTACCTCAACACATTGTTGATAAACTAGAAAAAGCTTTTTACAATGTTTACCATAATACTGATTATCAAGTATTAGTTGGCGAGAAATTAGGATATGGTGTAACTTGGATGGGTTCAGAAGAATATAACAGGTTAAATAAAGAAACAATTAAGAAGATGAGTGAGATTTTAAAAGAATATGATGAATATATAGAGTAAGTAAATTAAACCGTTGGGCTAAAAACATTACATTAATTGCTAAAAGTTTTTTGGAAAATTTTATAATCGTAAATCATTGAAAAATATTGTTTTACAAAAATTGAGTACGCCAAGGGTAATTCAACTCTGGAAATACTCATTATTTAAAATTTAATTTAAAATTGAGCTTATTGGTTATTGGTATTATCGATTGCCAATAAGCTCAAAAAAAGTATTTTTAGTCGTAGTTTAACCCAATTATTTTAGCAATACCATTAGGTAAATAATAAATTATGTATTTACTTAGATAGATAATAGTTTCAAGTATTTGAAAAGAATATTTAATAGCAATGAAAATTAAAGTAAGGAGATAAAAATAGGATGAAAAGTGATGTAACCATTGGAATACTGGTTTCTTTCTTGGGGATAATGGTATTATTCTTTTCACAAAGAATCATTAGTGGTATTACAAAGTTTGATGTTTTGACTCCCCACTTTTTTCCTACTATTATAGCTATTTGTTTAATTGTATTTGGCTTAGGATTAAGTATATCAAATATTATTAATTATTACAAAAAAAACCAAAGTATTTCTAATATAAAAAAAGAAAAAGAAAGAGTCGATTATTTTCAAGTACTTAAAGTTATATTGCTTACAATAGTTTATATTTTTTTTATAGAATTGTTTGGTTTTATTTTAACTACGATAATAGTACTAGGATTATTAATGTATTTATTTGGAGAGAGAAAGTTGATAGATATTGTGATAGTAAGTATTGTTACGACTTCTCTGTTTTATTATTTTTTTGTACGTTTATTTAATATAGCGTTGCCAACAAAAATCTTTTTATATAGGTAATGGGATAAAACAGAATATATGTAAATTACAAAAAATAATCTATTTTAGGAGTTCAACTAAATGTTAAAAGATATAATATTAGGGTTTCATATTTTTTTATCTATTAACAATATTATAGCTATTATAATAGGAATGATAATTGGAATTATAGTAGGTGCGCTCCCTGGCTTAGGCCCTTCAATAGCTTTGGCAATTATGATACCAATGACTTTTACAATGCAGCCAGCCACTGCAATATTACTTCTCTGCGCAGTATATGTTGGGGGTTCTTATGGGGGTAGCATCTCATCAATTTTAATTAATACTCCTGGTACAGCCGCAGCTGCTGCTACAGCACTAGATGGATACCCATTAGCAAAACAGGGTAAAGCACAGAAAGCTTTGTTAATGGCTTTATATGCTTCAACCACTGGTCATTTTATAGGAACACTCAGCCTTTTGCTGTTATTTCCATATCTGTCTATGTTAGCTCTTAAATTTGCTCCACCTGAAATCACTTTGCTAGTGTTTTTGGCTTTGACTATTATTGCTTCTCTTTCTGGTAAATCCATTATTAAGGGACTAATTGCTGCTACACTAGGAATGCTATTTTCTTCAATTGGTCTTGATCCAATCATTGGAGTAAGACGATTCACATTCGGTATTTTAGGATTGGATTCAGGGCTAGAGCTTGTTCCTAGTGTAATAGGAATATTTGCTCTTTCAGAGATCTTTATACAAGCGGAAAATATATTGGTGGGTCATGCTCAACCTGCTCTACCTCAATCAAATAATCTAAATGATCAAAAATTACCTATTAGAGAATTTTTTGAACATAGAATAAACATTATTCGTTCTTCTCTAGTAGGTATTTTTATAGGCATACTACCTGGCATAGGCGGTTCTACCGCAGCTTTCTTTGCATATGCTCAAGCGAAAAAAGCCTCCAAGAATCCCAAAACTTTTAGATCGGAAGAGCGTCGTGTAGGGAAAGAGTGTAGGATAGGGT
>CAZGKY010000101.1:0-8173 GCA_964525625.1 uncultured Atribacterota bacterium | reverse complement strand
AATTTTTTTAAACTAAATTAGTCTAAAGTGTTAACACTACTCGAAATTAGTACAATTAATAATATTATAAAATTTAAAAAGGAGGTTTTTTAGATGACGGCAATAATGGAATTTTTAGATACCATAAATGCCTTTGCCTGGGGTCCCCCCATGATGATTCTACTGGTTGGTACAGGAATTTATTTGACTATTCGCATAGGTGGAGTGCAATTTACCAAGATTGGTTATGGTTGGAAGATTACTTTTTCAGGATTCTTCAAAAAAGATGCAGATAAACTTGGAGAAGGAGAAATAACTCCCTTTCAATCTCTTTGTTCCGCTCTGGCAGCTACTATAGGAAATGGTAATATTGCTGGTGTAGCTACTGCCATAGCAGCTGGTGGACCGGGAGCAGCCGTCTGGATGTGGATCACTGCTTTATTCGGTATGGCTACCAAATTAGCAGAAGCTACTCTGGGCGTTAAATATCGTATCAAAGATAAAGATGGAGCCTTTGCGGGTGGAGCTATGTATTATATTACCAATGGCCTTGGTCAAAAATGGCTGGGCTGGTTATTTGCCCTGTTTGGAGCACTCTGTGCCTTCGGTATCGGCTGTATGGTTCAAACCAACTCCATGGCTTTAGTAGGAAAAAGTGTATTTAATATACCGGTCTGGCTTACGGGAATTGTTCTTACTATTTTAACCTGGTTGGTTGTAATTGGTGGAATCAAACGTATTGGAGAAGTTACCGAGAGATTGGTACCTTTTATGGCTATTTTGTATGTGGTTGGCGCTTTAATTATTATCATTGCCAAAATAAATATGCTACCCTGGGCACTTGGAGAAATCTTTAAATCAGCCTTTACTGGACGAGCGGCTTTCGGTGGATTTGCCGGGGCAACAGTTGCTCAGGCCATGCGCTATGGAGTAGCCAGAGGAATATTCTCCAATGAAGCGGGTCTAGGAAGTGCCAGTATGGCCCATGCTGTAGCTAAAACAAAACATCCCGTTCGCCAGGGAATTATGGGTTCAGTGGAAGTAATGATTGATACTTTAATAATATGTTCTATGACTGCTATAGTTATTGTGGTTACCAATTCTTTAGGAACTGGACTTACCAGCACCGCGCTTACTGCTCATGCCTTTTCCACTGTTCTAAAAGGGGTTGGTGGACCAGTTGTGGCGCTAGGTTCATTTTTATTTGGTTATTCCACTCTTCTAACCTGGTGTTATTATGGCCAGACCTGTGGACGTTTCATAATTGGGCCATCTATTGTTACGCCTTATGCCTGGATATGGGTCATTTTAGCCTTCCTGGGTTCAGTGGTACAAGTTCCTTTTGTTTGGTTATTAACTGATACTCTTAATGGTTTAATGGCTATCCCTAATTTAATTGGGCTTATCTTCTTAAGTAGTATCTTAGCTAAAGAGGTAAATGAATATTTCTCTAAACCAGAACTTCAAGGTTAATAATCATTATGATGGGTAGTATTCCAAGTAAATGGAATACTACCCTGTTACATTAATTTATAAGGAGGAAACCGAAAAAATGATTATCGGTGTGCCCAAAGAAATTAAAGATAATGAAAACCGGGTGGCTATAACACCTGCTGGTGTTAAGGCTTTTAAACAGGATGGCCATCAGGTCTTCATTCAAAAATCAGCTGGTTTGGGAAGTGGAATAACAGATCAGGAATATCTAGATGCTGGTGCTGCAATTAGGGAAGAAGCAAAAGATATTTTTCATAAAGCAGATATGATAATGAAAGTAAAAGAGCCTTTACCTTCGGAATATTCGCTCATTAGAGAAGAACAGACAGTTTTCACCTATTTTCACTTTGCTGCATCTCGGGAACTAACTCAGGCTATGATAGATCGAAAATGTATCTGTATTGCCTATGAAACTGTGGAAACTGATGATGGAGCTCTTCCTCTTTTGGCACCAATGAGTGAGGTAGCTGGTAAAATGGCTGGACATATCGCCGCCTATTTTTTATCTCTTCCCAATGGTGGAAAAGGAATCTTAATGGGTGGGGTTACTGGGGTAAAACCGGCAAAGGTAGTGGTTATTGGTGGCGGAACTGTAGGAGCCAATGCGGCCAAAGTAGCTGCTGGTATTGGAGCCAATGTTACCATTTTAGATATAAATCTAGAACGCCTCAAATATTTGGAAGATGTAATGCCTAAAAATGTAAATTTTTTAGTCTCCAACCAACATAATATTGAACAGGAAATTAAAGACACTGATGCCTTAATTGGTGCTGTGTTAGTACCCGGGGCAGCAGCTCCTAAATTGGTCACAGAAGATATGGTCAAATCAATGCCGCCTAATTCAGTCATTGTGGATGTAGCTATAGATCAAGGTGGATGTATTGAAACCAGTAAACCTACTTCCCACAGTCAGCCAACCTATAAACTTCATGGTATACTTCATTATTGTGTCACCAATATGCCGGGAGCTTTCCCCAGAACTTCTACTTTTGCCTTGACTAATGCTACTTTGCCCTATGCCTTAGAAATTGCTGGTAAAGGTTATAAAAAAGCTCTTATCAGTAACCCAGCTCTGGCTAAAGGTTTAAATATAATAGGAGGGAAAATAACTTATAAACCAGTAGCAGAGGCTTTCGGTTATCAATATTACCCCATAGAAGAATTAGGATTATCTTAGTATATTAGGTGGTTTTTTATTTTCAAAATAGTGTTATATCACTTATTAAAAAACCCTCTCTTTCTTAATCAAGAGAGGGTCTAAATTTAAATGTTAAGATTTTTTATTAATCAGTAAATATCACAGCCGTATTGCGGGTGGCTTTAAGAACCCCAATGAGGGGTTAAACTTTTTTGCTCTTTTTCTTGCGATTTTTTATTTATACCTTTAGCCTTTGTTTAATACATTTCGCCACCGGGCATTCCAGCTCCACCGGGCATGGGTTGTTGTTTCTTTTCTTCAGGTTTGTCTGCCACTAAACACTCAGTGGTTAATACCATACCGGCAATACTAGCTGCATTTTGAAGAGCAGAACGAGTTACTTTAGTCGGATCTACAATACCTCTTTTTACCATATCCACAAATTCTCCTTCTGCTGCATCAAACCCAATTCCCTTTTCTTTGTGTTTCAATTGTTCGACAATAATGGAGCCTTCATAACCAGCATTTTGGGCTATTTGTTTGGTAGGTTCTTCCAAGGCTTTTAAGATAATGTTCACTCCAATCTGCTCATCACCTTCTAATTTATAACTCTCTAAAGCTGGGATGATGTTTAACAGAACGGTTCCACCACCTGCTACAATGCCTTCTTCTACAGCTGCTTTAGTTGCTGAAAGGGCATCTTCAACCCTATGTTTTTTCTCTTTTAATTCAGTTTCAGTAGCAGCTCCTACATTAATTACCGCAACACCACCAACTAATTTGCCCAATCTTTCCTGTAATTTTTCCTTATCATAATCAGATGTTGTTTCCTCAATTTGTGCTCTAATTTGGGCTTCTCTCTTCTTTATTTCTTTGACATCGCCTTTACCGCCAACAATAATGGTCTCTTCTTTGTTCACTTTAACCTGATGAGCAGTACCTAACATAGAAATATCGGCATTTTCTAATTTTAAGCCAACTTCTTCAGAGATAACCTGTCCACCAGTTACAATGGCAATATCGGTTAACATTTCTTTTCTTCGGTCCCCAAAACCAGGAGCTTTTACTGCCACACAATTTAGGGTACCTCTAATCTTATTTACTACCAGTGTGGCCAGCGCTTCTCCCTCAACATCTTCAGCAATTATGAATAAAGGTTTCCCCATTTGAGCAACTTTTTCCAGAATGGGTAATAAACCTTTCATATTGCTTATTTTGGCATCAGTAATCAGTATTAATGGATCTTCAAGGACTGCTTCCATTCGCTCAGCATCAGTTACCATGTATGGCGAAATATATCCTTTATCAAACTGCAATCCTTCTACAACTTCTAATGTGGTACCCATGGTCTTAGATTCTTCAACAGTAATAACGCCATCTTTTCCCACTTTTTCCATGGCATCAGCAATAATATTACCAATCTCACGATCTGCCGCAGAAATAGAAGCTACATTAGCAATGGACTCTTTATCTTTAACTTCTATGCTCAATTTTTTAATTTCTTCTACAGCTTTGTCCACTGCTTTCTGAATCCCTCTTCTCAACATCATAGGATTGGCACCAGCAGCAACATTTCTCAAACCTTCATGAAGTATCTTCTGAGCCAAAACAGTAGCTGTAGTCGTTCCATCTCCAGCAATATCATTTGTTTTCGTAGCAACTTCTTTTACAAATTGCGCTCCCATATTTTCAAAGGGGTCTTCTACTTCAATCTCTCTGGCAATAGTTACTCCATCATTAGTAATTGTTGGTGAACCATATTTCTTTTCCAGAACTACATTTCTACCTTTAGGACCCAAGGTTATTTTTACACTGTCTGCTAATTTATCAGCTCCTCTTTTTAGAGCATTCCTTGCACTTTCTTCAAACAAAAATTGTTTTGCCATATTATAAACTTCCTCCTTAATCAAATGTTATGATAATTAATATAATTAATAATATATAAAAATATTTTAATTTTATTCGAGAATTGCCAGTACATCCTTTTCACTCAAAAGAAGATAATCTTCGTCATCATCACCTTTAATATCAGTCCCTGAATACTTAGCATAGATAACCTTGTCACCTTTTTTAAAAGGCATAGGGAATATTTTACCCTCATCATTAGTGCGACCAGGTCCGACTGCCAGAACTTCACCAACTTGCGGTTTTTCTTTAGAAACTGTATCCGGTAATACTATCCCTCCTTTTGTTTTTTCTTCTTCCTGCAGTGGTTTTACTAAGATGCGGTCACTTAAAGGTTTGATTTTTTGTACATCCATAATTATTCCTCCTTATAAGATGTTAAAGTTTTTAATTTTATATTTTTTAGCACTCTCTTATGGAGAGTGCTAAAATTCCTTTAATATCTTATATAATAAAAAATTATTTTGCAAATATAATTATAAGCTATTTTACCTTATATTGCCCTATTTTAGATTATTATCTAGCTTTTTCCCTCTATATATCGCAATATATAATCATATTTTATTTATTTAATCCCTTTTCTTCTTCAGTAAAAACTTCCAAATTAAATGAATGAGTGATTCCTCTTTTTAGTTTATAGTAACCGGCACAAGCAATCATGGCTGCATTATCAGTACATAAATCTTTAGGGGGATAATAAACATTAATATTTTCTTTTTTAGCCTCTTCGGTTAATTCTTGTCTTAATTGTTCATTGGCTGCTACTCCGCCACCTAACAGGATACGTGAAATATGATATTTTTTAGCAGCATTAATAGTTTTATATTTTATTGTTTCAATAATTGCTTTTTGAAATGAGGCGCAAAGGTCATTAACATTAACTTCTTCCTTTTTATCTTTTTTATTCATGAGGAAATAGATAACAGCAGTTTTTAAACCACTAAAACTAAAATCAAAATCATTACTATTAATCAAAGGCCTGGGGAAAATGATAGCATCACTATTGCCAGTTTTAGCTATATGTTCAATGACAGGACCACCAGGATAAGAAAAGCCTAAATATTTGGCAATCTTATCATATATTTCTCCAGCAGCATCATCTCTAGTGTTACCAACAACTTTATATTGACCAATTTCTTCAACTAATATTATAGAAGTGTGCCCCCCTGAGACAACTAAAGAAATAAAGGGAGTATCTATTTTCTGGTTGGTTAAGAAGTTTGCATAAATATGACCTTCAATATGGTTTACGGCAATTAAAGGTTTGTCCAAAGCAAAAGCGACTGCTTTGGCAAATGATAAACCAACTAACAAAGAACCTTTTAAACCAGGACCAGGTACCACAGCAATTCCATCTATTTCATTTATAGTCACCATAGCTTTATCCAAGGCTTCTTTAGTGGTAATCATTATCAATTCCATATGTTTTCGGGAGGCAATTTCAGGAACGACACCACCATAGCTTTTGTGTATTTCCATTTGTGAAGAAATTATATTGGAAAGAATATATTTTCCATTCTTTACAACAGCCACAGATGTCTCATCACAGGACGTTTCAATACCAAAAATAATAACATCTTTCATTTTATTACCCTGATTATTAACTTAACGCTTTTTAGAACAAAGGCCGTCTTCTTTCTCTCTATTAACTTCAGCTGCAGATTTGCTAATATAAAATGGCATTAATTTATAAATATCATCATATTGTTTTTTCAAAAATTTAACTTCTCCTAATATAGCGACATTAGCAGCATTAGTGATATTGTGATTATTTTTTAAAAAATGAAGATTAGCAATTTTTTTATCATTTCCCATCCTGTCCTCTTCAATAATTTCCTTCATCCCATAGCCAAAAACATAAATATTTTCTTTTTCTTTATATTTGAATAATTCTTGCTTTATTTCAAACCATTCTTTACATTGATAATCTCTCATCATCACTAACCGATTATCCTTGTTATGATAAAGAGTATAATAATATTCACCTTTTCGAGCTACTATTAAGGGGCATAGTATTCCAGATAGATTCTGCCAGGTGAAGGTATAAGCATCTAAGCTATTAATGCCTATAATAGGAAGAGACAAGGCAAAAGCAAGACCTTTTGCAGTAGAAAGTCCTATTCTAATACCGGTGAAAGATCCAGGACCAATGGCCACAGCAATACCACTAATGTCATTTAAAGTAATTTCCAATGAATTAAGAATGTTCTTCAAAGCTGGCAAAATGATAGCGGAATGGGTTTGCCCGGATTTATTTATTTTATAATCAATTATTATTTCACTATTTTCAACAATAGCTAAATTCAAAATTTTAGTGGTCGTATCAATTCCTAATATTTTCAATTGTCTGGAAATTCTCCATCATCTTCTTATATCTTTTTCCCTTTGGTTCTAAAATAATCTTCCTGGAATATAATGTTTTAGTATCTAGAAGTATCTTAATTAATAACAACTGTTTTGGTAGGTATTCCAGTATTTTATTACCCCATTCAATCAAAATAACCCCAGGGTTAAGAAAATATTCTTCATATCCTAAATCTGCAATTTCTATTGGTTTATTGAGTCTATATAAATCAAAATGAAAGATAGGAAATTTACCGTTATACTCATTGATAATAGTAAAGGAAGGGCTAGAGACATTATCTTTACAGTTTAAACCGATGGCAATACCTTTAACTAAACAGGTTTTCCCGGCACCAAGATCACCATTTATAATGATTAAATCATTTTCCTGAAGCAGCTCACCTAATTTTTTACCCAGAAGAATAGTTTCTTCTGGCTTGTTACTTATAAAAATATATTTATCCTCATTATTAATTTTAGTCAGTGATATATTTTGAATTTTATTTTTCACAATAGTATTGTCCAAAACTATTTTTTATTTTCCAAGGTTTACCATCTTTTATAAATAATTTTGCTACTCTGGCTTTGTCAGTAAGATGAACTACTTCATCAACTATAGTATCTAACTTTTGGGCAATATCTTCAACAGGTATCTGTTCTACTCCATTGTTTCCCCAAAGCAAAACCTCTTCACCGACAGTAACCCCTGTAATATCAGTTATATCAATCATCATTTGATCCATACAAACTCTACCAATTACTGGAGCCAGTTTGTTTTTTATTAATACTTTTCCCAAATTTGATAGTTTTCGAGAATATCCATCGGCATATCCTACCGGAAGAGTAGCAATAGTCATTTCTTTTTTTGTTTGGTAAGTCTTTCCATAACCAATAAATTGACCAGAGCTAACCTTTTTGATAAAAGAAATTCGACTCTTAAAGGATAATGCTGGCAATAAATTTATAGTTCTTTTTACCTCTAAAGAAGGATATAACCCATAGATAAGACAACCAGGACGTATCATATCCAACCAGGTTTCTGGTAAATCTAGAATGGCACCACTATTAGCCACATGAAAGATTGGGTCTGGTTTAATTTTGTCCTTTTTAATAAAATTTATTACCTCCTTGAAGAGATTAAATTGATAATTAGTATAATCTTTATTACTTTCATCAGCAGTAGAAAAATGGGTATAAATCCCTTCCAGTTCAATATAAGGTAATTTTTTTAATTGAGAAATAAATAAATTTATTTCTGAAGGTTTTAAGATCGGAAGAGCGTCGTGTAGGGAAAGAGTGTAGGATAGGGTGGTG
>CAZGKY010000100.1:0-8211 GCA_964525625.1 uncultured Atribacterota bacterium | reverse complement strand
CTACACCCTATCCTACACTCTTTCCCTACACGACGCTCTTCCGATCTCATTGTGTGTTGAGCTTATTGCGTTATTTAGTTCCATATACCAGAATATCAGTATAATGTATACCATTATGCGTTGCCGTGAATTATAGCCTACAATTATACCCAAAAAATATTCCACTATAAACTATAAACCAAAAACTATAAACGTTAATGTCATTGCGAGCAAAGCTTGAGCTTTGCGTGGCAATCTCATACTGGTATTCCCGCATAAAATTATACCGTTAAAGCCTAACCCCCTTATAGATTAGCTAAATTATGATTATAGCAAAATAGATTAAGAAAGTGAATTTTCTTTATTTTATTCTAATTTTCACTATAGCCATTTTGTTTAATCAAAAGTATAATTAAACCTTTTTAGAAAGCTAATTAAATTAAGTATAAAAACTTGGGGGTGGGTTTCCATAGGACAGTGAGCCGCCCCATCAATGATAACTAAATGTCCATTCAGCATTTTTTCTACCAGTTCATATCCTTTGCTTGGTGGTACCCATTTATCCTCTTTCCCCCACAAACATAAGATAGGAATGGTAAGCTCTGAAATTCGTTCTTCTAAATCTGCATCTACTCTGTATCTTTTTAGTAAGCTACTGATGGTAAGATGAGTATTTTTTATCTGCAGTGGATAGTAATAACCTTCAATCTCTTCTGGTGTAGGTTCCCTGCCATAAGCTGACTTTAAGAACGACTTAATTCTTCTCCTGGTCAGGAAAAGCTCACCCATTATCTTTGCGGTAGTATTTCGCAACAATTTAAATTGGCCAAGCAGGGAAGAAATTCTTCTCCCTCTTGTACTAATCGAACCATTAACTACAGCCAAGGTATTGATATGGGAAAGCCTTTGTAAAGCCATAGCAGTTACCACACCTCCACCCATGGAATGTCCTACCAGATGCCAGGAGCCTTTGATCTCTAAACTATCTAATAATTTCCAAATCAACCTGGCCCTCTCTTGTTGACTATGTGTTACAGAAGGTTTGCGCTGACTCAAGCCAAAACCGGGTAAATCAACTGCCAGAACTTGATAGCCATAATCAGCCATTTTTGATGCTACCTGCCGCCAGCTAAAAGTCGAGCCACCTAATCCATGAACCAACAGTATATTACCAGATGAATTTTTAGAAGAAGGAACCCAGATACGATAATGTAATTGCACTCCCTCAACAGTTATAAAGGCACTATTGTTAAAAAGAAGGTCTTCAATTTTATATTCTGTCTTAGCAAAACTGTTATTAGAAAAAAGATTATTTATTATTATGCTAAAAACAATTAGAAGAAAAGATATAATAATTTTTTTTACAACAATACTATTAATATTCGGGCTCTTTTCATTTGCTTTCATTTCTTATTTTCTCAATCTTTTAATTATATTTATATTTCTTTGGTCGTCCTCTTCACTTCTTCTAGGAGTTTCCAGAATAAAAGGTAAATCTTTTATGGCCTGGTGGTTTACCAGTATACTGAATCCCTCTAAACCAATAAATCCTTCTCCAATATGCATATGTCGATCTTTTCTTGAGTTTAATGGATATTTAGAATCATTAAGATGAATAACTTTCAATTTATTCCAGTTAATTTCCCTTCTCAATTCAGCTAAAGTACCTTCTATTCCTTTCTCATCAGTGAGATTATATCCCGCTGTAAAGGCATGACAGGTATCAAGACAAATTCCTATATTTTCTGGGCAGCCAATCTTTCTAATAATATATGCCAATTGGCTAAAAGTGTAGCCCAGACTACTACCCGAACCGGAGGTATTTTCAAGTAAAATCATGGTTGATAGTTTTAAAGAAGAAATCTGCTCTAAAATAGTCATTAAAGCCTCACTTATCCTCAGTAAACCATATTCTTCTCCCGAACCACGATGTGTACCAGGATGAACAATGAGATAAGAAGGTACTAAACTAAGTAACTTTTCTGCCCTTTTTATTTCTTCTAAAAAAGCCTTAATAGACTTTTGATAAATTTTTTCATCTGGAGAAGCAAGATTAATAAGATATGAAGCATGAATAAAAACAGGATAAATTTCCGTTTTTTGCAGAGCTTTCTGAAAAACAATTATTTCCCTTTTGGTATAGTATCTTTCCTGCCAGGTAAGGGAATTTTTAGAAAAGATTTGCATGGTATTTAATCCTAATTTTTTTGCCCTGGCCACAGCTTTTTCAAGACCACCAGCAATGGAAACATGGCATCCTATTTTCAATCATTATTCCTTTCTGTTCTGTCGCTAAAATCTTTTTAATTTTGCCTATCTCTTCATAGCATATGATTTACCGGCAAATATTGCTCTTATCTCGGCAGCGGTTGTAGCTTTAGCCAATTTAGCCATTCGTTCTTGTTCTTCTTTTTGCAGTAAAGCTAGATTTGTTACTACGTTTTCTAATTTATCTGCTGGAAATTTGCAAGCTCCATTTTCATCCATATGAATAATTTCTCCAGGATAGACATCCATACCCGCTACCGAAACCGGGACATTAACAGCATGAACAGCCATATCGCCATGTCCCGGGGTAACTCCGGTTAACAGATATTGAAACTTCATCGGTCTTATTTCATCTATATCCCTTGAAGGGCCATCAGAAATAACTCCTACACAACCGATTGCTTTTAATGCTGTGGTCATATTACCTCCAGAAAGACCCACTTTACCTGCTATTTCCAGGGGAAACTTCTGTTTTATGACCAATATGGTCGGTTTTCTGGATTGTTCTAAAGCATCTATAACATCCATAAAGGACAGACGAGTATAAGCTGGATCAGGCAATCCATATACACAGGTAACGGCATAACCAACTGTCCTGCCCAGTTCAGGAAACATACAGTGAATACTCTGGTCAGTATACCAATTCTGACTCCAGGGATGGTATAGTCCCAGACACAGGGGATTATTAGGATAAGTAGCTACCACATTGGTCACCGAAGGTGTATCGTATTCCTTAATCTTTTCTAATAACTCTTCCTCTATCCTTCTTTCTTCTATCATAATATCCTCCCTATCTTTTTGTGAAAATTTTTCTTTATTTATGTCTGCACTGCTAAAAAATATACTAACACTTATTTATTCTCTATAAATTATTATAATTTAAGATACCCTTACCGAATTATATCATAATGTATCTGTCAAGTAGACCTGGCTATAGCATGTTTGGGGTTCTTCATTTTACCGGTGGTTAACTTTTAGCTTCTTCGATTCTTATAAACATAATAAACCTGTCCCACCTTATTGAAAACACTTATTAAAACTTATTAAATTATATTCTATTTTATATAAGGAATAACAAAAATTGATTTAGTTTTTTAGTTAATAAAATCCTGTTGAGAAAATAAACGTATAAAAAGATTAGCCAGCTATTCTGAAAGTAGTTTAATATCACTTCTTTCTCTTTTTCATTGATAGAAAAATCTTTAATTGATATCCCCTACTCAAGAAACAGAATATAAGAAACATTTTGCAAAAAATGTTAAATTAATTTATTTTTACTTTAATATTATATATTTTTATATTAAAAATATTAATAATTATATTGACATTATATATAAATTGTTTATAATTATTAATAACATTTTATATGTGACTAATTATAATATAAATTTTCATCAAAAGGAGGTAAAATCTTTGCCCAATATTCCTACTCATTGTCCAGCTTGTAATGCTACCATGAATATTACCGAATTAAGATGCAGTAAATGCAGCACAAAGGTACAGGGAAATTTCCCAATGAACAAACTTATCTCTCTTTCTGAAGAAGACCGAGAATTTCTAATGACCTTTCTGCGTTCCCGTGGAAATATAAAGGAAGTTCAGGAAAGAATGGGAATTTCTTACCCTACGGTCAAAAATAGACTGGATAAATTATTGACTGTCTTAGGTTTATTTGATGAAGTTAGAACCTTAACCCGAAGCGAAATTATAAATGCTATCAATAAGGGTGTGCTTTCGGTAGAAGAAGCGATTAATTTACTAAAAGAAAGATAATTGAAAATAATAAAAAAGGAGAAAAAGACAAGATGAAAGAAGAAATTAAACAGGTTCTGGATATGCTAAAAGAAGGAAAGATTACTCATGAAGAAGCAATTAACCTTATCGATGCTCTAAAATCAACAGAGGAAGAAGAGAGTGAGCAGAGGCAATTAGTAAGCAATAAACAAAAAAGATTCATTAAAATTAACGTAACCAAAGATAATAAACCAAAGGTAAATATCAAGGTACCCTTCAGTCTGGTAAAATGGGGAATAAATATTGCCAACAAAATGGGAAAGGATACCGTTAAAATCGGTGGTGAAGAAATCCCCTTTGATATGGAAGAACTTAATAAAGCTATGAATGATCCTGAATTTTCCGGCAAAATTTGTGATGTCTATGATGAAGAAAAAAATGAACATGTAGAAATTGAAATAGTATAAATATTAAGTAAATAAGCAGGAATAATTTTATAAGAACTATTCCTGCTTATTTTCAAACATTATCTTCTGAATAACAGTTAATTCTAACCTCGGAACTTAGTATATATTTATATGTACTATTTTCGAGTACTATTTACACTTCAGTTTATATTCATAATCATTGATGCTCAGTCCTGCTAATAATCTCATCCTGCAGGGTCTTACTTAAATTATTAAAATAGTCACTATAGCCGGCAACCCTCACAATAAGATTTCGATATTCTTCTGGATTTTTCTGAGCTGCTCTTAAGGTCTCAGCCTTAACTACATTAAACTGAATATGATGGCCTCCCAGCTTAAAATAAGCCCTGATAAGATGAGCGAGACTCTCCAACCCTTTCTCTCCTTCCAAGAGAGAGGGGGTGAATTTTTGATTTAGGAGGGTTCCTCCGGTCTTTATTTGATCCATCTTGGCTGCTGATTTGATTACTGCAGTGGGGCCTTGTCGATCAGCGCCCTGCACTGGAGAGATACCTTCTGAGAGAGGTACTCCAGCTTTACGACCATCAGGGGTAGCACCAACTACTGAACCAAAATAGATATGGCAGGTAGTAGGTAGCATATTAATACAATACCTTCCTCCTTTGGTATTAGGACGTCCCTCTACCTCCTGATAAAAGGCATTAAAGACCTCCTGCATAATACTATCGGCATAATCATTATCATTACCGTATTTTGGTGAGTGGTACTTTAAGAGTTGATAAATTTCCGGTTCACCCTGAAAATTACCAATCAGGACGGAAAGAAGGGAATCCATACTCAAGTTCTTGTGCTCAAAGACATGATATTTCAGAGCAGAAAGACTATCGGTAATAGTCCCTATACCTACTCCTTGCAGATAATTGGTATTATAACGGGCACCACCAGCATTATAATCCTTACCCTTCTCTATACAATCATTTATTATAAGGGACAAGAAAGGAGCAGGCATACTAGTGGCATAGAGTTGTTCAATGATCTGATTACCTTTTATCTTAATATCAATAAAGTGACGTAGCTGTTTTCGAAAAGCTGTGAAGAGCTCTTCATAACTGGTAAAGTTTCTAGGGTTACCAGTAACCAAACCAATCTGCTTGCCAGTACGGGGATCCACTCCATTATACAGAGTAATTTCTAGTACCTTAACCAGATTAAAATAGCCGGTTAGGATATAAGCCTCCTTGCCAAAGGCGCCGGTCTCCACACAGCCACTAGTTCCTCCCTCCCGGGCATCAGTAATACTCTTACCCTGTCTCAATAACTCTGCTACTACCAAATCAGCATTGAAGACCGAAGGTTGTCCCCAGCCCTTACGAATAATCTCACAGGCACGCTTCAAGAAGAGGTCAGGGCTCTTCTGACTTAACTGAATATTAGTACTGGGCTGCAGAAGTCTCATCTCATCAATAACCTCCAGTATGAGATAGGTAACTTCATTAACCCCATCTTCTCCCTGTGGTGTAAGTCCCCCATTATTGATATTGGCAAAATCAGTATAAGTACCACTCTCAGCTAAAGTTACTCCAACTTTAGGGGGAGCAGGTTGATTGTTAAATTTAATCCAGAGGCATTGTAGTAATTCTTTAGCTTTTTCCCGATCTAATGTTCCCTCTGCTAAGCCCTGTTGGTAGAAGGGCAAAAGATGTTGATCCAAGTGTCCAGGATTAAAAGAATCCCAAGTGTTAAGTTCGCTAATGACGCCCAGATGGACAAACCAGTACATCTGTAAAGCTTCCCAAAAATTACGAGGAGCATGAGCTGGTACCTGACGGCAGACTTGTGAGATAAAATTTAGTTCTTGTTTCCTTAAAACATCCTCCTCTTGAGTGGCTAACTCTTCGGCCAGCCGGGCATAGCGATAAGCAAAACTAATGATTGCCTCAGCACAGATAGACATAGCCCTAAGCTGGATGAGTTTTTGATAGGCTTCCTTATCCTGATGAAAATCCAAAGAAGCAATAGTCTTTTCTACCCTTTCTTTGAAATCCAGAAAGCCCTCTCGATATATCTTTCCATCGGCTACTGTATGACCAGGTGCTCTCTGTTCCATAAATTCAGTGAAAATACCAGCTTGATAGCAGTCCAACCAACTCTGGTCCATGAGGGAAAATATCTGATGACGAATAGAACGCTCCTGCCAGAATGGTATAATCACCTCTTTTTGTACCCTTCTTACTTCCGGACTGACCTGAAAGGAGATTTTCTCACGTTTGTGAATAATCTCCAGGTCTTCCAAAGTATGACAGCATAACTCAGGATAGGTGGGAGTAGCTCCAGGAGCACTCCCTCGCTCTCCTACAATTAGTTCACCCCTATCAATAGTAATGGTCTTCTGCTCCAGAAGATGTTTAAAGGCCAATGCCCTCAATATAGGAGTAGGAACTTTACCTTGATAACGCTGGTAGGCTTCGGTTATCAGTTTGGCTCGCTCTATATCAATGAACGGTTTTACGGTAAGACTTTTTTCTCTTAATCTTGCTACTCGAGTATTCATCTTTAACCTCCTATGGTAATTGATAAATTAGATTTACAAAAGGGTTGTATGATTCTTTCCGTATCCTGTTTGGATAAGGATTTGGTTCCCCCCATGCTATTCTCCAGCCCCAGTCGGGTATATTTATCCAGACCCAATCGGTGAAAGGGTAGAATGCTGACCTGGTTTATAGAAAGGGAATGAATAAAATCGAATATATCCGTTAGTTCTTTCTTATTATCATTCACCCCTGGGATAAGAGGTATTCTAATTACGATACACTCTCTTTTCCTGGAAAGCCTCCTTAGATTCTCTAAAATAATCTTATTGGAGACTCCGGTATAATTTTTATGTTTTTCTTCATTTATTAATTTCAGATCATAGAGCCAGAGATTGACCAGAGGTAAAATACGCT
The DNA here is from genome assembly GCA_964525625.1 of uncultured Atribacterota bacterium. Lineage (GTDB taxonomy): Bacteria > Atribacterota > Phoenicimicrobiia > Phoenicimicrobiales > Stramentimicrobiaceae > Stramentimicrobium. The sequence goes on along the minus strand of CAZGKY010000100.1, from coordinate 857 downwards.
CAAGATAAGACCAGGGAGCATAGCCTGAGGTATCAACTGAAGTATGGATACCCTCCTCCTGACAGAGAGAGAGTAGTTCAAACAGAAAATCAATCTGTTCCAAAGGTTCACCACCAGAGAAGGTAGCTCCTCCCTTAGACTCCTCATAGAAAATGAGATCCTTCCTTATCTCTTTCATGACTTCCTCTGCTTTTACTCTTTGGCCAATAATTTCCCGGGCTTGAGCAGAGCAATATGTAACACAGCTTCCACAGAGTTGACATTTCTGCTTATCAGTATAAGGGTAATCCTGTTTTAAAGTGATGGCCTGTTCAAGACATAGTGAGATACATTGATAGCATTTGATGCACTTTTGTTGATTAAAATAAATCTCCGGCTGATAAAGCCAGCTCTCTGGATTATGACACCATTGGCAGCGCAGTGGGCACCCTTTCAGGAAGACGGTAGTACGGATACCGGGACCATCATGTATAGTAAATTTTTTAATGTCAAAAATAATACCTTCAGTCATTTTTTTATCCTTATATTTCAAATATTTAACCAAAACTAAACTTAAATTGTACGTGCATGATAAAAAGCAGGTGAAAAAATTTATTTAGCTCCTTATCCACAACATTTAATTTAATTAAGCTTTTTACCAATTCAAAATTAGGAAATCGTATATAAAGAGACACCTATCGTCAACAAATTGTTAACAAAATCTAATAAAATAATAAACAAACTTCCTGATATTTTACTTTATTATCCCAAATTATCTCCTGAAGAATTCTCTTATTATACTAATCTTTTTATTCTATTTGAATGCCAAAGATCGGAAGAGCGTCGTGTAGGGAAAGAGTGTAGGGTAGGGTGGGGGG
>CAZGKY010000099.1:0-8229 GCA_964525625.1 uncultured Atribacterota bacterium | reverse complement strand
ATCCTATTTCTATAGGAAAGAACTAGATGTGTAAACACATCATGAAATTAATGCAAATAATATATTACTAAAAGACAGGTATTATGAGGGCAAAATTGATGAAAAAATTATTATAGACTATAATTCTTAAATAATAGTAATTTTCTATAGATATACAGGTATGTTCTTTACTTATCTCATTTATTATAGGTAGAGGTAGAGAGAGGTTTAAAGAGAATATGCATGATAAAAAGCTATGTGCACATGTTATAGTCAGTGGTCGAGTGCAGGGAGTAGCCTATCGATATTATGCCAGAGATATTGCTTATCAACTTGGTGTTACTGGTTGGGTTAAAAATTTAATAAACGGTGATGTAGAATTGATTGTGGAGGGTTCTCAAGAGTCGGTAGAAGAAATGATCTCCTGGTGCAAAAAAGGACCTCGCTTAGCTACGGTAGAAGAGGTCCGGGTGGAGTGGTTACCATTTTCCGGAAAATACAACCAATTTCGTATAGAAATGTAAGGCAATTTTCTTATAAGAAAAATCTCTCTTTAAGAAAAATATTATTATCTAATTAAGTAATTTTGTAGAAGGGGGAAAATATGTTGATATTACAGGAAATATCCTATTGGGCGGCATTCTTTGCGGGAATTATTTCTTTTTTTTCTCCCTGTATTTTACCATTAGTTCCTGGATATATATCTTTTATTTCTGGGTTGTCATTAGCAGAACTGAGTGCTAATGATAAGATAATTCAGAGTGCCAGATACCGGGTTTTAGTAGGAGCCTTCAGTTTTATTCTTGGATTTTCGCTGGTCTTTATATTATTAGGAGCATCAGCCACCCTGCTGGGTAGTTTACTACGGGAGTATTCCCTCTGGTTTAAAAGAATAGGGGGTCTAATTGTTATCTTATTCGGATTACATATGTTGCAATTAATAAATATCCCATTTCTTCATTATCACAAAAAGATTACTATCAAACAAAAATTTTCTTTTCATTTGTTTTTAACACCATTTCTCATTGGCTTTGCCTTTGCTTTTGGCTGGACTCCTTGTATTGGACCAATTTTAGCGGCAATTTTGGTTTATGCTGGTACTCAGCAAACTTTAAGTAAAGGAATAAGACTTTTATCCTTATATTCTGCGGGATTGGCAATTCCATTTTTATTTACAGCATTGGCTATCAATCAATTTTTTAAACTGAGTAAAAAAGTAAAAAGATTTTTTCATATTATAGAAGTGACTGGAGGGTTACTGTTGATTATTATCGGTCTACTGATCTTTAGCGACACCCTTTCTTTTATCTCTAATTATTTTAGTTAAAATTTGACTTAAATTAGAGTTAGGGTATAATGAAATAACATTAATAAAATTCAGTAAAAGTGGGTAAGAAAGTGTTTTTCTGTATAATTGTTCCAAGAAGGAAAATGAGTTTTTTAGTATTTTTATTTATTTTATCTCTGGTTTTGACCAGTTGTGTCTTTAATGCTAATTCAAATTCCAGCTCCAATAATGAGAAATCTTCAGTTCCCACGGAAAATATAATATGGTTATCTTATGACCAGGCCTTAACTAAATCCCGGGTGGAGGATATTCCTACTATATTATATTTCTATTCTGAGGATTGCGGTTGGTGCAGAAAAATGGAGAGAGAGACATTTACTCACCAGGAAGTTCAGAAGTTATTAAAGAGTGATTTTGCTTTAGCGAAAATAAATGGTAATTCTAATCAGACCGTTCTGGTTGATGGGAAAAGGATTACCGAAAGACAGTTATCCTCGGTAATCTATCAAATCAATGGATTTCCAACTATCTGGTTTTTGGATAATACCAACCAAAGAATTGCTAATTTACCAGGGTTTGTCACTTATGATGTTTTTTTAGATATACTTATCTACATTCGGGATGGTTTTTACAAAAAATACACTTTTTTGGAGTACCAGGAATTACCCAAAAAATAGGTTATAATGTATTTAAGTAATATATTTTTAATAACATGATAATCTAATCAAGAAAAAATGACTTTAATATCCTTAATTTTTTATTCAATCTCATCTTCCCATAACAGTAGTTAATAATATTTGATTCTCAATGAATTCCTCTAAAAGTCAGCTGTATAGCTATGCTATTATAATCTAAGATAAGGAAGTTTTTTAAGCTACCCGCTTTGCCGGTGTGATGCTTGTTTCAGGATAAAATTATAAAATAGGGTGGAAACCTTGAAAGATATTGCCACTAAAGTAGAGAAGATAATAAGTAAAATAAAGATAGTTGCCTCTGGAAATGAGGTTATAGTTGCCTTTTCTGGTGGTTTGGATAGTACTGTGGTGTTATTTTTAACCCGGCAAGCTTTAGGTAGAAAAAAGGTAAGGGCAGTAAATGTGGATTTTGGTTTATTTACTTATGAATTTGCTCGCCAGCAGGTTAGTATTATTTGCGAAAAAATGCAGATAGCATTACATAGAATAGATGGAGAAGGCTATCAAAGACAGATAATGAAAGGTGGACCGGACTGTAATTTATGTACCAGAAGGATTAAATTGGGTTTGATAAAGGATTATGCTGATAAGATGTTAGTTTTTACTGGTTCTAACCAGAGTGATAGTTGGGGAAAGCACGGTTTAGATTTATTTGCTGGCTATTATGCTCCCTTATTTTATTATTCCAAAGAAGAAATTGGAGAAATAGCTTCCTATTTGAATTTAGAGCATAACCGAATTGGAGAAAATGATTATCGGGAAGGGTGTAAGTTAAAACACTTGCTCAAACCTTTAATTAATTATTCCTATCACGGACGAGCAGTAAGTACAGCCAATGAAGTATTGTTACAAAAAATAAGGGAATTTAATCTTACTACCAAGATAGCCAATGTAAAGATCATCGGTCCTTTAAACAAAAATATTGCTCTAATTAATATATTTCCAATACCTACCAGTAAGCAGATGAAGATAATTTGGGAAAATATTGCTGCCATTAGAGAGCTTGATAATTGTTTTCTTGTTAATCAACCATTGCAGCTGACTATAAAGGCAAACAAAGGACAATTTAATAATTTACGTTCACGTTACTGGATAGAACAGGGTAGATTACAACCAGAATTTGCCGCTCCACTGAAATTTAGGTGGTTATTAACTACTAATCATAGGTTGAAAACATTCCAGGTAGTTGATTATAATTATATATAAGATAGTAGGACATAGGTAAGATAGGCAGGAAATCTTATACTAATAAATTTCATAATTAAAATATACAATATTAAGGAGTAGATTTATGAATAAGGAATTGGGTTTTGTTAATCCGGAAGAAGAACTAAAAAGAGCGGTAGAATTGATGGCTTTATCAGCTCGAACTGCTCCTAAATCCGCCGGAAAGGATTTTGTGGTAATTAAGATAGTCAGTGGAGAGGAAGTACTCCAATTAGGAGAGGCTATGATAAAGTACGGGATAGAGCATAATAAACGCAATTTTGACCGTGATGGTGAAAATGTGAAAAATTCTTCTGTGGTATTGTTAATTGGCTTAAAAGATTCTCAACCTTTAGGATTGGATTGTGGTGCTTGTGGATTTAACCATTGTTCTGAATGTCAGATTCATGAAGGACCGGAATTTAATGGTCCCCATTGTGCTTTACGTATTTTAGATATGGGAATTGCTATTGGTTCAGCAGTAAAAATGGCTGCTATTTTAGGGATTGACAACAGAATAATGTATCGTATAGGAGTAGTGGCCAAAAAGGCTGGTTATATTACAGCCAGTTTTGTGATGGGTATTCCCTTTTCTACAACCGGTAAAAATATTTATTTTGATCGTTAGATAGTAAGATAAGGTTAAAATTTTCCGATAAAAGGGAAAGAGAGATAGTGTGCAAATATTTCCTGATTGACCTTATTTGAACTGTGTAAAAAATGCACAGCTCAATATAATTAATACTTATTTTGACTTAATTCAGGAAAATATTTATACCATTGGTGGAGATTGGCAAAAGAAAATTTCTTATTTCAGGTCATAGTTTTGTTTTTTTAAAATAAATATAGACCTATAGCTTGGTTCTGGCATAAAAATTGCTTCTTATTTTCTATAGAAAAGAACAAAAAATTCAAGTAAGGAGATGATATTTATGTCAGGGCAACACTATTGATTAATAAAGTATTAAGGAAGAAATAATTGCTACTACTATATTATGATTAATTGAATAAAATAATCAAATTTTAAAAAGGAGGAGGAGATATGTTCAAGAGTTGTTTTATACTAAAACAGAAGAGATATTTTAAAGTGGTATTACTGGCCTTTCTTTTATTACTTTCTTCCCATTCAGTAATATTTTCTGCTGAGGTTCAGTCTGCCATACAATCACTTAGTGATGATATTGCTCAGATAGCAGAAAAGGTAGGGCCGGCTGTGGTAAATATCGATATTGTTCGTTATGTGGAAACATCGCCTTTTCGCTTTAGAGATCCCATCTTTGAGTGGTTTTTTGAACAGAGAGAAGAATTTAGAAGAAGAATTCCTCAGAGAGGAGCAGGGTCAGGTTTTATAGTTGACCAGAAAGGATATATACTAACTAATGAGCATGTAGTAAGTAGAGCTGAGGAAATCAAGGTAACTCTATCTGATGGACGAGAGTTCAAAGGAAAGGTGGTCGGTTCAGACATTACTACCGATATGGCCATTGTTAAGATTGAAGCAAATAACCTACCGGTTGTAGAATTGGGAGATTCTGATAAATTAAGAGTGGGTGAGATAGTAATAGCTATTGGTAATCCTTATGGTTTGGAGAAGACCGTAACTATGGGGGTAGTTAGTGCCAAAGGAAGAAATATTTCTGCAGGTACAGAAGGGCACGAATATCGTAACCTGATTCAGACTGATACTGCCATAAACCCTGGTAATAGTGGTGGACCTCTTTTAAATACTAAGGGAGAGGTAATAGGTATTAATACTGCGATTATTCCCTATGCTCAGGGTATTGGATTTGCCATCCCCATTAATGTAGCTAAAAGAAATCTCGATGATTTAATTACTCTGGGTAAAGTTAGAAGAGCCTGGCTGGGTGTGTATATCCAGGAGGTAACTCCTGAGATAGCTGAACAATTTAATCTTGATAAAGCTGAAGGGGTCCTGATTGCTGATGTTATTAGCGGTAGTCCTGCTGAGGAATCGGGATTGTCTCGGGGAGATATTATTTTATCAGTAAATAACAGGACTGTGAACAAACCAGAGGAGCTACAGGATACCATTCGTGCCTTACAAATTGGTGATAAAGCTACTTTGAAAGTGAAGCGGGATGGAAAAGAGATTTCTTTTGTGGTAAAGATCGGAGAAATGCCTACTGATGAAACTCTTTCCACCAAAGATAAAGTGTTTACCGAACAGACTGGACTTAAGGTGGAAGAAGTAACTCCTGAAATTGCACGCAAGGCAGGCTTAAATCGGGTAACCGGTCTGATTGTTACTGAGGTAATTCCAGGAAGCTCTGCTGATGATATGGGCTTAAGAAACGGTGATATTATTCTGGAAGCTAACAGACAAGAAGTATCTACCATTGCAACCTGGGAAGATATAATAAATAAATTAAAACCCGGTGATACTGTACTTTTACTAATTTACCGAAATAATCGCACTTACTATGTTCCGCTTAAGATTGCTCAACTGGAGTGATATTGTTTTCTTGCTGGGAGACCTAATTACAAGAGATAATATATTGAGATAATAAATATTATTAGGAGACCAGAAGAAGAGGAGAACCAGTTTTTGCCTCTGGTTCTCCTCTTCTTCTTCAAGGAAAATTATATTTATGACCTTAAAAAAAAGATGGAAAAAGTTTCATTCCCCAAATAATATCTTTGTCTATATTGTATTAATATTGACCCTTCTGTTCACATTACTACTTGGTTATATCAGTTATTATGAATTACAGAGAGAGAAAAATTATTTATTGGAATTGGCTCGTTCGGAAGGACTTAATATTGCTTTTGCTATTCAAACATTAGGCTCAGAATTTATAGTTAATAGGAATATTTTAGTAGAAATACTCAATCTTTTTCAAAAAGAGGGTATTACCTTTATTGACATTTTAGACAATAATGGGCTGGTTCGTATGAGTACCAATGAATTAAGGATGAATGAAAAAGTTGAGATTAAATATCCAGGTAGAATTAATTATTTGCAAACTAAGGATCGTGAAGAACGAAGGATTCTACAGATTATTAAACCATTTGATTTTAGTGATCAATTCTCCTCTGATTTATTTGGCTTTATTTTTTTGCGGGACAAATACCTATCTATTGGCATCAATTTAGAAGATTATTATCTACGCTATAATCAGATTAAACAAAGAGTTATTCTGAATTATCTGGTTATTCTGTTTATTTCTTTACTCGGTGTCTCCATGGTCTTTAGATTACAGGAGAATATTATAGTAAAAAGGACCCTACGTAATATGAAAGATTATACTACAAAACTTTTAGAAACTATGGATAGTGGCGTAGTATCAGTTAATGAGCAAAATGTTATCCAGACTATCAACAGGAAGTGTGAAGAGATATTCCAAGTGAGAAGAGATGAGGTAGTAAACAGGAATGCGGAAGAAGTAATTCCTCTCAAGGTCAGGGGTAGATCTATTTATCAGCTGGGATTGCAGGAAGGAAAAAAAGTTGATGAAGAGATTGAGTGGGAAACACCGGATAAGGTACGAAAAGTCCTGGATATTAGTACTTCTTTCTTAGAGGGGGAACAGAAACAGATAAGTGGGATGGTTGTTTTAGTTAGGGATATTACCAGAATAAAAAAATTGTCAGAAGAGATAAATCGAAATAAAAGATTGGCTTATTTAGGGGAAATAGCCAGTGCTATTGCTCATGAGATAAGGAATCCCCTTAGTTCTATTCGGGGTTTAACTCAGTTTCTGTTTCAATCCTATTCTGAAGATGATGAACGACAGGCTGATCTAAAGGTAATTATCAAAGAGGTAGATCGTTTAAATCAATTAATTAATCAAGTACTTGATTTTTCCAGACCTAAAAAAATGAACATTACCAGTTTTTTAGTAGGAGAAATGATTAAGGAATTGGTACAACTGTTAAAATTAGAAAGTAGAGAAAAAAATATCAATTTTAAACTTACTCTGGAGGATCCCCAGCAAGAAATTGAAGCTGATAAAGATCAGATCAGACAAGCTTTATTGAATATCATTTTAAACTCAATTCAGGCTATCCCCCAGCAAGGAGAAATTGCTATTGCTGTAAAATGGGCACATGAGAAGGAGCAGGATGGGGTATTAATTTCTATTAAAGATAATGGAATAGGAATAGAAAAAGATCAGCTGGCCTATATTTTCGATCCATTTTTTACTACAAAAAGTCAGGGAACTGGATTAGGTCTGTCTATTGCCTATAATATTATTGAGATGCATAAAGGGACTATTACTGTTACTTCAGAGAAGCGCCAGGGATGTGAAGTAAAAATATTTATTCCAGCAAGGAGGAATAAAATTGAATAGAATTCTGGTTGTTGATGATGAGGAAAGTATTAGAATAATGCTGAAAAGAGTACTTTCTGGTAAGCAATATGAGGTTGATGAGGCAGCAAATGGCGTGGAAGCCTTAACTAAGTTGAGTAAAGAAAAATATAGTGTTATTCTACTAGATTTAAGAATGCCAGAAATGAATGGACTTCAAGTAATTGAAAAAATGAGAGAAAAAGATATTAATACCTCAATAATTATGATGTCTGCTTACGGTACAGTTCCCGAGGCTGTGGAGGCTATGAAATTGGGGGCAATAGATTATTTAGTAAAGCCTTTTGATATAGATGAATTAATAATGACCATCGAACGTGTTATTGAACAGGAAGAAATAAAGAAGGAAAATCAATATTTTCGGGAGGAAGAAGATAAAAAGTTTAATTTTAGGGAGATTGTTGGGCAGAGTCAAGCAATGAGAAAGGTGCTGGATATGGTAAAGAAAGTGGCACCTCTCCCTACTACAGTTTTGATTACTGGAGAAAGTGGTACTGGAAAAGAACTGATTGCTCGTGCTATTCATAAGAATAGCCCTCGGAAGGAAAAGCCCTTTGTAGTGGCTAACTGTGTGGCTTTTTCTCCCAATATACTGGAGAGTGAACTTTTTGGTCATGAAAAGGGAGCTTTTACCGGTGCTAATTCTAGAAGAATAGGAAGATTTGAGATAGCCCATGGAGGTACTCTCTTTCTGGATGAAATCGGAGAAGTAAATATTGCTATACAGGCA
>CAZGKY010000098.1:0-8430 GCA_964525625.1 uncultured Atribacterota bacterium | reverse complement strand
TTGTTCCTTAATTTGTAGATAAAGAGGTATTCTAATGTTTCTGTTAATTTCAATTTCCATGGTAACTAAAACCTTAATCTTTGGACTAATTGACTAATGGATTAACCATTTATAGAATACCATATCTTTTTATTTTGTCAACTTTGATTGATAAAAAATTATAATTTCTGTGGTTTAGACCAGATCTGGATCACCAGAACTAATCCAATAACTCCTACTCCAATTATATTAATATAATACTGTGCTGGTATGACACAGAAGGCACCTATAAATAGAAGAATTCTTTCCAGAGGAGAAGTCTTCCTAAAAAAGTACCCCTGAGTTGCTCCGGCAAAACCAAGAGCCATACATAAGGCCATAACAATACCATAAACTAGTCGGGCTACATTTAAATCCGGCATAAAATTCCAGGCAATTATCTCAGGATGAAAGACAAACATAAAAGGCAGTATATATCCAGGCAAGGCTAATTTAATTGATTCCACTCCAACCTTCAGTGCGGGGGCTCTGGCAATAGCTGCACCAGCAAAGACCGCCAGCATAACTGGAGGGGTAATATCAGCAAGAATCCCATAGTAAAACACAAATAAATGAGGGATAACCCTGGGAGAATTTGCTACCATTAATCTTATTAATGCTGGAGCTATTAAGGAAGCCATAATAACATAATTAGCGGTGGTAGGTACCCCCATTCCCAGAACCAGGGATGATATGGAAGCTAATAATAAGGCAACTGGCAGAATACCTCCGGACAAATTAAAAACAATACCGGTAAACTTTAAACCAAGTCCAGACATAGTAGTGATTCCTACTATTATTCCGGCAGCTGCACAGGCTACTGCAACAGTAGTGGCAGCCATTCCCGCATCAATTAATGCTTCAATTAATTTTTTGGGTGTTAGTCTTGTTCTGCTATTGAACATACTGATAAATATTAAAATGGCAATACTGGACACCACCGATTTTTGTGGCGAATAACCATTTATTAATAAATAAATTAGAGAAAAGATGGGGGCTAATAAAATCCATCCTATCTTTAATGTTTTTATTAAATTGGGTAATTGTTCTCTTTTTAATCCTACCAAACCAATTCTGGCTGCCCTAAAATCGACAGCCATAAAAAGTGCTAAATAATAAAAAATAGCAGGTAATATTGCTGCCTTAGCTACTTCAATATAAGGAACTCCTAAAAATTCAGCCATGATAAAAGCAGCTGCACCCATAATGGGCGGCATAATCTGTCCACCTGTGGAAGCCACCGGTTCAACTGCCCCGGCAAAGACAGAACTATAACCTACGCTTTTCATTAAAGGAATGGTAAAGCTACCGGTGGTTACAGTATTGGCGGTAGAACTACCAGAAATTGTTCCCATCATACCACTGGATACTACCGCAGCTTTAGCTGGTCCACCTCTAGTGTAACCAGTCAACGCCGTAGCAAAATCTATAAAAAATTTACCAGCACCAGTTTTATTCAAAATGGAACCGAAAAGGATAAAAAGATAAACAAAGTTAGCCGATACACCTAAAGGTGTACCAAAAATACCAGCATCGGTAAGATATAGATAATAAGCCACCCTTCTGAGCGAAAAGGTATCATGAGCGAACCTTCCTGGCATGTATGGTCCTAATACTAGAGCATATAGTAGAAAAAAGATAGCTACAAACATCAAAGGCTTGCCCACCGCCCTCCTGGTGGCTTCTAAAGTCAGTAAAATAAGGATTACTCCCAAAATAACATCAACTTTACTTGGATTACCAGCTCTCCATACTAATTCATGAATATTGTTTAATATATAAAAACATAAAACTATAGCTAAACCCATAAAGATAAAATCATACCACTGGATAATGTCTCTTCTAATCTTATCGGATCGAGCAAATAAGGAAAAAGTGATAATTAGAATTAACATAAAATGTATAGAACGTTGAATTAAACTAAAGTAGGCACCAAACCAACCGGTATACATATGAAAAATAAATAATCCTATTGATGCCACTAAAATAGGAATAAACCAATAGCCCTCGAGGCTTCTCTTAGCTTTAAATTCAAAATCTTCCAGGTCTTTCGTAATTTTTTCATCAGTATTAAAGGAAATTTTTGCTTCTTCTTTTTCCTTCTCCTGTTCTTTATCTACCATATTGCTGTTCACTATTTTACTGACCCCCCTTTACCTTAATTATCAAATTAATTGCCTCTCCTCTTTTAGCTAAACTACTAAGCAAATATTTCTCATTCTTTACTGTCAATATTTGCTCTACAGTATAGGCAACTCTCAAAGGTAATATTTTCATCTCTTTATTTATTCTTACCACTACCATATTATCTTCAAAATAAATATCTTTTGCCTGGTGACACTCTTGTCCTGCACCATACCAGGGATACCTTTCCTCTAAAAGAAAGAAATTACCATCCTCCCCTACTTGAAATATATCTATAACAGGATTTAAATCTCGAGAATTGGTATATTCAAGATAAAAGATCTCTTTATTACTAACAGCAATTTTTAACAGGGTTTCTTGTGTTTTACTATTAATTATTTTAAGAAAATAATTCTCATCCCAAAGTCCAGCAATTAATTCAAAACCAGTTAGCAACAAAAGCAAAAATATAAAAAAAAGAAAAGTCAGGGAAATCTTTCTTTCCCTGACTTTATGATCATATTTATTTACGTACAAATTCACCTAATCCCACTTCTTCAAAGTATTTAGCAGAACCAGGGTGTAAGGGAATAGCTGTCTTAACACCATTTTCCGGTATTAACAACTTTGCTACTGGATGAACATCATGTAATTCTTCTGCATTCTCAAATAATGTTTTGGTCAATTGATAGACTATTTCTTCGGTAACACCAGTATTAACAACAATATCATTACCAACTTGAATAGTAGGAACATCTACATCCTGGCCCTTATAGGTTCCCGCTGGAATAACTCCAGCTATATAATATCCATATTCAGTAGTCAATTTTTTAATAATATCATCATCAATAGGTACAAAATATACATCTCTAACTGCAGTTATTTCCTGCACTGCGGCACCTGGATAAGCAAAATTATAGAAGAGGGCATCAATATTTCTATCTTTAATAGCTTGAGCTGCTTCAGGTTGGGAATAATAACTTACCTGCATATCATCATAGGATAATCCTGCTGCTTCGATAATTAGTCTAGCCATTGTTTCACATCCACTTCCGGGAGCATCCACAGATACCTTCTTACCTTTTAAATCCCTGACTGATTTAATTTCAGGATCGATACTAATAAAATGCTGAGGTGCAGGATACATAGAAAATAGAGCCAAAATATTCTGTTTGTCACCTTCAAATTGTACCTGACCATGATAGGCTTTAAAGGCCACATCACCCATAGCCATTCCTAATTGAACTTCATTGCTCCCAGTTAACCGGCAATTTTCTACAGAAGCAGCAGTGGACTGAGCTGTAACATCTACATCCAGTAGTCTGGTCCATAAATCAGCCATAGCCCCTCCCAGCGGATAATAGACTCCCCCGGGACTACCGGTACCAAAGGTTAAAAAAATAGTAGCAGAACCAATTCCGTTAAAGACAAAAAGCATTAGAAATATTATTAGTAATATACTTCCCAGCTTTCTCATCTTCTCCTCCTTATTTTTTAATTAAATTATTTATAAGATAATTAATGGTGCTTTTTTCTATTTTTCTCTGACCACCTCCTTTTTATTGCCATAAGGAGAAAATGCTGGCAAATATTTAGTAGGTGCCAATTCTGAATGCCTCTCTTTAATAATAATACCAAATAGAGCTATATTCCTCAATGTCTTCTCCCCTGTTCTTTAATTCCTGTAAATAATCATGGATGGAGATATCCTGATAAAGATAAGGTTCCACTGGCGCAATTCCTTTTTCCCAGGGGTGCCAGAGATAGACTCTCTGACCTTGTGGATTTAAGGCTATCAACTCTCGGTCCTGCCAGGCTCTAATGTGATTTTTACCTAGTCGAGGTACATTGAAAACTGGTTCATCGGTCCGAAATATTCCTGGTAAGAGACGGGCTTCCTCCTTGCGCTCCTGCCAGAGACGAGCTACCGGGACCAGATAATCTTTATGTTCTACTTTTCCTTTAGGATAAAAAGTATAATAGGGATCAACTCCAGCCTTCTTCATAGCAATTCGTGTAGAGACATTCTGGAAACGACGACTAGTTTCTAAAGTATATACCAGCTGATTGTAAACATAGATACCCTTATTCCTTATTTTACTTACTGCTTCTGCTAAATCAGGCGTAATTTCAGCAGCACTTTCTATATGGGTTACCATAGCAATATTACGTTTACCTGGTTCCACATATTTTGCTAATAATTCAGCCAATTGGTGTGTTATACGGTAGGGTAAGGTAACAAAGATACGACTGCCCCAGCGTATATTAACCACATGTTTAAAGGAACATAATCTATCCATTATGTACTTGATAAGTTCGTCATCTAAAGCTAATGGATCTCCTCCGGTAACCAGCACATCGCGCATGGCTGGATGATCAGAGAACCAAGAAAGTGCTTGATCAATCTTTTCTTTGGTAGGCATTCCTTCTGGTAACATCGGTCCAGTAATCTCCCAGTTACGCTGGCAATATACACAGATCTGGGGACAGGTATCATATGGTTTTAATATGGAAATCATAGGATAGCGTCTGGTAATAAGTTCCTCGGGAGAGGTATCGTGCTCTCCCATGAAATCAAAATAGTAGTTACGCTCCTGGCGATGTTCAGTCATTAATCTTACATAATGTATTGGTGGAATTACTTGGGACCGTATCTGATAATCATATTTGCGATCAGATCGAGAAAAATCAAAAAGAGATAAATAATAAGGAGTAATACCAAAGGGGATATTCTCTTGTAAAGCAATCTCAATAGCTTCAATATCTTCTCTGGTCATGGAAAGCAAATGTTTTAATTGTTCCAATCCCTCTCTATCTTTAAATATATGCTTGATCTGCCATCTATAATCGTACCATTCCTCTTCGCTTGCCGAGAAGAAATCTCTAATTTTACGGACATTCTGCTTTCTTTCTTTAATTAAATTTTCCTCCAAACCAGAAGGATAACGAGCAATATATTCATTTACTTTTTTATAGAGCTGATCGAGATAATGGGAACGTGCTTTTCCTGCTTCTCTTCCTTTTATCTGCTGAAAGTCAATCATTTTGATGCCTTCTTTTTCCAGAATAGGACCTAACCAACCACGTGCTATATTTGACTTCCCGGACATAGCCAAAAAGAGATGCTTACATTCCTCTAGAAAAGCAACTGAAGGCGTGGGATAGCCTTCGCACTCATTATGAGCTAACTGCCATAAATATTGTAGTGTACTGAAACCGGCAATCTCTTCATTGCGCCTAGAGATAAGATTGGTAAATATCTTAATTGCCTCTAAGGTAATTCCATAATCGAGCTTATGTAGAGGTCTTAGACCTTCTCGGTATTCCCATTCTAATTCCTTACTAAAATTAAAAAGTTTTCTTCTGGCTTCTTCCATATCCTGGCTACTAATTATTAGCTCATATATCTCTGGGAAAATAGACCATAATTTTGTCTTTTCCTGTTCTTTTACTTCCATACAAAGAACTCCTTTCTGAAAATTACATCAACTATTTATCTTAAACTGGCAATAAATGATTTTTTAAAATAGCAATTACACCAATCATTTTGCTTATTAGATACTAGACTCTTTTTCTCTTTTTAGTTATCAAAAACTACTTTAAAATTAATAGAAGATACTATTCTCATCCCATATTTCTTCCAATTTAGACAATTTTTCGAAGGTTTGCTTTCCTTTTTTTATACTTACCGCCGTTACAATAGCATTAATAACACTCAAAGGTGCTGTAAATGAATTGACAAAAGAGTTTAGATTACTTCTCGCTATAAGTGCTACATCAGCCTTTTGGGCAATGGGAGAAATTACACTATCAGTTATAGCAGCTGTTTTAGCACCTTTTTTTATAGCTAGTTCTAATAGTTCCACTGTTCTTCTGGTATAACGGGGAAAACTAATAGCAATTAAAAGATCCTTTTGGTTAATATCAGACATCTGCTCAAATAGATCCTCTACACCATAAGTAATACTTCTGACGTTACTTAAGAATAAACTTAAAGCTTGATAAAAAAATATTGATACTGCAACAGCAGTTCTCAGCCCTACAATATAAATTACTCCAGCTTCTTCAATATAGGAGATTAATTTTTCAAAAGATTGATTAGATATCTCATTCATAGTCATTTCTAAATTCTCTATATCCGACTGTAAAATCTGGTATAATACATTCTTACCTTTATACACTTTATTAATTGATCTCTTTAATTGATTAACAGTAGTTAACTGTCTTCTAACCATTTCTTGAAGAACTTCTTGCAGTTTGGGAAATCCATTATACCCTAACGAATTAGCAAAACGGACAATAGTAGATTCGCTCACCCCAACTTCTTTTCCTACTTTGGCAGCAGTTAAAAAAGCGGCTTTATCATAATTTTTCAATAGATAGTAGGCAATTCTTTTCTGACTTTCACTCATCTTGGGAAGATTTTTTTCAATATTTTTTTGTAAAGAAGAATGTTTAGCCATAGTATAAATTTTATCCGTCTATCTGATATAATATGCAATTATTGTTGCATTTTTTATAATAATGCAATTTATCCATCATTTTTGTTTATTATAACACATTTCCAAAAAAAAGAAAATATTTTTGAAATTTTTGGAAAGATTTGTGGATAAGGATTAAACTAATAAAATATATGAGTTAAATATTTTTTACATCTATCTCTAATCTTATAAATAATCAATTTTATAGTCTTTGTAATACCTCATTTATTATTTTATCCTTTTCTTCTTTGACCAATTCGGTAATATTTTTTATCTCCTCAATTATTTCTTTTTTTAAACTTTCATCCCTAATTAATTTTAAATTTATTTTTACATTAATTATGGCACTTTCCAGGGCAGCCTCGGCCAATATTACTCCCACTCCTACATCACTTATAGCATTTTTATTACCTTTGCTGGCTATCTCCTGACCCATATCTATTATTTCTTTACTCTTTTTAGCTACTTCTAATGGCACCCGTGCTGCTTCAATTAAGGCAATCTGCAATCTCTGGTCTCTATCTTTCTTCTCCTTTTCATTATTTTTTGGTAGTTTCATAACTGCCATAAGCTGGTTAAATGCTTCAACATCTTCTTCTGTCAGTTTTTCCAGTTGTGCTCTAAGGCTTTCACTCCTTTTCAATAATCCTTTAATCTCATCCTCTATATCTCGATATTTTTCTTTTCCTAATGTTAAATTACTCACCATAGAAAGCAAAGCAGCCCCCATTGCGCCAGTAAGGGCTGCTACACTCCCTCCTCCTGGTGTAGCAGAACTGGAAGCAAGTAAATCCATAAAATTTTTTATTTTCATTTCCTTTATCATTAAAGTCCTCCTGTTAGAGAAAGTAAATATCGCACCCGAATAGCGGGTGGCTTTAAGAACCCCCGTGAATGGTTTAACTTTTTTGCTCTTTTTCTGGCAATTTTTTATTTATACCTTATAGCCATAATCTTTCTTAAACAAAAGTATGGCCAACCTGGGACTTCAGGTGCTCTATTATCATCGGGCTTATGTTCATCTTTTTATGGTAAAACCATTTTATTTAACCATTACCACCTTCTTAGCAGGTGGTTTTTATGGTTAAATAAAATTATTGACAATTATTTTTCTGAAAATATTTCAGGTAAGCATCAATAAATATTTGAATTTCTCCATCCATAATTTGCTGTATATTACTACTTTCCACTTTGGTACGATGATCCTTAACCAATTGATAAGGTTGAAAGACATAAGATCTAATTTGATTGCCCCAGGCTATATCCTTTTTATCACCACTTATCTTTTCCAGGTCTTCTTCTTTTTTCCTCTGATAATATTCAAACAAACGTGCTCTCAATATTTTCATAGCTGTTATCCGATTACTATACTGAGAACGTTCGTTCTGACATTGCACCACAATTTTGGTAGGTAAATGTGTAATACGAACTGCTGAATCAGTAGTATTCACGTGCTGTCCCCCTGCTCCAGTAGCCCGATAGGTGTCTACTCTCAAGTCTGATTCAGCAATATCAATCTTAATGTCCTCTTCTATTTCTGGTATCACTTCCACTGAAGCAAAGGAAGTATGCCTCCTTCTATTGGCATCAAAGGGGGAAATTCGTACCAAACGATGAATACCCTTTTCCGATTTTAATAGGCCATAAGCATTTTTACCATTAACAGTAAAAGTAACACTTTTAATTCCCGCTTCATCACCAGGCATAAAATCAACGATTTCCGATTTAAAATTATTTTTCTCTGCCCATTTAAGATACATTCTAAGTAACATCTCTGCCCAGTCCTGGGACTCCGTCCCACCCGCAC
>CAZGKY010000097.1:0-8508 GCA_964525625.1 uncultured Atribacterota bacterium | reverse complement strand
ATCAATTATTTTTTCAGAAATGAAAAAGAAGTCAAACAAAGATTATGAACTAATAAAAATATTGATCGTGCTATTTTTCCCATATTTAACTTTAAGTTTAGCTCAAACTGGCTTTCTGGGATTACTGCCCTTTGTTCGAGAGGAATTTGCTCTTACCAGGGTTCAGGTGGGTTATTATTCTACATTACTCTTTATCAGTGCTGCCTTACTTTCTCTATTTACCGGTAGTATAGTAGATACTCTGGGGCCCAAAAAAAGCATATTGTCGGGTATGGGATGTTTGGGTTTGTTATTATTACTTCATGGATTGTCTCCATCCTATAGCATTCTTTTATTATTATCTTTTTTCACTGGTTTTGGTTTTAGTATTATTACACCATCAGCAACTAAGGCGGTTATGATTGCTTCTCCTCAGGAAAAGAGAGCTTTTTCTATGGGCTTTACCCAGACTGGATTTGGATTGGGCGGAATAATAGGTGCAAGTTTCTTGCCCTTACTTGGAGAAGCTCTGGGCTGGCGGAAAGCCATACAAATTGCTGCAGTTGTTGTTTTATTTACCGGACTTTTTGTCTATAAACTATATCAGGAGCAGAAAAATATCAACAATATAATTTCTACACCTGAAAACAAAAGAGCTAATAAGAAGTCCTTTCAAAAAAACCTCTCCACAATAATAACAAATAGACCTTTATTCATCATTTGTATCCTGGGGCTTTTGTTTGGTATTTCAGAGAGTTCTTTATTGGGTCATTTTGTAGTTTTTCTTACTGAAGACCTGCAAATGAGCAGGGTAATTGCTGGTTTTAACTTTGCTATCTTGCATATGGGAGGAATACTGGGACTTTTAGGTTGGGGATTCTTTTCAGACCGATTTTTTAGAGCAGATCGGCGATTTGGTATTTTTTTAGTTGGACTTTCTGCAGGAATTATGTATCTATTTTTTGGTCTTTTTTTATACCATCCTTTTCTAAATCAAATGACAATTTTTTTCTTCTCTTTTCTGTTTGGTTTTGTAGCACTGGGTTGGAGTGGAGTATATCTAACTACAGTAGGGGAGATTGCTGGAGATAAACAGGCTGGTATTGCCACAGGATTTGCCTTATTATTTATAAGAACTGGTATGATTGTGGCTCCACCAATTTTCGGATGGATAGCTGATATCAACGGATATTATAGAAATAGTTGGTTAATATTCAGTTTTTTTATTTTAGGGATATCCCTTCTTTTTTTAAGAAAGAAATAAGTACTACCAGAAGTGGAGTGTATTTAGGAGGGCAAATTGTTAATATAAACATTAATTGATATTTATTTTCTTTGAACATGGCCATACTTTGACAACTGCTGAAAGCAGAATGATTTACTAAATAAGCTAATTATTATTTGACCAGGATTAACTTTTTTCTTGCATAATTTATTTTTTAGATGATCATTTTATCTAAGCTAATATTGCATTAAATGATTTGTCATTTTTAGGGGAGGAAATTAGGGTTAATGAAAAAATTATTCGAAAAAACAATAATTAATCAGATGGAACTAAAAAACAGATTTGTACGAAGTGCTACCTGGGAAGGATTGGCCAACCCTGATGGTTCTTGTAGTGAGAAAATTATTTCTATAATGGAAGAACTGGCCTTAGGCGAGGTGGCCTTAATAATAAGCAGTCATGCCTATGTTAATCCCGAAGGACAGGGGAGTTTTGCTCAACTGGGAATTCATGATGATAGTCTTATAGCCAGCTATCAAAAAATGATTAAATTAGTTCAGGAAAAAGGTAGTAAAATAATTTTACAGATTAGCCATGCTGGTGGGCGAGCAATACATAAAAATCCTTATGGGCCTTCAGAGTTAAATATTCCAGGCTATCAATGTAGGGAAATGACCTCAGCTGAAATCGCTAAAGTTATTAATGATTTTAAGGATGCTGCTTTAAGAGCCCAAAAGGCAGGTTTTGATGGTATACAGATACATGCAGCACATGGCTTTTTATTAAGTGAATTTCTTTCTCCTTTTTTTAATAAAAGACGGGATTATTATGGAGGAAGCATTGAAAACCGGGCACGTATAATTTTAGAAATTGTACAGAATATCAGATCTGTATTGGGCAACAGATTTGTAATTACTATAAAAATTAATTCTGATGATTTTATAGATGGTGGTTTCCAGCCTCAGGAGATGGTTCAGGTATCAGAATTGCTGGAAAAAGTAGGCTTAGATGCAATAGAGATAAGTGGTGGAACTTCAATTGGCAGGTATTCCTCTTCCCGGTCAAACAAGGATGTGGTAGAGGAGGATGAGGTTTATTATCATGATGCTGCCCAGTTATATAAAACGAAAATTAATCTACCATTAATATTAGTGGGAGGAATCCGTTCTTATGAGGTGGCCGAAGAATTGGTCCAAAATAATTTAGCGGATTATATTGCCTTTAGTCGTCCCTTAATCAGGGAACCATATCTAATTAAACGCTGGCAATCAGGGGATACCAGAAGGGCTACCTGTATTTCCTGTAATAAGTGTTTTATTCCAGCCCAAGCAGGCCAGGGTTTGTATTGTATGTTGGATAAGTAAGGTCTTTACTGTCTAATAAATCGTATTTACTTATACCATCACCTTTTGTAAATAAAAAAAGCTATGTTGAATTTATTTAAGCTATGAATGATAGATAAGAATGATCAAAGAAAAAAGAATCTAAATATGGTATCATATTACCAATGTTAAACGGCTCAGGTAGAGTTGGGTAACAGGGAATTTTAATATCTAAAATAAGAGCTGGTTTTTCAATTTTTATTTTACCTTAATTAGCCAGGTATATTATAAATGTGGGAATTTTTTGTAGTTATTATTTCTTTTTTGAGTATTCCTTTATTAAACAAGAAAAATATACCGATTGGAATAGCTATTTGTATTTGTGCCATGCTTATGGCTGTATTGGGTGGATTGAGGATACCGGAAATTATAGAAATATTATTAGCCACCTTTGCCGATATAACTAAAATACAGAGATATATAGTGGTGGTAGAAATAGTTATTCTGGGGGTCCTGCTTAAGGAATACCAGATTATTGATGAAGTAATTAAGTACATGCTGGAAGTCATTAAGAACAAAAAAATAATATTTATGTCTATTCCTGCCCTGGTAGGTTTACTTTCTTTACCGGGAGGTGCTATTATCTCAATCCCCTTTATTGATAAGCTGGGTGAAGAATCGGATTTATCTACTAATCAGAAGGCTATTATTAATTTGATTTATCGACATATCGGTATGTTCATTTTACCTTATACTACCGGTTTTCTGGTAGTTACCTCTCTTGTTCCTCAAATTTCTCTCTATAAACTTGTGGGGTTGAATAGTATCTTTATTGTATTATATATAGCAGCAGGTTATTTTTTGTATTTAAGAAAAATTGAAAACAATCATAGTGTCTCCAGAAATCCTGTATTGCCAAATTTACTAAAGCTACTTACCTATACTGCACCGATCTATTTGGCTGTGTTTTGCAATATATTCTTCCATATTCCTTTTTATATTGGGATGATAGTCAATTTACTGGCTGTGTATTTACTTCGCCCCAGAAAAACCTTTCTCCTGGATGTAGTCCGGGCTTTTAACGTAAGAATACTATTGGCGTTTATTGGTGTCTACTTAATCCAGGGTGTTATAGGTAAAATGGAATCAATATTTTCCTTACTTTCTATAATTTTTAGTAATCCCCAGACTATTATATTTGGCATTATTTTTATTTCTTTCTTTTTTGGGTTAACTACTGGGTTTCAGCCTGCCGCACTGGGTGTAGTGTTGCCCATTTTACTAACCTTACCTATCTCTGAAAGCAGTCTGTTACTTTATGGTCATTTCACTTTTGTATGGTCTTTTGTAGGCTATTTTTTCTCACCATTACATTTATGTCAGCTATTTACCTGTGAATATCTTAAGATTTCTACCATAGAACTCTATAAGGATTATTGGAAATTTTTACTTAGCCTGGTAGTTATTCTAATAATAAATTATTTTTTCTTAAGTTTGTGGCTTAAATGATAAATGTTTAAGACCGTAGTTGTCTTAATGCAACTATAACCAGACCAAAAAATTAAATTAAGTCACGACCATATTTAGTTTGCTATGCAGGAAAGACTTGGCCAAATAAACCTCTGGATATTAAGAAAAATACATGCTCTATCTAATTTTTTTAAGTATACTTCTATTTCTTTTATTAACTATACAGCTTAGAATATCAGTCAGGAGGTTATTTAAGGAGCAAAATGGCTAGTTCTATATATAGATTTAAGGTACTAAATATGATAATACTAAATGTTACTTATAAAGAAAATACTATTAATCTTAAATATATAAAATATTTTACCAATATGAGATTAACAGGATAAGTGAGGGGGAGGATATGAATGGGAAATCTTATAATGAACTTGCCTGGACGGAGTCTATTATAGCAGGGCCTGAAACGTACCAGAAGGAGGCACTATGGTATGTTAATCTGCTCTCAAGAGATATTACTAAAACTCCAGCTAAGATGTTACATCTTGGTTGTGGAGCAGGAGGATATGATTATCATTTTAAAAAATATTTTCTTATTACCGGTGTAGATTTAAGTGAAGAAATGCTCAAAATAGCGAAAAGAAGAAATTCAGAAGTAACCTATCTTAAAGGAGATATGAGAACGGTTAGTCTGGGGGAAAAATTTGATGTGGTAATCATTCCGGATTCCATTATGTATATGACCAGTATTGCTGACTTGAACAAAACTATTAGCAATGCTGTGCACCATTTAAAACCAGGAGGTATTTTTCTGGTAGTAACTCACCTGAAAGAAGATTTCCAGGAAAATAATTTTGTTTATACTGGAAAAAGGGAAGATATACATATTACTCTCTTTGAAAATAATCATATTGTTTCCGAAAATACCTATGAAGCATCTTTAATCTATCTAATTCGTCAGGGAGGAAAATTGAATATCTACCATGAGGTTCATACCCTTGGCTTATTTTCCCATAATACCTGGATGGATATCTTTAAAAGGAATCATCTAGAAGTTAGCGAGATAAATTTGGATCATCTTTATGATAAGTATCTATTGGGAGAAGGTCAATACAGGCTGAAAGTTTTTACAGGTATTGTAAAATAAGGTAATGGATAGAAGAATCAGATAATATCTTTTAGTGGCATAATTTTGTTAATTTTTATATTTATGAGACAGTTCTTTTTATAAGAATACCTGGAGCATTTATTTTATCTGTCTTTTAGAAATAATTTTTCATTAATTCAAAGTAGAAAAACTTTTTATTTTTAGCAATATCCAGATTACTATTCAAACAATAAATTACTTTTATTATTGGAGTAGAAGGTTAGGAAGTAGATTTTTTTAATATTAAAAAGATTAAAGTAATAAGACCATGCAACTAATGTAAGAGATTTTAATTTTTCAGGATAATGATAAAATGAAAAAGAAATTACCATTGGGGAAATTAGACTTTTCCTTACTGGAAAAGCTATTAAAAAAATATCAGGGTAAAACGGATGCGAGGGTCGTTATTGGTCCAAAACTGGGAGAAGATGCTGCAGTTATTGACTATCCTGATCGGTATTTAGTAGCTAAAACAGATCCCATAACTTTCGCTACCGAGGAGGTTGGCTGGTATGCTGTTCAGGTGAACGCTAATGATATTGCAACCAGAGGAGCAATGCCCAGATGGTTTCAAGCTACTATACTTCTACCAGAAAAAAAGACCACGGAAGAATTAGTGGAAAATATTTTTTCTCAAATACAAAAGGCTTGTGAGGAACTAAATGTGGCTATAATAGGAGGGCATACTGAAGTTAGTTATAATTTAGATCGGCCGATTATTGTTGGATGCATGCTGGGAGAAGTTGAAAAGCACAAGCTTATTTCTACTTCAGGAGCGAAACCAGGAGATGTTGTTATTTTGACCAAAGGAATTGTTATTGAAGGGACTGCTATTATTGCCAGAGAAAAAAGAGAAGAATTAGAAGCAAGGGGATATCAGCAAAACTTTATTGAAAGGTGTCAGAACTTTCTTTATAATCCAGGACTTTCTGTAGTAAAGGAAGCATTATTGGCCAATAATATGGAAGTTCATGCGATGCATGATCCTACCGAAGGAGGTTTAGCTGCCGGCCTTTATGAGATTGCTCTGGCTTCCCGGGTTGGCCTAGCAGTGGATAGAGATGCCATACCACTTTTAGAAGAAGCAAGGATACTTTGTAAGGAGTATAATCTGGATCCTTTGCGAACAATTACCTCTGGAACCCTGCTTATAGTTACCTCTCTGCCCAGTGCTAAGAAAATTATTGCTTTATTAGAAGAGAATAAAATAAAGGCTTTCATAATTGGTGAAATAAAAGAGCAAATATTTGGTTTGAAGATAGCCAGTGGTGGTATCTGGGAAGATTTAAAAATTTCTGCTAAAGATGAAATTACCAAAATCTTTGCCCGCTCTTAAATAATTTAAAATAGAGTAAATTATGCCAAACATCAAAGGTTATTATTCCATATCTTAGTACTTTTTCTTTCAGTTATTATATTTTTTGCCAATATGTTATAATTCAAAAATGACGGTTTAGCAATATAAATAGTTTAGCAATATAAATAGAATAGAGAAATATAAAGGAGTGGTCTAAAATGGAAAAAACAGCCTATATTATTTTAATTATAGTGGCAATAGCCTGGGTAGTAGCCTGGGTTATTGGGATGTTTCAGAATACTTGGATAGGAATTATCGGTCTGGTAATGCTAATCGGTCTGGGATTGCTTTTTAGCAAAGCATTACGTGATAGGATGAAAAACTATAAGAGTGACCGTTATTCCAGAGATGTTGAAAAGTAAGGGAGGTATAGTGGAAAGATGTTATTAACGACTCAGGATCAATTTTCTGAATATGAAATTATTCAAACCTTAGGACTGGTTAAAGGTAATACAGTTCGTGCTCGTCATGCTGGTAAAGATATACTTGCTACCTTCCGTAATGTAGTGGGAGGAGAAATAGAGGAATATACCAAATTACTTGCTGAATCCCGCGAACAGGCTATTGATCGTATGACCATGATGGCTCAAATGATGGGAGCAGATGGTATAGTGGGTATTCGCTTTACTACCTCATCCATTATGCAGGCGGCATCAGAGATGTTCGTTTATGGCACTGCCGTAAAATTAAAGAAAAAATAGATGGATTTAGCTATCAGCAAGAATATTATACAGGAGAATTAAGTTATTTACATTATCACAAGGTCATAAAAGACAATTTTCCTGCTACTTTTATGACCTTTTATATTAGTTTTTGTAAAGAGAAAATTATAGTTTGAACCAGATGGCAAATATTTTTTAAATATCGCTACACATAATTTCCCCTTTGTCCTGCCTTATCTTACTTACCCTTAATTTTTTCAAAAATTTGAATAATATAAATATAGTAAAAAATCTAATTCTATGGGAGAATTAAAAATGAATTCTTATAATTTTAGTTATTAATTTCCTTGACAGTATTAGAATTAACGGACAGGAGTATCATAATTTGCTTAAATTACTCAAAAATTTAAAACCATACTATTTATCCATAACTGGGATTATACTGTTAGTCTTTTTACAGTCTATTTCAGAGTTATTTTTACCCTACCTTATGTCGGATATAGTTGATCTTGGGGTAGTGAATGGGGATATAAATTTCATATTACAGATTGGAGGAAGGATGCTCCTAATTGCTGTAATAGCGTTGATGGCTTCTATCTATGGGAGTTATTTAGCATCAAGAGTATCTACAGGATTTGCCAGAGATCTTAGAGTTTTGGTCTTTAGTAAGGTGGAAAGTTTTTCTTTGCAGGAATTTAATGAGATAGGGACTGCCTCTCTAGTTGTCAGAACTACCAATGACATAACCCAAATACAACAGTTAACTAGTACTTTATTGAGAATGTTTCTTAGGGCTCCTTTGCTTTTTGTAGGTGGTATCATCATGGCTGTTTATAAAAATGCCGAATTAGCTTTACTTTTGATGGTGATTTTACCTATCCTGGCCGTGATTATTTACTTTGTTGCGCAAAAAAGTATGTCTCTTTTCCAGTCAATGCAAATAAAACTTGACCAACTCAACTTAGTACTTCGCGAATATCTAACTGGCATAAGAGTAATAAGGGCTTTTAATAAAGAAGAACATGAAAAGAAGAGATTTAATAAGAGCAATTTTGAATTAACTGACACCGCAAAAAAAGTCAATACTCTTATGGTAATGTTAATGCCTTTGATGACCTTGATTCTTAATTTGACTATTGTAGCTATTATCTGGTTAGGAAGCATAAGGATTGAATATGGCCGCATGCAAGTGGGAGATTTGATGGCCTTTGTACAATATGCTTCACAAATTATGTTTTCCTTAATTATGTTTTCTATGATGTTTGTCCTGATTCCCAGAGCCTCTGTTTCGGCAGTTAGAATTAATGAAGTTTTAGATATTGAACCAAAGATAAAAGATGCAGTATTTTCAG
>CAZGKY010000096.1:0-8528 GCA_964525625.1 uncultured Atribacterota bacterium | reverse complement strand
ACGCGATGGAATCTCGTGACTGGAGTTCAGACGTGTGCTCTTCCGATCTTACGAAGATACACTTCACAACATAGAATTTCCACAGGAAGAAAAGGCACAAAAATTGCTTGGATTATTTTCAGAAGAAGCAAAGACAGAGTATCTTATGAAATATATGCTTAAGTTTGAAACTGAAGGAAGTCCTTCCCTTTTAAACCTTTCTGCATTTGAAAACCCTTATGAATATAAACTGAAAATAATTTCAGGTGAAATACCCCGTCAGACTTCGTCTGACACCCCTTTTAGAAAGGGGAAGGGAGAAGAAACTGTAAATGTGGATTTGGTGGAAACATTTAATTATCTTATAGGTTTGAAGATTAACAGATATAAATTCGTTTATGATAACACCCCGTCTGCTAACGCAGACACCCCTCTACGAGAGGGGAATGGAAGAAAGTATACATTTGTATTTGGAGAGAGAAATAATAGAAAAACTGCTATTGTCTGGCGCCCGACTAAAGACATAGATCTTAAAAGAGATAAAGAGATTATTGATAAAGAACTTGGAAAGTTTAATCCCGATGAGATTTTCATAAACGGAGATAGCTTTGCAAAAGGTTATAAACCAATAGAAAGCGAATTCAAAACATTGATGGGGGTGTAATATGAGACAAAAAAACCTTAACAGCAAGATAATACTTGAGGCATTAGAAAAGAATAAAGAAGTTTTAAAAAAGTATGGAGTTAAAAAGATAGGATTATTTGGTTCATTTGTAAGAGGAGAACAGCGTGAAAATAGTGATATAGACCTCCTAGTAGTATTTGACTTGAATCATTTCGGTCCTGATTTTAAGGGGCTTTATGAGGCATATATAAAAATATCTGAATATCTGGAAGGTCTACTTGGTAGAAAAGTAGAAATACTAACACCCGCAAGCATTGAAACAATAAGAATAAGAGAGGTGGCAGAGGAAATAAAAAGGAGTGTTATTTATGCCTAAACGGGGTGATAAAGAATTTATTGAAGATATTAAAGAGGCAATTTGGAGAATACAATATTACACTAATCAGATGGACTTTGATCAATTGCTTCACGATATTAAAACGCAGGATGCAGTTGTTCGTAATATTGAGATAATCGTCGAAGCAGTTAAAAATTTATCCAGAGATTTAAAAGAGAAGCATAAAGATATTGAATGGAAGGATATTGCGGGTATGAGAGATAAAATTATCCATTTTTATTTTGGGATAAAATGGGATGTGGTATGGGATGTTATTAAAAATAAAATCCCCGAGCTTAAACCAAAATTAGAATCAATAATTAACGAATTAGAAAGACAATGAAACTTGAGAAATATCTTATCTTAAATAAATATCTCCTCTCTCTTTTCGGTGTAAATAGTATCTCTGATTTGAGAGAAGAACTTAAAAACAAGAGAGAAGGTTTTGACAATGACGGAAGAAGTTTCTTTGCTGATACTTTAATCGGAATGAAAAATCTGAAAATAGACCCGAACGACCTTCTGCAATATGATGAGGCGATAAAAGAATATTCCGAGAGGTTAACAAAGCATAGAAGAGAAAATATTGTCTTAAAGTACTTTCAATACTTAGCAGTTCTATTTGTAGAGATTTATCTTGATAGGTATTTCAACAGAAAACAGAATTTATTATCTGAGCTTAACTCTTTTTTAGAAGGGTATAATCAATCTGAAAGAACAGAAATATCTTTTTTTGAAGAGAAGGACCTTAAGAAACTTGCTTACTGGATGGCCACTGGAAGTGGTAAGACCCTTATAATGCACATAAATTACTGGCAGTTTTTAAAGTATAATACTCAAGCCTTGGACAACATAATTATGATAACCCCTAATGAGGGCTTATCAAAACAACACTATAATGAAATGCAGAAAAGTGGCGTTCCTTGTAGATTGTATTCTGATAATCCAGATAGTTTGTTTCCTCACAGAGATGAGGTTTTTATAATTGATATTCATAAGCTCACAGAAGAAAAAAGGGGAGCAGGGGTTAGAGTAGAGACAAGTTATTTTGAGGGGAGAAATCTTGTTTTCATTGATGAAGGGCACAAGGGTCAAAAAACAGAAGAGCAAAGATGGAAAAAACTGCGTGAAGATTTGGGGAAAGATGGATTTATTTTTGAATACAGTGCTACTTTTGGTCAGATAATAAATGAAAGGAATAAAGAATTACTTGATGAATATTCTAAAGCAATCATCTTTTATTATTCTTATAGGTATTTTTATGAAGATGGTTACGGCAAGGATTTTTATGTCTATAATTTGCGAGAAGATAGTTTTACTAAGGATTACAAAGAACTCATCCTGACAGCGAACCTTTTATCTTTTTATGAGCAATTGCTGCTTTATGAGAGATACAGAGATGAATTGAAAGGATATCTTATAGATAAGCCTTTGTGGGCATTTATTGGCAGTAAAGTATCAGGTGCAGGAGTAAACTCAGATGTTCTGAAAGTTGTCTTGTTTTTAAAAAAGGTGGTAGAAAATGAGAAGTATTTAGAAGAGATTATAAACAGAATTCTTAGTGGGAATTCAGGCCTACGTGATCAGGATGGGAATGATATTTTCAAGGATAGATTCCAGTATATAAGAAAAAATGGTTATAAAATAAATGAGATTTACCAGAAAATGTTTAATGCAAAAGGCGGGAAACTTCAACTTTATGAGCTTAAATCTGCGGATGGTGAAATCGGATTAAAAGTGGGAGAGGTAGACTATTTTGGGGTCATAAATATTGGAGATGTTTCAAGTTTTAAGAAATTACTGGCAAAAAGTGGTTTTGAAGAAAAGGCAGATAGTTTTACCCCATCTATTTTTGAACGCATAAATGAAAACAATTCAAATATCAATGTCCTCATAGGAGCAAAGAAATTTATTGAAGGATGGGACAGCTGGCGAGTTTGTTCTATGGGTTTGATCAATATGGGTAAGGGCGAAGGCCCTCAGATAATACAATTATTCGGAAGAGGTGTCAGACTTAAAGGAAGGGAACTGTCTCTGAAGAGGAGCGATGAAAATAAATATCAGGTTAAATCACTCGAGACGCTCAACATATTTGGACTAAACGCTGATTATATAAACTCATTTCTTGAGACCATAAGAAAAGAAGAGGTTGAATATGAAGAGTTAAGAATACCTATCAAGCAGCTAGATGAAACAAAATGGAGTAAGTTATATACTCTTAAGACTGACAAAGAATTTGATTTTAATAAACATTTCATTGAAATGGAAATTGATAAAAATCTTTTAAAAACAATTAGAATTGACATACGGCCACGAGTCAAACTTGCTCATGGATTGGAATCTGCACAGGCTGAAGCAGAAGCAGAAAAGGTGCATTTAGGAGAATACATTGACCTTCTTAATTGGGATAAAATCTATCACAAAATACTAAATTATAAAATCAGAAAAGGGTTCTCTAATCTAAGTCTTTGCAAGGATAAATTACCAGAGATAATAAAAAGTCATAATTATAAAGTTTATGCTTTCCCTGAACAGGTATGCCCACAAAGATATCTTGATTTAAAGAATCTGGAAGAAATTATTTTACTAATGTTAAGAAGCTATATTGATAAATTCTATATCTACAAACTTAGGCAGACTGAGAGCAAACAAATGCAATTTTCTTTTATGGTTAAAGAAGACGATAACCTATCCTATGATACCTATACTCTAAAAATAGAAATTCCAAAGGATAAGGAAGAAAGGAAAAAGAGAAAGGAAGAAATAGAAAAGATAAAGAAACTTATAGAACAAGTGGATAAATTGTATCAAAAGGATATTGATGAAATTTCTACAATGCATTTTGATAGGCATTTATATACTCCACTGGTGGTATATGATAAGCACAAAGAATTTATAAAATCAGAACCAGTGAAGCTAAATGATGGAGAAACACAATTTATAAGGCGCTTAAGGGACTATCTTAAGGAAAGTAAAGTAGATGACAGAGAAGTCTTTCTTTTGAGGAATCTCTCAAGGAGGGGAATAAAATTTTTTCAAACTTCGGGCTTTTATCCTGATTTCATAATGTGGGTAAGAAAGAATGAGGAGCAGACCGTGATTTTTATTGACCCTAAGGGTATAAGAAATCTTGGTAATTTCAATGATGAGAAGATACAACTTCACAAAACCATAAAAGAGATTGAGAAAGAGATTCAATTAGATAAAGAACCCTTTAAACCAAAGCTGGAATCTTTGATTTTATCAGTGTCGAATTATGATGATATAAAAAAGACATTCGGAGACGGTAATATACCGAAGGAAGAGTTTGAGGCAAATCATATTCTATTTATGGAAGACAAAGATTTGATAGATAATATATTCGAAAATATTGTTAGGTGATTTTTACAGAAGATAAGGGGGGCAAAGGCGATGGCAGAATTTACAGTAAGTGAAGTAATTGATGGTGACACCTTTAAGGTTAAGGGAAGCTGGAAATGGAATCAAAGGATAGGCGATGCTGTGTGTCCAACTGTAATTGCTGGCAATTTAATCGGGTCAGGTCTTGAAATGTGAAAAAACTGATATTTCAAGACCTGAACCCAATGATGAATACGCACAAGTCTTATTCAGAAAAGCTTTTTATCCACTCCGGTTCATCTGGCGCATCGCTGCTCTCCAATATTTCTCTCCAGGCTTCATCGGTTAGGCGGTTACTCATAGGTTGCTTGAATTCATAATAACTGAAAACTGGACCAGCACCTAACACAATATGTCCCTGGGGTAGCTTGTAGGCCACAATAGCAGTCTTAATGAAACCGACACCTTCTTCCAGGACCTTTTTGGTATTACCATCAGTATGTACATCGGCTATCATTACGGTTTTTAGCGCATCAGGTTCAATATCTCCTCCAGATATGATGTTAATTAAATTTCCAGAAATACTGCCAAAATTTTCAATGAAACGATAATCGGATTTATCAAGAGGCCTGTTTGCTAATTCCTTCTGGGAAATTTCCAGCAATCTTTCCAATATTTCGGTAAATCGGATCAACCCTAACTCAACATTCAATTCTTCCAATACTTGGGAGGGAATCAATTGTTTCAATCCTGCTAAGGTCATTCTGGTTAGATTTAACAATCGATTATAAAATTCGGGGACCGGTTCTACGTATCCTACTACCGGTGGCTCTTCAAATATTCCTCCTCTTTCGGCCATAGTGTAACTCTGTTTTACATATAGGATGGTATCATGTCTTAATTGAGCCCAGGAAGCCAGGGTGGTATTCAATTCTTTATCTTGCCAGGCTTCAGTCTGCATAAAGGTGGGATATCCCACTCCAAATTCACCATGCAGTGCTTTTAAAACATAAAGCCAGTTCAAGTAAAGATTGCCAAACCATTCTTCCACTTCCATAGCATCTAGCTCATCTTTGAGTTGCAGGAAAGTATTTTTAAAATCACTGTACTGAGTATCTCCGGACTCTTCTAGAATTTTCCAGGCTCTCTCTGAACCCAGTAAAGCCATTAGGTCCAATCCCCGAGGGAAACCACGCACTTCCCTGGTAGCAGGAGGAGGACAGGCATCTACATCTGTTTTAATCCAGGTGAATGGTCTGTTCCTCCTGAATTCTTCATAATCATCATCCCAGCTAAAAGTAAAGGGTTTTTCTTCTGTGGGCAAAGGTAATCTAGGTCCGTTATACTCTCCACTATAAGGAGAGACAATCTCAGAGAATAGCCAGGAGTCTAAGGTAAATCTTTGTCCCATAAGACGAAAACCTTTAGTCTGAGCTAGAAGTTCTTTAGCCTGTACTTTTAATTGTTCAATATCTTCATTGCTCAGAGGAGGACAGGGCATCAGCAATTCACAGGCTCCTAATCCACTATAAATCCTGGGGTGGTAAGGGTAATTATTAATTAATTCTTTCAGTTGCGTATATCTTTCCACTAATTTTTGAGAGATAACTATACCTTTATCTTCGAAAAATACTTTTTGCCACACTGCACCATACTCATAAGGACCTAAATCATCGGAAAAACCCACCATGAAGGAGGTAATGGCATAAATACGTTTCCATCGCTCTGTTATATACTGGTTATTGATAAATTTTTCTGCCAGTAAAAAAGCCTGTAAGGTCTGTATTCGGGCATCATATTCGGAAATAATTCCGGCTATCCCCCCACTACAAACAGATTCTCCTGGTGATAGTGCAGGAGAGCCCTGGATTAAGGCGGTCATTCTACCATACCACATAAGTGCCTGAAAGTAATTCTTTAATTTTTCTGTTCTAGTATAGTGTCCCCGGGGAACATATTGAGAGTAATCCTCCTGATAAATAAATATGGGAGAGTGATCCCACCCCTTATGTTCTGTAATTAAATTGATTTCTGTTTGAACTAGATGTTCCACAAAATCAGGGATTTCAAAACGGTACTGTTCAAAGTCTTCTCTACTGAAGTATTGGTAACTGGCTTGTTCTCCGTAAATATTTTTCACACTGGCGATCATTAGCTGGCAGTATTCTGGATCCATTTCCGGCAAACAGTATTCTTGCTTCAGTATCTCATCATTAATGACCTGACTTTCTTTTGGTTTCAGAATTTCTAAGGCTACAGATAAATAGGCAATATTCCTTTTAGCAGCCTCTTTTAGATCACCTTCATTTTCCCAATAATCCTTCAGCGATTCTGCAAATAATTCCTGGCTAATATACCAGATATCCTGATAAAAAATATCTCTTTCCAAGCGCATTAAAGTGGTATCAAAGAAGATATGATAGTAGTGCAGGAGAGAATCAGAGGTAATTAAGATTGGTACATCAATATACTTTAATACCTCATAATAAGCAACAAAGTCATCCTTGGGATGGGTCGCTTCCCGGGAAGAACCCAGGTAGATTTCCTGTTCGGCAATATCCAGGGGAGTAGGGATAACTACAAAGGCGTTTTTTTGTAACAGTTGAAGTGCTTCCGGTCTTAGAGGTATTTTCCTATAAAAATCCTCAAAATTGGCTATATCAGAAATAGATAAAGGCAGGGGGTATCCAGGAATAGAAGGTTTGATGTCCATAAAATCTACTATAAAATCTTTGGGATTGATTAATTGTTTATTAACCATCTCATTGGCCAGAATTGACTGCTCGGTTATAAGGAATAACATCACTATAATTACTACTATAAAAAGGAAATTCTTCCTGAAAAAGTGTTCTTTCCTTTTTTCCATCTCTTTATCCTCCCCGTTTATTTAATTTTCATTTCTTCGCTTTATTTCTATTATACCCTTTTCGATCTCTTGCTGTAGATTTTTGTCAGATTTTCGGGCTAAATTTTTCAGAAAAAAATCTCTCTCTTTTTTATTCATTAATTGTGGTTGACCGGAAAGAATTTTTATGGGAAAGAGCCGGTAGATGATTCTGTCATTTTCTATTGACAATCCTACCAGCAGTCCTTCCTGAGTTTCTGGTAAAAACTGTTGGTCAAAGATGAAGTTACCTAATGAATAAAAGACCGGTTTACCCTGTATTAATCCAATCTCCTGCACCAGGTGAGGATGATACCCCACTACCACATCAGCACCGGAAGCAATGACCTGATGGGCTAACTCTCGTTGAGGGTAGGAGCTGGTTAATTGATATTCATTTCCCCAATGCAGGCTTACTATGATAACTTTTTCTGGATTAGCTTGCCTTACTTTTTTTACTTCTTTATTGATTTCTTCCCGGTAATCAATATAGGGTGGTACCCGATTAAAGGCCAGAAAAATTGACTGTTCGCCAAAAAAGGGAATATTACTTTCCTTTCCTGGATTTTTGGGATCAAAAAGGGGAGTACCAATAAAATTAATCTGGTATCTTTGTAACCATTCTGTGGTCTCTTGCCATCCTGCCGGACCTAAATCTGTTGAATGATTATTGGCTAAGGAGAGGAGATTAATCTGGCTCCATCGAACTGCCTCTATTACTTCTGGCCGAAAGGCAAATTTTGGCTCATGGCCCAACATTACCGGCCTATTTTCTGCGATGGTCCCCTCTAAATTGGCCAAAACAATGTCTACACCTCTTAATAACTGTACAATCTTTTGAAAGGGATAATAAATACTCTTTTCCTTTATTAATTCTTCGATACCGCGCCCTAGCATCATATCTCCAGCCAGCAGAATAGTTTCTACCTTTAAATCTTCTGGAGATTCTCCCTCCTGAAAGATAACACTGAAATAAGAAGTTGAACAATTCCCATCATAGGGTAGAATATCTATGGAATTTTTATGAGCAATAATAGTCGGTTTTTCGCTTTTACGTAATTTAGCAAACAATCGAACAGCATACAGGGATGGCCAGCTATCTACTTCGATATGGGCAAAATGTTCCTGCTCAAAGTTCAGTAATACCCTGATGCTTTTTGTATCATGGAAAATCGCGGCTTCTGGGGGTAGATAATGGGAAAAATCAACATTGGCCATTATTAAAGTATTTGGGGAAGATCTCTTATGAATAGCACAAACTAAACCTTCTACCTGTTCCCAGATCGGAAGAGCGTCGTGTAGGGAAAGAGTGTAGGATAGGGTGT
>CAZGKY010000095.1:0-8562 GCA_964525625.1 uncultured Atribacterota bacterium | reverse complement strand
AAATTAAATATTTTTTTGTGCTTAGAAAAGAAAAGGTAAGTAAATATGTATTTTAGATGTTGATATACAAGGAGGGAAAGATCTAAAAGATAAATAACCACTATATAAAAATAAATGATTTTTCAGAGATTTTATAATTTGCTAATAAGAGAAAAGTTGATAAAGGCAAACCATTTGAAAGAATGGGACGCAAAGTCATGGGCCTAAAGCAATCTATCAAGTACTATGGTCGCCAGACTGCCGGCTTTTTTTTATTATCTTAATAAGGATATAGTTAATAGTAACATTATTGTACTAGTGTACATAAACCTTTCCCAAAAAATAAGGAGGTAGCATATAAGGATGGAAGATAATAAAGATAAGCTAGATACTAAAGAGTATGCTGGATGGAATAAAAATAGTCTTTTGAAAAATAAATTAAGGGAAACAGAAGAACGCTTTAAAATTTTATTTGATTATGCCCCTGATGGTTATTATATTAGTGATCTTAAAGGAAATTTTATAGACGGGAATAGAGCTGCTGAAAGGATTACCGGTTATGAACGTCAGGAATTGATGGGAAAAAATTATTTTAAGATAGGCATTCTATCACCTAAGTATATATTAAAAGCGGTTAAAGCCTTAAGAAGAAACAGAATAGGGGAACCAACTGGACCGGAAGAGTTTGTACTAATTCGAAAAGATAAAAAACCAATAGAGGTTGAAATTTCTACTTATCCCATAAAGATTAATGGAGATTACTTTGTATTAGGAATAGCTCGAGATATCAGCAAACGTAAACATCTGGAAAAAGCTCTAGAAAATTCTGAAAATGAAAAATTAGTTATCTTAAATAGCACTCCTATACATATTCTCTATCAGGACAGGGATAATAAAATAATTTGGGCTAACAAATCAGTTTGTGATTATGTAAAAAAAGACTTAACAGAGATCAAAGGTAAAAAATGCTATCAGATCTGGGAAGGAAGTTCAACACCATGCAAGGAATGTTTAGTAGATAGGGTTTGGAAAACTGGAGATACAGAAAAAGGAGAGAGAAGATTAAAAGACGGAAAATATTGGTCTATAGAAATTATACCAATAAAAAATTATGATGGGGAAATAACAGGCATAATTGAAACTGCTTTAGATATTACTGAGCAGAAACAAGTACAGGATGACCTCAAAAAAACGATGAATGCTATTATTGAAACCATTTCTAAGATAATGGGTACTAGGGATCCATATACTACTGAACATCAAATCAGAGTTTCTCAGCTTGCCACTAGTATGGCACAGGAAATGAATCTTTCACCTGATAAAATGGAAAGCATAAGAATAGCTTCACTTATCCATGATATTGGAAAAATTGGTATACCTTCTGAAGTTCTCAACAAGCCATTTAATTTAAATGACCTAGAATTTTCCTTTATTAAAAAGCATCCGGAAATAGGTTATAACATTTTAAAAGATATCGATTTTCCCTATCCCATTGCCCAAATTGTACTTCAACACCACGAAAGAAATGACGGTACAGGTTATCCCCTGGGAATAAAAGGAAAAGATATTCTTTGGGAAGCTAAAATAATTGGGATAGCAGATGTAGTGGAAGCCATGAGTTCACACCGGCCTTACCGTGCAGCTTTAGGAGTTGATGCAGCTTTGGAAGAAATAGCCAGAAATAAAGATATTTTGTATGAGGCCAAGATTGTAGAAGTTTGTTTAGGATTATTTAATAAAAAAGGTTTTAATTTTTTTTAAGATAAAAAGGGACATCATGGAAACGATTGTTCATATTCTATAATTGTCAATAAATAATTTTTAAGTATAATTTTACTTCTATCCCGTGGTTGTTAGTTAATACCATTACAGATAATTAATTGTATTTTTTAAAACTCAAGATCATTTTAGTTCTTAGATAAGCACCTGGGGGATAGATAGCTTGGGGTGTTTAATGATATGAGTCCTGGTACGGTATACTTTTTCCAAGGTCTGTAAATTAATAACTTCATGGGGAGTTCCTATCTTTTCAATCCTCCCCTTATTTAATAAGATAAGCTGATCTGAACAATAACTGGCTAGATTGAGGTCGTGAAAAACGGAGATAATACACTGCACTTCTTCCTGCAAAGAATCCCGGAGAATTTTGATAATTTCATATTTATAGTTTAAATCCAGATGGGTGGCAAATTCATCCAGCATAAGTATTTTTGGTGATTGTGCCAGGGCTCTGGCAATATATACCCTTTGCATTTCACCTCCACTAATCTGGTGAATTCCTTTTTCAGCATAAATCAGTGAGTCTGTTTTTTCCATAGCCTCTCTGGAAATCTGGTAATCGAGAAGTGCCTCTCCTTTCCATTGATTGATATAGGGTATTCTTCCCATAAATACGACTTCTTTTACTTTGTAATTATAGGTTATATAGGATTCCTGTGGTACCATTGATATAATTTGGGCTATTTTCTTTCTGGATATCTTCCTTATATCCTGCTGGAATATTTTTATGACACCCTTTTGAGGTGTTAGAATACCAGAGATTAATTTTAGCATAGTAGTTTTACCAGAACCATTGGGTCCGATAATTCCGATGAATTTCCCTTGAGGTATAGACAAATTGACTTCCTGGAGTACCGGTTGACTACTATAGGAAAAAGTAACATTTTCCAGGGAAATAATTGGATTACTCTCAGTATTATTCATCATGTTCATTCCTCCTTTTCAAGAGATGAATAAAGATTGGTGCACCAACCAGGGCGGTAATTGCTCCAATAGGTATTTCAGTCGGTGCGATAATACTACGGGCTATAGTGTCACATATTATTAGGAAAATAGAACCAGCTAAAGCTGATACAGGGAGCATAATACGGTGATCAGGTCCCACCATTAAACGGGCAATATGAGGAATCACTAATCCTACAAAACCAATCAAGCCAGTAAAAGATACTACGATAGCAATCATTACAGAACCAATAAAAAATATTTTTAGTCTCAATCTTTCAGTCTGGACTCCTAGATGTAATGCTTCTTCTTCGCCCAGAGCCATGGCATTTAGTTCCAGGGAAGAAGAGATTAAGAGCATTGTGCCTAAAAATACCGGGAAGACAATAAGGAATACTTTTTGCCAGCTAGCAGTTGATAAATCCCCCATTAACCAGAGTACCATAGAGTGGATTTCCCGCCTGGATATTGCCAGAAGCAGGGTGATTATTGCTGAAAAGAAAAAATTAACTGCTACACCAGCTAGCAATAGGTCAGTCATAGGCAAATGAGATTTTTTTCTGGATAAGAGATATACTAAAGAGATAGAAATGAAGGCACCGACCAGAGCAAAGATGGGCAAAATAGGTATTAGATATAATCCTGTAATATATTGCAGGGCAATGACCGAGCAAGCGCCTAGGGCAGCTCCTGCCGAAACTCCCAGAATGTAGGGATCAGCAAGTGGATTTCTTAGTATTCCCTGAAAACTCCCACCCACACAGGCCAAAGTCATTCCTGTGAGCATAGCCATAATTAACCTGGGAATTCTTAATTCCCATATAATCAAACCAAGACTGTCATCAGTTTTATGCTGCCAGATGATAGATAGTATCTTTTTTGGCTGGATAGCAATAGTACCAAAATTAAGAGCAATAAAGCCAATAACCAGTATGACGCAAAAACCAAAAATTATAATAAAAAGGGCTTTATAACGCCAGTTGGAATAGCCATATAGTTTATTCTGTGCCGGTTTTATGAAAGATTTCATATAATAATTCCAGTCCGTCTATCAGACGAGGACCAGCCCGATAGAAAAGATCTTCATTTACGGTAAAAATTCTATTATTTTTAATAGCTGGTAATCGAGACCAGCCAGGACGGTTAATAATATCTCTTTTTATTTTATTAATCTCTTCGGGATTCATAATACCGCTGGGTACAATAATAATGTCCGGTTCAGCCTGGGCTACTAACTCAGGGCTGATTGGTACCCATCCTTGTTTATTTCCCACAATGTTCCATCCCCCAGCTAAGGTAATTAATTCATGAAATAAGGTACCATTGCCTGGACTCCAGATAGTCTCATAGCTGGAACCAGTGAAAACTCTTGGTTTTTTACTTTCTGGAATATTTCTACTTAAGTTAGTAATAGTACTTATGCGTTCTTGTAAATAAGTGATAAGTTCCCTTCCCTTTTCTGTTATACCACAGGCAGTAGCAATTAATTCTATACTGTGCAGCATTTCAGCTAGGGACTCTGCTTCTATTACCAGGACTTTATAACCTAACTCTCTTAGTCTGGGAATATCCTTGGCCTGGAATCCACCAAAGGAAAGAATTAAATCTGGTTCCAGTGAGATGATTTTTTCTAGATTTATTGGTGACATTAATCCGATAGATTCAATTTCTGCTACCTCTTGGGGATAGTTACAAAAATCTGTTCTGCCTACCAGTTTGTTTTCCAATCCCAGGGCAAAGATAATTTCGGTATTGCTGGGAGCTGATGAAATAATCCTTTCTGGTCTTTTAATTAAAGTGACCTCTACCCCAAGATCATCTTGAAAGGTGATAGGAAAAAAGTTATCCTGTGCCTTTACCCCCACTGATAAATAATGGATTATAAAAAAAATTAATATAGGAAGCAAGTATATGAACTTTTTTTTGAACATTATTGTCCCTTTTCCTTTTTCCTTTCAATTTTTTTAAAGCAGTCCTTTTATAAAAACAAAGAACACACCCTTTGACCACGAAAGAGTGTAGCGAACTCCTAACAGGCAGGTCTCCTGGCTCAAGGCTATCTAATTGCTGCGCCTTCCCGAGATTACTCCCAGTGGCATCTAGCAGCTTTCGGTACCTTTTACAGTAACGGGCTTGCGGTGGATTTTCACCACACTTCCCTTAACCTGTTAGAATGACCTCTAATTTTACAATCTTACCTTCACCTGGTTTGATTATCTATGGAATAATTTCATAAATTAAATGATTTTGGAAATTAGTACTATCAAAAAATATATTATTTATGTTATTATAAATCATAAGGAACAAAAATTCAATTATATCGAAAAATTATATTAAGGAGTGGGTAGAGGAAAAGTTTTCCTCTAATATTTCGGCAAGGAGTATTTCTATGTCAGGTTTAATTCAGGTTTACACGGGTAATGGCAAAGGGAAAACCACTGCCGCTCTCGGCCAGGCTTTAAGAGCTGCCGGTAGAGATAAAAAGATATTAATAGTACAATTTATGAAAAAATGGGATTATGGAGAGCTGCATTCTATTAAACATATTCCCCAAATAACCATCAAACCTTTTGGCACCAAGGATTTTGTTTATAAAGGCAGAGCTAAGGAAATTGATTATCAGGAAGCTCGCAAGGCATTTGCTGAAGGAGTACAGGGGGCAACAAGCGGGAAATATGATATAGTTATCTTTGATGAGCTTAATGTAGCACTTGACTTTGGTTTGTTGGAAATATTAGAGGTAATTAATTTTTTAAAAAATAAACCAGAAACAGTAGAGGTGATAATTACTGGTAGAAATGCTCCTGCAGAAATACTTGACCTTGCTGATTTGGTAACAGAGATGCGTGAAATTAAACATCCTTTTCAGAAGGGGATTAAGGCAAGAATCGGAATTGAGTATTAGATTACACTTTTATGGGGGAATATCAGTATGAAATTGCCACACACTGCCCAAGCAGTGTTCGCAATGACTCTAATATATAAGTATATAGTATATAGTATGTAGTATATAGTTTAGGTGGGAATAATTGAGAGCAGTATGGTTTTAAGTTTTTAGTTTATGGTTTTTGGTTTATAGTTTATAGTGGAATATTTTTTGGGTATAATTGTAGCCAGGAATTTACGCACAACGTATAATGTTATACATTATACTGATATACTGGTATACGGAACTAAATTACGCAATAATAAATACTAAATACCAGCAACCAACGACTAACGACTAAATAAGCACTTCGCAATACGATATACAATATACTGTTATAATATATAATATAATTAAGAAAGCTGA
The DNA here is from genome assembly GCA_964525625.1 of uncultured Atribacterota bacterium. GTDB lineage: Bacteria > Atribacterota > Phoenicimicrobiia > Phoenicimicrobiales > Stramentimicrobiaceae > Stramentimicrobium. Next base: position 2,570 of record CAZGKY010000095.1, on the reverse strand, counting down.
ATGATAATGGAGAAAGATGCACAAGAATTTCGTAATACCAAGATTGTTTTATTATGTTCGGTACCAACAGAAATTGATGCCCTTCCTATTCAAAGTCTATTAGAAAGTTATGGCATCAAATGTATCTTACAATCAGATGTGACCAGATCAGTTCATCCTTTTGTAGTAGATGGATTAGCTGAGGTCAGGATCTTGATTTTAGAAAAAGACTTACCAAAAGCGCGAGAAATCCTGAAAAATTCTGATTGTTCTTTTTTATGAAAATAAGATATTTATATGTCTTGGTTTAAAACCCATCTTTCCCTATCTTTATCAATAAATTAATATTAATAAATATTTTTCTAAAATATTGCTTTAAGCTATGCGAAGCTAAGGAGGTTATAATTGGATAAAATTTTAATTATATATCACTCAACAGGTGGAATAGTAGCAGAAATGGCTCATGCCGTAAAAGAAGGAATTGAGAAAATTGATGGTTTTAAGGTTATAATAAAAAAAGCTAACCAGGCTAACCAGCAGGATTTGAAGGAAGCTTTGGGAGTTGCTATCGGTACTCCGGATTATTTTGATTATATGGCTGGAACAGTCAAGGATTTTTTTGATAGAACCTTTTATAACGTGCAAAGCAAGATTAGAGGTAGTTTAATAAATAATATACCGTGTATCTTTTTTGTATCAGGAGGCACTGGGGGAAAACCAGCCTTGGAAAGTCTTCAAAAGATTAGCTTAGCTTTCAAATTTAAAGTTATTGATTATGTTTTGTGTGGAGATCATCTTACTGAAGAAATTTTAGAGAAATGTAGAGTACTGGGTAGTAGATTGGCTCAAGAAGTGAAGAAAGAAAAAAAATGATATTTTATAGAAATGTAAGGAGGAAATCGTTATGAAAGAACGAGTCGTAGAAGCTTTAGAAAAAATTAGGCCATCTCTCCAGGCTGATGGGGGAGATGTAGAATTAATTGAAGTTACCGAAGACGGAATTGTCAGGTTAAAGTTAACCGGTGCCTGTCGTGGTTGCCCGATGAGTCAGATGACTTTGAAGATGGGTATTGAAAGAGCACTGAAACAGGCTATTCCGGAGGTTAAGGAAGTTCAGTCTGTCTAAATAAAAGAAGACCATAAAACATAAAATATTATACATTATAAGGAGGAATTTATGGGAAAATTAAAAGGAACAGATACAGAAAAGAATTTACTGGCAGCATTTGCTGGTGAATCTCAAGCCAGAAATCGATATACCTACTTTGCTAGTGTTGCTAAAAAAGAAGGTTATGAACAGATTGCCTCTATATTTCAGGAAACTGCCGATAATGAAAAAGAACATGCGAAAAGATTTTTTAAATTATTAGAAGGAGGAGAAGTAGAAATTCAAGCTAGTTACCCTGCAGGAATAATTGGCAATACCGCTCAGAACCTAAAAGCAGCTGCTGATGGGGAGTTGCTGGAATGGGGTACCATATATAAGAATGCAGCTCAGGTAGCTAGAGAGGAGGGCTTTGCACAGGTAGCCCTACAATTTGAGGAAATAGCTAAAGTAGAGATGCATCATGAGGCGCGATATCGCAAGTTACTGGAAAACATAGAGAAAGACAGAGTCTTTAAAAAGGACCAGAAAGTGACCTGGCAATGCCGAAATTGTGGTTATATTTTGGAAGGTAAAGAAGCTCCAAACAAATGTCCGGCTTGTGAACACCCCCAGGCTTATTTCCAGTTAAAAGCTGATAATTTTTAATATAAGTAATGAGTAATGTCTAAATCATATCGAACTTGGGTAAATAAGAAAGAAGCACTTTTGTTGGTAAAGGTTATAAAGTGCTTCTTTTTTTGTTTGCCATTAAAAAACCACCTTCTTAGAAGGTAGTTATGGGGGAATAGTTTTACCAGTGTATTAAGGTGACCATAGAGCAATACTTATTAATTTCATTGCTTTAACTAAGCTGTTTGTTATAATAGTATTAATAAAATACTAAAAGCTAAAAATATTATTATTCTAAATATTTCCTAGTATAATCTTCTGTCAGAGATAAGAAAGAGAAGGTTTTTTAGGAAAAGATAAAAGAAAAAATAACAGGAGGAATCATCAGTTATGGAATATTTTAGTATGTTTTTCTGGTTTTTCTTTATTTTTTCAGTACTTTCACCCTGGTTTAAACAAAAGAGTTTAGAATCATCTCGCATTGCTTTAATCCATCGTTTAGAAAAAAAGAGAGGCTCACGGGTTATTGCTATGATTCATAGACAGGAAACTATGAGTATACTCGGGATACCTATAGTTCGTTACATTAATATAGAAGATTCTGAGGCTATCCTGAGGGCTATTAGACTAACCGACGAAAATGTGCCCATTGATATTATCCTGCATACTCCGGGTGGATTGGTGTTAGCCACAGAGCAGATTGCCCATGCCCTAATACGCCATAAAGCTAAAGTGACAGTATTTATTCCTCATTATGCCATGAGTGGCGGTACCATGATTTCCTTAGCGGCTGATGAAATAGTTATGGATGAAAATGCCGTATTAGGTCCGGTAGACCCTCAATTGGGTCAATACCCCGCTATATCAATATTAA
>CAZGKY010000094.1:0-8616 GCA_964525625.1 uncultured Atribacterota bacterium | reverse complement strand
ATCAATTTGGAGCTGGTTTTGAAACAGATGCCTTTTTTATAGCTTTTATGATTCCTAATCTATTAAGAAGTGTTATTGGCGAGGGAGCCTTAAATACAGCTTTTATACCCATTTTTTCTGAGTGTCTTACCAAACAAGATCGACAGAAAGCAGATGCCTTTGCCAGTAATGTAATAAATCTGCTCATTATAATTCTAGTAATTATTATCTTTTTGGGTATATGGGGAGCACCTTTTCTGGTAAATATAATGGCCAGTGGTTTTAGGCAGTTTCCGGAAAAATACTTTTTAACCATTCATTTAACCAGAATTGTCTTTCCCTACATTGCTTGTGCTGCCCTGGCTGCTTTATTTATGGGAATTTTAAATTCTTACCGAGAATTTTTTATACCGGCTTTGGCTCCAGCCATGCTTAATCTGGGAATTATCTTCTTTGCTATATATTATACCGGTCGAGTAGGTATTTATAGTCTATCTTTAGGAGTAATAATCGGCGGATTAGTTCAAGTACTAATACATATCCCTTCTTTATTAAAAAAACGGTTTCACTACCAGATAGTACTAAATGTTTATGACCAAGAGGTGCAATCCCTTTTTAAAATATTATTGCCCGCCATTATTGGTCTGGCTATTGATAAAATTAATTTTGTTGTTGACCGGATCATCGCCTCCTATCTGGCACATGGTAGTATATCAGCTTTATACTATGCTAATCGGCTGATGCAGTTCCCTCTGGGAGTTTTTGGGATAGCTCTTTCTATTGCCATTCTGCCCACTCTCTCCCGATATGTGACCAAAGGACAGATAGAGGAAATGAAAGGCAGCTTTTCCTTTGGATATAAGGTGCTTTCTTTTTTTACTCTTCCTTCTATGGTTGGGTTGATGGTGCTCAGTCACCCTGTAGTTCGACTATTTTATCAACACGGTCTATTTAGTTCACAGGATACCTCTCTTACTGAAATAGCGCTGGTTTGTTATACTATTGGTCTTTTTGCTACTGCAATTTTGAGGTTGGTAATAAGCTCCTTCTATGCTTTAAAAGATACTAGAACGCCGCTGAGAATAGGTATCTTTATAGTAGTCTTTAATATTATATTAGATTTGATTTTGGTGCGTTTTTTAGCTCATGCTGGTATAGCATTAGCTACCTCAATTTCTGCCATTTTACATCTTGTTATTCTTAGTATCGCTTTGGAAAAAAAGGTTTATGGTTTATACAACAAGGAATTAATAAAATTTTCTTTCCAATCAGTGTTGGCTTGCTTGTTTATGGCAATAACCTGCTGGTTATTTTCTCGTTATTTTGATTTACGATTTGATATGAATCTTAAGCTCCTCCAGTTAGCACAGGTATTGATTTCTGGTGCCTCAGGTTTAATAGTATATTATTTTAGTGGTATAATAATTGGTATTCCAGAATTTAGAAATGCCAGACAGATTATAAAAATAATTACCAGTAGAAAGATGAAGGGAATGGAAGAAAATGAATATAATAACTAAAGTGGAAAACATTCGCAATTTTTCAATTATAGCTCATATTGATCATGGGAAATCAACCATTGCCGATCGTATCTTAGAACTTACTGAGGCTATTAGTCCCAGAGAGAGGAGAGAACAGATTCTTGATAATATGGATTTAGAAAGAGAAAAGGGTATTACCATAAAATCAAAGGCAGTTCGTTTATTATATAAATCTTTACATGGTCAGCATTATATCTTTAATTTAATTGATACTCCTGGGCATGTTGATTTTTCCTACGAAGTTTCCCGCAGCCTGGCCGCTTGCGAAGGTGCTTTACTGGTAGTAGATGCGGCTCAGGGTGTTCAAGCACAAACAATTGCCAATGTGCAGATGGCTTTGGAAAATAATCTATCCATTATTACTGTTATCAATAAGATTGATTTACCTACTGCTGATCCGGAGAAAGTTAGTAAAGAGATTAAAAATATTAAGGGACTGGAAGATAGTCCCATCTTTCTGGCCAGTGCTAAAGAAGGGACCGGAATTAGAGAGATATTAGAAGCCATTATTCAATATATTCCTTATCCCCGAGGCAGTTTATCCAAACCATTACAAGCACTTATTTTTGATTCAGTTTATAATTCCTATCAAGGATCTATTGTTTATGTCAGAATTGTAAATGGTTTAGTTAAACCAGGTATGAAAATATTGACTATGTCTAATCAAAAGAGCTATGAAGTAAGCGAAGTAGGTGTTTTCACTCCCAAAAGGAAAAGAGTAGAACAGCTTGCTGTGGGAGAAGTAGGATATCTCACTGCAGGGTTTAAAGATATAAATTTAACCAAAGTTGGGGATACCATTACCAATGCTGACTATTCAGCAGAGCAGCAATTACCAGGATACAAAAAGGTTACTCCAATGGTATTTTGCAGTTTCTATCCAGTAGAAAACGAGGATTATCAGAATCTTAAATATGCCTTAGAAAAGTTAAGTTTGAATGATTCGGCCATTAGTTATATTCCGGAAAATTCTCCCGCTTTAGGGTTTGGTTTTCGATGTGGTTTTCTGGGTTTACTTCATATGGAGATTATTCAGGAAAGATTGGAAAGGGAGTATAAAATTCAATTAATTGCCACTACCCCTAGTGTTTTGTATCGTGTTCATCTAAAGAACAAGCAAATAATGGAAATTAATAATCCTTCCTTGTTACCAGAGATTAATGTAATCGATTTTATTGAAGAACCCTTTATTGTCTTGACCCTGATCTCTCCCGGGCAATTTTTGGGGGGAATAATGGAGTTGTTACAAGATAGAAGAGGGGTATTTCAAAATTTGGAGTATTTAGATAAAGATAGAGCTCGATTGGTATACCAGATGCCTTTAAATGAAATTATGCTTGATTTTTATGACCGAATCAAGTCTCTTAGCAAAGGGTATGCCAGTATAGACTATCAGATAATAGGTTATCAGAGATCCATGTTGATGAAGGTTGATATATTAGTCAATCAGGAAGTTGTAGATAATCTTTCCTTTATTTGTCATAAGGATAAGGCTTATGAACGAGCTCGAAAACTGGTAGATAACCTGAAAACGGTCATTCCCCATCAATTATTTGAGGTACCTATTCAAGCCCGAATAAATAATAAAATAATTGCCCGTTCCACCGTAAAGGCATTGAAAAAGAATGTTCTAGCTAAATGCTATGGAGGGGATATTACCAGAAAAAGGAAATTATTAGAAAAACAAAAAGCTGGCAAGCGAAGAATGAAAAGAATAGGTAAGGTAGAGATTCCCCAGGAAGCCTTTATGAGTATTTTAAAAATTGATTAACATTATTTTCAATAATGAATATGAGCATAAGAAGTATTGGTTTATATATTCATATACCGTTTTGTTTTTCTAAATGCCCTTATTGTGATTTTTTTTCTATTGTTACTACTGATGAGCAATTACCGCGAAGATACCTAACAGCAATAAGGCGAGAATTAGAAATATATAGTCAGAAGATTAAAGAGAGTGAATTACTTTCCATTTATATAGGAGGCGGAACTCCTACTTTATTGGAAGGTAAACAGCTGGAAGAAATTTTAATCAACTGTTTTAGGTATTTTCATATAAGGGAAGGAATGGAAATTACGGTAGAAGGTAATCCAGGAACCATAGATAAGGAAAAAGTTAAAATTTTATGTCAGGCGGGAGTAAATAGAATCAGTTTAGGCGCTCAATCCTTTAATGATAAAGTATTAAAGAAGATAGGAAGAATACATAGCAAACAGGATATTCTAAATTCTTATCAATGGATTAGAGAGGCTGGATTTAATAACGTAAATTTGGATATAATGTTTGCTTTACCAGGACAGAGTAAAAAAGACCTGGAAAAGACATTGTGGGAGGCTGTACAGCTAAAACCAGAACATATATCTCTTTATGCTCTTTCGATAGAACCGGGTACTCCTTTAGCTTACCTAATAGAAAAAGGTATTATTAAGCTACCTTCTGATGATTTCAGTAACGAATTATTTTCCACAGCCATTGATATCTTAAGTGCTTATGGATACGAACATTATGAAATATCTAATTTTGCTTTGCCAGGGAAAAGATGTATCCATAATGAACTTTACTGGAAAAACCAATCTTATTTGGGAATTGGAGCTGGTGCTTCCTCCTATATTGATGGCAAGCGCTATCAAAATTATCGTGATTTGAGTAAATATATTTTACTTTTAGATTATGGAATTTTACCAATAGCATATCAGGAAATACTTTCTTTAAGAGAAAGAATGGCAGAAAAGGTTATTTTACAACTAAGAATGATGGATGGACTGGCTAAGGAAGATTTTCAGGAACAATTCAAGGTACCAATTGAGAAAATCTTTTATGAGCCCTTGCAAAAATTGAAAGAACAGGGGTTGTTAGCTGAGAAGGAAACGCATTATTTTCTAACCAGAAGAGGTATTTCACTGGCTAATAATGTATTTATGGAATTTTTAGATTAGATAACTATTAATATAATTTTGGAGAGTACATTTTAAGAAATAAGTATTGACAAAAAATTAATTGAGTGCTATTTTATAAAAGTAATTAGCACTCTCAATGGTAGAGTGCTAATTTGAGGTGATTGTTATGGATATAAATGAGAGAATGAGTAGAATATTAAAAGCTGTCGTATATCTCTATATTGTTACAGCAGAACCTGTTAGCTCAGAAATGATAGTAGATTATTATCATTTACCGGTTAGTTCTGCCACTGTTCGTAATGATCTACTGTTATTAGAGAGATATGGTTATATAAAGAAACCGCATACTTCGGCTGGTCGTATTCCGACAGATAAAGGGTATCGATTTTATGTCGACCAACTGATGGAAAAAGGAATTGATAATTTAACAGAAGAAGAAAAACGAGAAATTCTGGAGCAATACCGAATTGTGAGAGACTACAATGAGATAATGATGGTTACTTCAAAGTTAATTTCTAGATTGACTAATAATCTGGGAGTGGTTTTGGCTCCTAATATGGTTAAGGATACTTTAAAAGATATTCATTTTATTGCCCTGGATAATCAGCGAATCCTGGTAACTCTGGTTACCAACAGCGGATTGTTTTTTCAAAAAATGATGCGGGTTAACTGTGATATTGCTAATGAAAACTTAGAAACCATTTCACAGATTTTAAAGAAGGAATTCTATGGAAAGAGTTTAGAAGTAGTTAATGATGAGATGCTAAACCAGATTTATCATTATTATTTTAAATATAAGACCATGGAGTCCATCTGGAAGTTAATTGAGAATTGTTTTGATTTTACTGAGGAAGAGACTAAAATTTTTTTAGGTAGTCGCAATTATATTTTGCGTCAACCAGAATTCAAAGAAATTGAGAAATTAAATTATCTTTTTGACTTTATTGAAGAAGAAAAGAATCTAATCAAAATTATCAGGAAGTCTATTTTAAAAAAACAGATTGACATAATTATTGGCAGTGAACTGGGACAAGAGGTTATGGAAAATTGTAGTGTAATTACCAGACAATACTCAATAAAAGGAAAACTAAGGGGGGCGATCAGTGTTCTGGGGCCAACCAGAATGAATTATTCTAAATCTGTTTCTGTCTTAGACTTTATCGCTAATCGCTTAAGTGAAATTTTATCAGATTGAAATTAGTAACAAAAATTATTTTTTTAGGACAAATATTGATTATAGCTTATCAATGGAGGTAAATAATGAATTGTAACAAACAGCAAAGAGAGGATAATCAAATTGACTATAATGATAATCAAGTGGGAAAATATAAGAAAATGAAAAAGAGGGAACTTCTGGAAGAGATGGTATCCAGAGATAAGCAGCTGAAAGAAGTTGAAGATAGTTTAAAAAGAGCAGAGGCAGAGTTGGAAAAATATAAAGAACAGGAGAAGTCTTATAAAGAGCAGTTGCTAAGGATGCAAGCTGATTTTGAAAACTACAGGAAAAGAGAAGAGAAGAAAAAGCAGGAATTTATGGATTATGCTAAACAGGATCTTATTTATCAATTACTATCTGTAGTTGATAATTTAGAAAGAGCCTCTTGCTATACTGGTGATCAGCCTGATGAGAAACATCTGGAAAATATTAAGGAAGGGCTAAAGGGTATCTTAAGGGATTTCCAGAATATATTAGAGAAAGAAGGATTAAAACCAATTAAGGCAATAGGGGAAAAATTTGATCCCTATTGCCATGAAGCCATTATGCATGTTCCTTCTGATCAATTCCCTGAGGATACAGTTATGGAAGAGCTTATAAAAGGTTACTATCTAAAATCAAAGGTTCTTAGACCTTCTTTGGTCAAGGTTTCTAAAGGTACTGAGGAAAAACAAAAAGACCATACACCTAAAATAGAAAATAGAAAAGAAAAAGAAGATAATAGCGAAAATAATAATACTACTGAAAAGAAATAAGTAAAAGGAGGAAATTAATTATGGCAAAAGCAATTGGAATTGATTTAGGTACTACTAATTCGGTTGTTGCTGTTATTGAAGGCGGCAAACCTGTTGTGATAGAAAATAAAGAAGGAAGCAGAACTACTCCTTCTATGGTTGCTTTTACTAAGAAAGGAGAACGTTTAGTAGGGTTGTTAGCCAAAAGACAAGCGGTGACTAATTCTAAGAATACGGTCTATTCGGTGAAGCGTTTCATTGGAAGACGCTATAATGATCCTGAAGTGCAGCATATCAAAAAAATACTTTCTTATGAAATTGTGGAAGGAGAACATACTGATGTGAAAATAAAGATTCAGGATAAACTCTATAGTCCACAAGAAATATCAGCTATGGTTTTGCAAAAATTGAAACAGTCTGCAGAGGATCATCTGGGAGAAGAAATTAAGGATGCTGTCATTACCGTACCGGCTTATTTTAATGATAATCAAAGAGAAGCAACTAAGGCAGCAGGGAGAATTGCTGGATTAAATGTGTTAAGGATTATAAATGAACCTACAGCTGCAGCCCTGGCTTATGGTCTTGACAAGAAAAAGAGTGAAAAGATTGCTGTATTTGATTTAGGCGGAGGTACCTTTGATATTTCGATTTTAGATATTGGAGAAGGAGTTTTTGAGGTCAAAGCCACTAATGGGGATACTTTCTTGGGCGGAGATGACTTTGATCAGCGGGTGATTAATTGGCTGATTGAGAATTTTAAAAAAGATCAGGGTATAGACCTGAGCAAAGACCCCATGGCCTTACAGAGATTAAAAGAGGCTGCTGAGAAGGCAAAGTGTGAACTATCTTCTTCCTTAGAGACGGAGATTAATTTGCCTTTTATTACTGCTGATGCCAGTGGTCCCAAACATCTTAATTATACTTTAACTAGAGCTAAATTGGAGCAGCTAACCGAAGATCTATTGGAAAGAACTGTAGAGCCCTGTAGAAAAGCTTTGGCTGATGCAAAAATGACTGCTGATGATATTGATGAGGTAATTTTAGTTGGTGGTCAAACAAGAATGCCTAAAGTTCATGAAATAGTAAAGAGAATATTTGGTAAAGAACCACATAAGGGAGTTAATCCTGATGAGGTAGTAGCAATGGGCGCTGCTATTCAAGCTGGAAAATTAAAAGGCGAGGTTAAAGATATTCAATTATTAGATGTTACACCTTTATCACTCGGCATAGAGACCTTAGGTGGTGTATTTACTAAATTAATTGAAAGAAATACTACCATTCCGGTATCCAGACAGCAGATATTTTCTACGGCATCAGATAATCAAACTGCTGTTGATATTAATGTACTTCAGGGAGAAAGACCTTTAGCCAAAGATAATACCAGCTTAGGCCGTTTCCAGCTAGTGGGAATTCCGCCGGCTCCTAGAGGTGTACCTCAAATCGAAGTATCATTTGATATTGATGCTAATGGTATACTTAAGGTTACTGCTAAGGACAAAGGAACTGGTAAGGAGCAAAAAATAACTATTAAGCATTCCAGTGGATTAACAGAAGAAGAAATTCAGAAAAAAATCAGAGAAGCAGAACAATATGCTGAGGAAGATAGGAAGCAGAAAGAAAAGGTTGAATTACACAATCAGGCAGATAACCTGATTTATACTACTGAAAAGACCCTTAAAGATGCTGGAGATAAAATAAATGCTAGCTTAAAAAGTGAAATAAGTGATAATATTAGTCAATTAAGAAAAGCTTTGCAGGAAGATAATGTTGATGAAATAAGAAGTGGTATTGAGAAATTAACCAATTCTTCTCATAAATTAGCTGAAGAAATATATAAACAATCCTCAGCACAACAGGAACAACATGCTTATTCTGACAGTTCTGCTAAACAACAATCAGAAGGAAAACAAGATAATCAAAGTGACGAAAAGGTCTTTGATGCTGAATATAAAGAAGAGGATGGGGACAATACTAAATAATTATCTTTTCTAAAAGAGAGGATTAAAACTATAATAAAATTAATATCTTGCTGAATTACCGGATATAAAATAATCTTATCTCGTAATTCAGCAAGATAAATTTATATTTTAGCGAAGGGGTTTTGTAGATTTGGCTAATAAAGATTATTACCAGATATTAGGAATAAATAAAGATGCCAGTCAGGAAGAGATAAAAAAAGCCTATCGCAAATTGGCTTTAAAATATCATCCCGATGCTAATCCTGATAATAAAGAAGAAGCGGAAAAAA
>CAZGKY010000093.1:0-8639 GCA_964525625.1 uncultured Atribacterota bacterium | reverse complement strand
GAATTGATTAGCTTTTCTTTTCTTCCCGATTATGAATACCATGATGTATCATTTTCCTGTCCGGCGGGGCTAAAATATTTATTATTTATTATTAGTTCACTTTTTAAAAAGACAACTTTTATGTTAATACAAAATTAGAACAATAACTCCTGATAAATCATATTATTAGGCTTGTCGTAATTATAAATTAGATTTAGTTTTTTGACAATCAACTTTCCACTAATCTGAAAATATATTGAAGAAGTTTTTAGAATATAAAGATAGCAAAATATTTCCTCACGGCGAATGTACTAATGTAGTAAATTTAATCTTTATGAACAATGATTATTAATTTTATTCTAAAATAACTGTTTTATATAACACTGTTAAAATTTGATAATATTGATATCTATACTATTTCCAATAATTAATAGCCAAAGAATATTAAGAAAATAAAGAACCCGCCAGGCGGGTGTCTTTAAGATTTTCTTAAATAGGGATAACTTTCAATTAGTGTATCTTTGTTCTGCTCTTTACACTTTTGGTAGTTACTAATTTAACTGTACTATACTTCGGCAATACTAGTTTTCACTTTGAACTTTAAATATAAATTATCCCATAAGCAAAATTATTTTTATCTTTTTAACTGGTTTAACTAACTTTTTAACAATACTTTAATTATACTCCTGTAAAATGTCCTAAACTAACAGATTGATTTATTAAAATAAATCAGGAAAATTCAGGGTAAGATGCTTTTCCTTACTGTAATAGGGTGAGCATAATCCCTGCTGCTACCGCCGTACCAATAACTCCCGCAACATTAGGGCCCATAGCGTGCATGAGCAGAAAATTGCGGGGGTTAGCCCGTTGACCTACTGTCTGAGCCACTCTGGCTGCCATAGGTACTGCCGATACCCCAGCTGCTCCGATTAAGGGATTAATCTTTCCCCTGGTCAATTTATACAACACCTGCCCGAACATCACTCCTCCAAAGGTGCTGAAGGCAAAGGCAACCAGTCCTAAACTAATAATCTTTATTGTCTCTATAGTTAAAAAATATTCTGCCTGCATGGTAGCTCCGACACAGATTCCCAGAAAAATGGTAACTATATTGATCAGTTCGTTCTGGGTGGTATTAGACAGGCGATTGACCACCATGCTCTCTCTAAAGAGATTACCTAACATCATTATTCCGATAATGGGGACGGTAGCTGGTAAGATTAATCCTACAAAGATGGTACAAATAATGGGAAAAAGAATTTTTTCAGTTTTGGAAACCGGCCGTAGCTGTTTCATTACAATCTTCCGCTGTTCCCGGGTCGTAAACATTTTCATTATCGGCGGCTGAATTAAGGGTACTAAAGACATGTAGGAATAGGCGGCCACAGCAATTGCCCCCAAGATTTTTGGTGCCATCTTGGAAGCCAGATAAATAGAAGTCGGTCCATCAGCCCCCCCGATGATTCCAATAGCCGCAGCCTCTCTAATGTCAAAACCAATCAAGACCGCCCCAATGATGGCCACAAACACCCCCAATTGAGCGGCTGCCCCCAAGAGAAAGGTTATGGGATTGGCCAGCAGTGGTCCAAAATCGGTCATGGCTCCTATACCCATGAAAATCAAGATCGGGAATAATTCATGACGTATGCCAAAAGAAAGGATATTCAAAAAACCTCCTTCTTCCATCAGGCCGGTAAAAGGCAGATTGACCAGAATAGCTCCAAAGGCAATGGGTAGCAACAATAATGGCTCATACTTTTTTACTATAGCAAAGTAAAGCAGAATCCCCCCTACTAACAACATTATGATGCTCTCCAGGTTTAAACCAGCAAAACCTGATATTTGGGTCATTTCTAAAAGAGAAGTTACCAGATTCATAATGGGCTCCTTTTTTTCTATACTGTTATCCGATAACTAATAAGGTATCATCAGTCTCTACCATATCATTTACCGAAACAGATATCTTTTTTACTGTACCACTGGAATTGGCAATGATTTCATTCTCCATCTTCATGGCCTCCAGAATCAGCACGGTGTCTCCTTCTTGTACTGCATCACCCTCTGAAACATTGATTTTAAGAATCTTGCCTGGCATGGGAGCCTTTATCTCTTCACCTTCTATACTGCTTACTGGAACGGACTTCTTCTGCTCAGGTTTGGCGGGAGCAGGCACTACTTTTTTTGGTTCCTCTTTTACTTCCATTTTGCCCACCGGGGTAATGGTGGGAGAGGCAGTGGTGCCTATTTCCTCCACTTCTACCAGATATTCTTTCCCCTCTACTTTTATTTTAAATTGTTTCATTATTTTAAAATCCTCCTTTTTTTCTGGCACTGATAGCAATTCGTTCTCTCATCATATTTTGTCTTCCGGAAATCGTCCAGGGATGCATGCTCTCTGGTACCATTCTTGTAATACTAATTACCCTTATAGGCTGAGCCGGTAGGCCACTCTGAAGATAGCTGGCTACCGCGGCGGCAAGTACGGCAATAGTAGCTTCTTTATCCCTCTCGAAAGTAGTGAGTGCTTCTTTCTCTGGTGGGATTAATATTTCTTTCTTATCCTTTGTCCTATCTTCTGGTTCTGCTGTAACAACTTTTTCCTCTTGAGCTCTCTTTAGAGAAGATGATTCCACTACTTTTCTTAAACCTACCATCAATAAAGCTAACAACCCTAAGATAATAAAGACCGTAATTAAGGCGATTAACGATAAGATAATGGCCCCTTCTATTCCTTCATACATAGACTGCTCCTTCTTTAAATTTAATAGATAAAGTTATCACATTATTATGTTTATAACCAGAACCACCGGATTACAGCGGAATATTACCATGTTTTTTCCCGGGCAGACTCTCTCTTTTACTGGAAAGCATCTCCAGGGTATTAATCAGTATTGGTCTGGTCTCTCGAGGATCAATAATCAGATCAACATAACCCCGGGCTGCTGCAGCATAGGGATTAGAAAATCTCTCTTTATATTCCTCGATTTTTCTCTGTCGGTACTGTTCTGGATCATCAGCCTCAGCAATCTCCTTCCGAAAGATGATATTGGCAGCTCCTTGAGGACCCATAACGGCAATCTCTGCAGTAGGCCAGGCGATGACCTGATCAGCCCCTAAATCTCTGCTGCACATGGCCAGATATGCTCCACCATATGATTTTCTGATCACTACCGTTACTTTGGGAACAGTGGCCTCTGAATAAGCGTATAACAGCTTGGCTCCATGTCTGATAATACCTCCATATTCCTGAGCAGTACCTGGTAAAAAGCCGGGAACATCAACTAAGGTTAAGATAGGAATATTAAAGGCATCACAAAAGCGGATAAAGCGAGCAGCTTTGTCAGAGGCATCAATATCAAGACAGCCAGCTAATACCTTAGGTTGATTGGCAATTATACCGATACTCCTTCCCTGTAGCCGGGCAAAACCAGTGATGATATTGCGGGCAAAATGCTCCTGTACCTCCAAAAAATCACCATTATCCACAATATATCTAATTATATCTCTCATCTCATAGGGCTTATTGGGGTCGGTCGGCACTATGTCCAATAAGGCCTCTTCCTTTCTTTCCGGATCATCAGTAGAAGCTACCAAGGGAGGATTCTCCATATTATTAGAAGGAATGAAACCAAGCATTTTTCTCACCAGGGTAAATGCCTCCTGTTCATTCTCTGCAGCAAAATGAGCTACACCGCTTTTTTGATTATGGGTCATGGCTCCACCTAATTTTTCCGATGAAACATCTTCACCGGTTACGGCCTTAATAACACTGGGACCGGTAATATGCATAATACCTATTTTCTTGACCATAAAGACGAAATCCATGATGGCCGGAGAATAAACGGCACCACCAGCAGCAGGACCAACTACCACAGATATTTGAGGAACAACACCAGAAGCAATGGTATTGCGATAAAATATCTGTCCATAACCGCTTAAAGAATCTACCCCCTCCTGGATGCGCGCACCACCCGAATCATTGATTCCAATTATGGGGGCACCCATTTTCAGGGCCATATCCATAATCTTACATATTTTCCTGGAATGCATCTCTCCCAGCGAACCACCAATTACTGTAAAGTCCTGGGAAAAAACATAAACCAGTCGCCCCTCAATAGTACCATAGCCGGTTACCACCCCTTCTCCAGGCACTTCTTTTCCAGCCATATCAAAATTTACGCAACGATGTTCTACAAAAAGATCAAGTTCATTAAAGCTTCCCTCGTCTAATAGTAGAGTAATTCTTTCTCGAGCAGTCAGCTTTCCTTTTTCGTGTTGTGCTTTAATCTTTTCTTCTCCCCCCATGGCTAGAATCTTTTCTTTCTTTTCTTGCAATATCTTCATTAAATCATTTATGGTTTGTTCCATTAACTTCCTCACCCCTTTTTTAATACCTTTCTATAATATCTATCCATATTTTCGCTTTTTAGAAAATAGCATATCTGCCTTATGCCTGTCTTTAAAGTCAAGTAAATATTGCACCCACATTGTGGCTGGCTTTAATAACCCCGGTGAGGGGTTAACTTTTTTGCTCTTTTTTTTCAATTTTTTCATTAACAATTTTTTATATTAAACAATATTCCTCTAATCCTTATGTTCACATAATTCCATCAAAACACCATTGGTACTTTTGGGATGTAAAAAGGCAATTCTACTACCCCCTGCACCATTACGGGGTTCATGATCAATCAATTGTACACCCTTTTTCTTTAAATCTTCCAGCACTCCTTTTAAATTATCAACCTCAAATGCTATATGATGTATACCTTCACCCCTCTTTTCAATAAATCGGGTAATGCTACCCTCGGGAGAAGTTGATTCTAATAGTTCAATTTTACTTTCCCCAACCGGTAAACAGGCTACTTTAACCTTTTGATCAACTACTTCTTCAATATTTTCACACTTCACACCGAAAATATCCTGAAAAATGGGAAGTGCCTCATCCAACCTTTTTACAGCAATCCCAATATGATTAATCTTTTTAACCAAATTAATTACCCCTCCTTAAATATTTTTTTCTTAAAGATTTCGGTAAGTTTTTGAACTGTATAATAAGGATCATTATCCTTAGCTAATATATTTTCTACTTCTTCTTCCAGCTTTTCTTCTCCGATAAACTTAAAAAAAAGTTCTTTCCAATTTTCCTGGAATAGATCATAAATCTCCTTCCTTATGCGGTTTTTTCTTCTTTGCCATATTTCACCACTATCCTGCAGATTAATAATCAATCTTTCTATCTCTTTCCATAATAAATCTATTCCAATATTCTCAATACCTATGGTTTTAATTATAGCAGGATTTCTGGTCGAATTTTCATTCAAGTGTATCATCATCTCAATTTCTTTTATCAGCTGGTCAGCCCCATCCCGATCAGCCTTATTAACTACAAATATATCACCTATTTCCATAATACCTGCTTTGATTACTTGAATATCATCTCCCATACCTGGCATGACCACTAATAATATAATATCAGAAACCTTGATTACTTCAATTTCAGATTGCCCCACGCCCACAGTCTCAATAAAAACTATGTCTTTTCCCATAGCCTCCATTATTTTCACAATAGCCTGAGTAGATCTGGACAAACCACCCAGGTGACCTCTGGTTCCAATACTACGAATAAAAACTTCCTTATCGGTAGCCAGATCTTGCATTCTTATCCGATCACCAAGGATAGCACCACCGGAAAAGGGGCTACTCGGATCTATAGCAATAATGCCAATCTTTTTCCCCATTTTTCTGATATACTTAGTTAAACGATCTGTTATAGTACTTTTACCTGAACCAGGGGGACCGGTAATTCCTACAACAATTGCCTGACCGCTATAGCGCTGAAGTTCTCTTAAAATATCTTGGGCATGATGGAAATCATTTTCTACCATTGTAATAAGCTTGGCAGCAGCTCTTACATCACCCTGTAACACTTTAGAGCACAAATTCATGATATAATACTCCTATTTTTAATTAGCATATCTTGGCATTTGCTTTAATAAATTCGGCTATTTCCTTGGTTTCAGTGCCTGGAGTGAATACCTCTTTAATACCCATCTTCTTAAGCTCTTCAATATCCTCAGCAGGGATAATTCCTCCAGCTATTACCATAATATCAGTGGCTTCCTTTTCTTTTAATAAGTCCATGATTCTTGGAAATAAATACATGTGAGCACCAGAAAGAATGCTTAATCCAATTACATTTACATCTTCCTGAATGGCAGTGTCTACTATCTGTTCCGGTGTTTGCCTCAAACCGGTATAGATAACCTCCATTCCAGCATCTCGCAATGCCCTGGCAATAACCTTGGCCCCTCGATCATGACCATCTAAACCTGGTTTGGCAATTAAAACTCTAATTCTGGCATTTTCCATAGCTCCACTCTCCTTGTTTCTATATCTTTATAGATTCTTTATATTCACCAAAAACTGCTCTAAGTTGATCACAAATCTCGCCCAGAGTAGCATAATTTCTCACACAATTCAGTATAGCAGGCATTATATTCTGTTCAGTACAGGCAACCTCTTGTAACATCCTAAGTTTTTCTTTAACTTTTTCTTCATTTCTTTTCTTTTTTACTCCCCTCAACTTTTCTACCTGTCTCTTTTCAATTTCTGGGTTTACTTTTAACAAATCTTTTACCGGTTCTTCTTCTATTTGAAACTTATTAATTCCCACTATTATTCTTTTTTTATCTTCAATATCTTTCTGGTATTGATAAGCACTATTTTGTATTTCTTTCTGGATAAACCCCTTTTCAATAGCTTTAGGAGCTCCTCCCAGCTGGTCAATCTGATTAATATAATCCGTCACTCCCTGTTCAATCTCCTTGGTTAATTTTTCCAGGTAATAAGAACCAGCCAGGGGGTCTACAGTTTCAGCAACTCCACTTTCATATGCAATTATCTGTTGTGTTCTTAAGGCGATTCTTACTGCTTTCTGGGAGGGGAGAGAAAGGGCTTCATCCATAGAATTGGTATGTAAAGACTGGGTTCCTCCTAACACTGCTGAGAGAGCTTGAATAGTGACCCGTACAATATTATTATCCAGTTGCTGGGCAGTAAGTGTGCAACCAGCAGTTTGGGTATGAAAACGAAGCATCATAGACTTGGGATTCTTTGCAGCAAAACGCTCTTTCATAATCTTTGCCCATAATCTTCGTGCTACTCTAAATTTTGCAATCTCTTCAAATAAATCATTGTGGGCATTGAAAAAGAAAGACAACCTTGGGGCAAAAGAATCTACTTCTAGACCTTTTTTGGTTGCCGCCTCCACATAAGCAATACCATTAGCCAGGGTAAAGGCAATCTCCTGTATAGCGGTTGCTCCTGCTTCCCTAATATGATAACCACTTATACTTATGCTATTCCATTTAGGTAATTCCAAAGAGCAATATTCAAATATATCAGTAATCAATCTCATTGAAGGTGCTGGCGGAAAAATATAAGTCCCTCTGGCAATATATTCTTTCAAAATATCATTCTGGATAGTCCCATTTAATTTTTGGGGGGATATACCCTGTTTTTCAGCCACTGCAATATACATAGCTAATAAAATTGCTGCCGGAGCATTAATGGTCATAGATGTACTAACCTGATCCAGGGGAATACCATCAAATAATATCTCCATATCCTCTAAAGTATCAATAGCCACACCAACTTTTCCTACCTCACCATGAGCCATAGGGTGATCGGAATCATAACCAATCTGAGTGGGTAAATCAAAGGCAATACTTAAACCAGTCTGTCCATTTTTTAGTAGATATTTATATCTCTTATTAGATTCCTCGGCATCACCAAAACCAGCGTATTGTCTCATAGTCCATAATTTTCCTCGATACATGGTTGGTTGCACCCCTCTGGTATAGGGATAATCCCCGGGGAAACCCAAATCATTTAGATAATCAAATTCTTCTAAATCTAGTGGATCATACAACCTATTAACCTCTTTATTAGACCCTGTCACAAATACTTGTTTTCTTTCCGGAAATTGGCTTAATACTTTATTTAAGGAATCACTTTCCCATTGTTTTTTTGCTTCTTCTATACGTTTTTTCTCCTGATAATCCAACTGGTAACACCTCCTTTTTTATTTCTGGAACAAAAATTATTTACCTGCTGATATTTTCCTCTCTTTAATCTGCTATCCAATAAGTATTAAATATGCTCAATTAATAAATTATTTAATAGTAAATAGCGCACCCGCATAACAGGTGGCTTTAATAACCCCGGTGAGGGGTTAACTTTTTTGCTCTTTTTCTGGCGATTTTTTATTTATACCTTTTTATAATATATCAATAATTTAAGGTATAAACTAAGCGAATATTCAACTTATATTATCAGTTATGTGATGCTTTTCTATTATTAAATCTTCTACTAAGACATCTATTTTTTGAATATTAATCCCGGTAATAAAGTCTAATTCTTTCTTCAGGTTTTCTTGAATTATCCTTACTATCTCTGGTATATTTTTACCATATTTTAAGGAAAGACTAATCTGGATTAAGATACCTTCTTCACTAATATTTATTTTTGTTTTACCAATTCTAACAACATCCCTAAAGTTTTTAATATTAAAATAGATGATATCTAAAATTGCATTTTCGGAAATAAACAATTAGATCGGAAGAGCACACGTCTGAACTCCAGTCACGAGATTCCATCTC
>CAZGKY010000092.1:0-8686 GCA_964525625.1 uncultured Atribacterota bacterium | reverse complement strand
TGATCATGGCTAAGACCGGTTCGTTTCTCTCTTTTACTCTAAGTGATTTTTTACGCATCATGCAAACTCGCTTTTTTTAGCTCAACTGTCAGATCGCCAATGATCTGTTTTAGACGCTGGTTCTCAGATTGTAAGCGCTGTTCGCGTTTGATGATATTCTTACTTTCAAAGACTTGATGCCCGTACTGGAGTAATTGTTCTCTCCAACGGTAGTAGATAACCTGGGATATCTGGTATTTATTACATAATTTGCTAATCTCTATCTGGCCGGATAATCCCTCCAGAACAATCTTTAATTTTTGACTGCTCTCCCATGTACGCCGTTTCATCTTAGAATAGACTCCTTTCTAATTATGAGCTTATTCTAACTTAAAATCATCCTTTTGTTAAAGGGGAGCAGTATAACTATTATAAGTAGTTAAGAGGATTTAACCAATTTGCACTTCCCCTCATAATCTAGATAATATAGTTAAGGATCTTTTGTTAATATTAATGATTCATAATCCTCTGAATTATAACAACTTAAAGAAGAACATATTCTTTGCCAATTAAAAACATTTTAACGTATTCAAAGGTATCTTTTTGATCTTTTCTTCTAGTTTGGTATTTATTCTGATAAATCAATCCCACCTTATAAGAGACAATATTTAGACAGGGGATTGGATAGAAGTAACAAAGATCAAGAAATCAATAGGTTAAAAAGAAATAGTTAAATTACTACAAATAATATAATACTTAAATATAATAATTATGAACTAATAATTAAGATCAAGTCTTAACTGTAGGAATAATATCGCTACTATAGGGGATAAAAATAAATTTAGCATGAGGTCCTATTATCTTTATGCTCTCATCAACAGCACACTGTACATCTTCAGCTGGTAGAAAAAACATTTTTTTTAATTCTTCTGAAGAAATTCCTTTTGTAACTACCATTAATTTAAAATTCATTAATGCCCTAGCATAACGAAAAGCTTTGCTTGAAGACTCGATAGTAAAGCCTTCTTTTTTAAATCTAGAAACAACTTCTTCAGGATTTTTTGCATTTCTCAACCAGCTTCCAAACTTGCCTACACCATCTCTAGATTCGGTTACTAGTATAATTATTCCTCCTTCTTTACAACACATTTCAGCAGGCACTAAAGCCTTTTGTGATTGATGTAAATCAAAATCTCTTGGAAAACCTCCTGGACTTGTGATAACTATATCGGCTTTTTCAGATACTATTACTTGATGTACCTTATTGCATAACTTTACTCCCTTATTGAATGCCTTTTCAAGGTCTCCTACAAAAATATCAGCTATTTCTCCATCAATATTGTTAACAACATTAACAATAAAGTCTACATTAGCCATCCTTGCTGCCTCTAAAGCCTCTTCGTGCATTGGATTGCCATTTACCCATCCTAATGATGGTCCTAGGGGTATTATTGGAAATGAATGGTGCGGTCTAATAGTATCAAAACCTGAAATTCCTGGTAATACACTCTTTCTACCTCCACCAAATCCCATAGAACGGTGGGGAGAAATAATTCCTGTTAATATTTTTAAAGAAGAGTTAACAAATAGTTTATTAATATAAATAGGTATTTTTCGTTTAGTCTCTCCAATATATACTAAATTTTCTTTATCCAAAGTATTATGATTATATATTTTGATACGATTAACAACTTCATTCCCTAGCATTCCCTCTAGTTCTTCCATAGTATTTTCTCTATGGTTACCAGTGGCAACTAATAAACTTATTTTTTGATCTTCAATACCAGATTTGTTAAGAACTTTTAATATATTGGGTATTAATACTTCTGAATGGCATGGCCTAGTAATATCATTAATGACGATTACAGCATCTTTTTTGTTTTCAGTTATAGTGCTAAGGGGAGAAATCCCTATTGGGTTTTCTAATTTTTCCAACAATACTTTATTAGGATTATCAAGTGGTTTTACCTGTATTGGCTTTAAAATAGTCGTGATATCGGGAACCTTAGCACTAAGCTGACCTTCTCCGTAAGGAATAGTAATTTCCATTTTTTAATTTCCCCTCTTAAATTTTTACTAATGAAATATTGTTCTTGCTACAACAATATCCTAATTATGCAATAACTAATTCTTTGGTTAACCTCTTCCTTAAATACCAACCAACAAACTTATAGAGGAAGAGGTCCATAATGATAGCCAAATAGAATCATATTTAACTATGGATGTATAGTTAATATCAGCTTGTCAGTCAGAATTTATTCTATTGTGCGAAGTTATGGTTTAAGTGATTTAAAGCTACCAACTTGGTACTTATATTATCAGTAAGTGATAACCCTGTATTTTCTTTCAACTACTGATGGTACCTACAATTAACTAATTGAATAGCTTCCCCACAACAATTATTAGCGGGAACGAGAAGGCTATATATATTACTTTTGAAGTCTAGCTAAGAAACCATTATTAACTACCATTTTAAATGCAATTCAAGAGTAATAACTGCCTAGTTGCTTTAGAAAAGCCCCCCAAAACGTTTCTCGTAAGGTATCAACAACAACTTAGAAAAACCACCTTTGTTGGTCTCTGGCAATGGGTACTAGCAAACTCTTTTATATGAAGATCTATTTTAATCTCAGTATTATCTAGATTTTTACCGGATAATTTAATCTTAACGGCAATGTTAAAACGAAAAGGTAATGTAAACTTTAAAAAAGATTGTACTTTGTTATATGACTGAGATCATATTGTTAATTTTTAAAAATCTTTATAAGAGCGAATCGATAAACAACTACAACTAGGATAATATATATCAGGCAACAAGTTATCTTGCTCTTCACGAATAATCTCAAGAATATGTTAATAATAAAGAGTAGTTATTACCCTAAATATGTACCCTTATTGACGAGTACTAAATTCCTTTAACAAAATTACATGGAATAGCATGTTTATTAATTTAGTCTCCCCGACTTAATCTAACTTTGAGCTATTTCATTTACCCTTTTATTTTTATAAAAAAACAAAATAATTAATCGAGTAGGAGATAGACGATTAATTCATCCACCGTCTCCTTACACCACCGTACGTACCATTCGGTATACAGCGGTTTACAAAGCACTACGAATCACACCATAACTATTGGTCAGGCTCATCAATACAAGGTTAGACCAATAGGCCTTAGGTAATGCACTATTCAGAGAATCCCCGGCAATATGCCAGTAGGCCTTGCGGGTGTTGGCCAGGCTAAGTGCTTTACTGGTGTTAGATTTGATTGTCTCTGCTGCTTTACTCACCGCATACTTAGGTGGAATGAGTATAGAAAGACGTATATTTATCAATATCTATACCAATTTCCAGATATACCCAATCTGGATAATATCTCCTTAACTCCAAAAACTTTATTCTGAGGTAGTCTTTGATAGCTTTCAAGAGTATTTTCCTCCGGAAAAGCATTATCCAGACGATATGGTATTGGGTCTTGTATACAGTATGGGCTGATTTTTTGAGTCTCATATCTATGATTTTATCAAAATACGTGCAGAAGCTATAGGAACTATCTCTCATCCTTACCCTTACAGGTGGGGAGTTCCCGCTAGATTAAAATTTATATATATTATTATTTAACTATTAGCTCATATTCCACCATTATTAAATATAGATTTTTTGATATATACATACCCATCCATTATTTTTCTAGCAGTACGGTAAAATGCTGCTCTAGTGATAACAATTTTTTCTTCTTTTATATTAGAAGAGGACTCTACAGGAATAATCCCTGCAGGGTGACCTATACTGAGAACGGTACCTTTTTTTGCTTCTTCTGTAAGTTTTTCCCATACAATTGTTCCAGGGATTTTGGCAGCTGCTCCAGTACAAACAGTACCTGTACCTGGGTATGTTTTATGCACTTTTAGCATAAAAAGTAAACGAGATACTATATCAATATCTTTTTTGTTAACTTTATTACCAGTATAACAAATATAATCATCTGGTTTGCTAACTATTGCAAAAAATGGAATATAAGGACTTAACTTGGCAGCATTTTCCTCATTATCAACCAATCCAATCATGGCGGCAACACGACCACGAATCATTTCAATTATTTTCATTAAATATGCATTGTTCTCAATTTCTTCTGGAGTTTCTGTTCCAATCATACCCAATGACTCAGCAGCAATAAAGACCAGTGGATTAGCAACATCTACTATTGAAACCTCATAATTTCCTAAATCGCCAAAATGCAGGATATCTTTTACATTATTTGTAGGGAGTAATTTCCCAGTTACACTACCTTGAGTATCGCTAAAATCAAGAGTAATTTTGGCTCCAGTACCTGGTACTCCATCTATGCTGAAATCACCTTCTGTTTTCGCTTTTCCATTCTTAACTGGTACTTCAGCAACAATAATATTGTGAGTATTAGTTAAATGAATTCGCACAGTTGTAATAGGTTCTATTACTTTCATAAGACCTGCATCAATAGCAAATGGACCAACAGCAGAAGAAACATTTCCACAATTACCTTTATAATCAATGAATGCGTCAACAAAGCTTACTTGACCAAAAGTATAATCTACATCGCAATTCTCTCTTGTAGATGGCCCAATAATAGCTACCTTGCTTGTTAGTAGATCAGCACCACCTAAACCATCAATTTGCCTAACATCTGGACTACCGAAAGCGGAAAGTATAACTCTATCTCTTAAATACTGATTCTTAGGTAAATCATTTTCCAAAAAGAAAATTGCCTTACTAGTTCCACCTCTTAAAATACTACAACGAATATTTTCCATATCAGGGTGCACCACAAGTACCTCCAAAAATATAAAAATTTTTCATCAGTTAATATCAATATAAAATTAAAAGTAAGCTAGGATAAACAATTAAGTTAGTTTTTAAGAGTTTGCCTGACCTAATTATTTAACTAATTGACGTATAATTGCATCTCCAATTTCTATAGTAGAAGCTTTTCCACCAAAATCCTTAGATTTTACTTTTCCTTCACTAAGAACCTCTTCTGCAGCATTTTCTATTGCTGAAGCTATCTTAGTCTCACCTAAGGAGTCCATCATCATAGCACCAGCCAAAATAGTAGCTATAGGATTAGCGACTAATTGACCTTTGTATTTTGGGGCAGAACCATGAATCGGTTCAAACATCGATACCCCTTCTGGATTGATATTTCCGCCAGCAGCAATACCTAAACCACCCTGAATCATTGCTCCTAAATCGGTAATGATGTCTCCAAACATATTTGGAGCTACCACAACCTTAAACCATTCCGGTTTTCTTACAAACCACATAGTAATTGCATCAACAAAAGTAAATTCCGTTTCAATACTAGGGTACTGCTCGGCAATCTCTGTAAAACAATTTCTCCAAAGCCCATAAATGTCACTCAGCACATTAGCCTTATCTACCGAAGTTACCCTGCTTAAACCCTTTCTAGTGGCTAAATCAAAGGCATATTTAATCACCCTGTGGGCACCTGGTTTACTAATGAAGCCAATTTGATATGCTATTTCTTGTGCCTGGTCTAATTCAAAATTAACCTCAAGTTTAGCCTTATATAACTTTCTTGTTACCTCCAGTTGATCTTGATTAACCTTTCCGGAAAACCTTCCCCCTACTCCAATATAAAAGTCTTCCGTATTTTCTCTGACTACATAAAAGTTAATGTCTGTGGAATTTTTATCCTTCAAAGGCGTGGGAACACCCTTGTATAGTTTAATAGGCCTGAGATTAATAAACTGGTCAAAATAGAATCGTAGCTTTAACAATATCTCTTTTTCCAGAACACCCGGCTTTACGCGTGGATCTCCTACTGCTCCTAAATAGATGGCATCCATATCTTTTATTTCTTTTAAGGCGCTATCAGGCAACAATTCTCCGGATTTAAGATAATACTCCGCACCAAAAGGATATTCAGTCCAGTTAATCTGAACGCCATTCTGTTGTGAGGCAAAATCAATAATTCTTTTTCCTTCTCTAATTATTTCTGGTCCGATTCCATCTCCAGGGATTAGAGCAATATTATACATTTTGTTCTCTCCTTTTTAATTGTTGTTTAAGATATCCCTTTAAACCTCCTAATGATATTATCTTCTGAATAAATTCTGGGTGTATATTTGTTTTATATATCTCGCCATTATTCAGATTTTTAATTATTCCTTTGTCTGAATCAACCTGTAATATATCACCCGGCTTGCATTGTTCAGTACAGTCTATAGATTCAAAAATGGGAAGGCCAATATTAATGGCATTGCGGAAAAAGATTCTAGCAAAAGACTTAGCAATAACACAGGATACTCCTGCCTCCTTTATGGCAATGGGGGCATGCTCTCTAGAGCTGCCACAACCAAAATTATATCCTGCTACAATAATATCTCCTGTACTCATTTCTTTAATAAAATTAGCATTACAGTCTTCCATGCAATGGAGAGCCAATTCTTTGGGATTAGAAGTGTTTAAATAACGAGCCGGGATAATGGCATCGGTATCAATATTATCTCTAAATTTCCAAGCTTTCCCCTTTATTATCATAATCTTATTTCACCTCCCCGGGATGGGCAATCTTGCCTAAAATGGCAGAGGCAGCAGCAACTGCTGGATTAGCAAGATAAACTTCACTCTCAGGATGTCCCATTCTTCCTACAAAATTCCGATTGGTTGTTGATATTGCTCTTTCTCCTTTTGCTAAAACCCCCATATGTCCACCCAAACAAGGACCGCAGGTAGGAGTACTTACAGCTGCTCCGGCAGTAATAAAGATATCAATTATTCCTTCTTTCATAGCCTGTTGATAAATAGCTTGAGTAGCAGGAAAAACTATCAATCTTACTTCAGGATGAACTTTATGCCCTTGCAAGACTTCAGCAGCTATTCTTAAATCTTCTATTCGGCCATTAGTACAGGAACCAATAACGGCTTGATTAATTTTTATTTCCTCAATTTCATTAATTGAATGAACATTATCCGGAGAATGGGGTAGAGCAATTTGTGGTTCTAAAGTACTAACATCAATATCAATTATTTCTTCATAATTTGCATCTGGATCACTTTTATAAACCTTATAAGGTCTCTTTGCTCTACTTTCTACATATAGTAATGTCTTCTCATCAGGCTCAATAATACCGGTTTTTGCTCCGGCTTCAATGGCCATATTGCACATAGTAAAACGACTATCCATGGAAAGGTTTCTTATTGTCTCTCCCCCAAATTCCATTACCTTATAATTAGCACCACTAACACTGATTTTAGAAATTGTGTACAGTATTAAATCTTTTCCGCTAATCCACTTATTCAACTTTCCATAATAATTAAATCTAATTACAGGTGGAACTTTAAGCCACATTTTACCTAAAGCCATAGCATAGCCCAGATCAGTGCTACCAACACCAATGGTAACAGCTCCCAAGGCACCTGAAGTATCAGTGTGAGAATCTGCACCTACCACCAAATCACCCGGTAAAATCAAACCTTTCTCGGGTAATAAGGCATGCTCTATGCCCATTCTTCCCACTTCAAAATAATTTTCTAGTTGGTATTTTCGTGCAAATTCTCTTAGTATTTTGCTCTGTTCTGCTGATTTAATATCTTTGTTCGGGGTAAAGTGATCCGGAATAATACCTACCCTGGTTTTATCAAAAACATCTTTAGCCTTGCATTCCTCGAAGAATTCTATTGCAAGGGGAGCAGTAATATCATTACTAAAGGCAAAATCAACCTTAACATTTATGATATCCCCAACATTAAAGTTCTTTGTTTCAGTATGGATTGATAATATTTTTTTAACTATTGTTTTTCCCATTAATAATCCTTATCTTTATAAAAAATAAGCTAAGCCGTTTTTAAAATTTTTGTTTAACGGGAGTTTAATTCTATTATTTAGTCATGCCCTGGCACATTAATGTATAAATAGAGCTTCTCAAACTTTATAAATATATTTTTCTATTAAAAATCGATATTATACAACTAGTAAATTCAATCTATGCAGCAAAAACACCATTATAATTCTTTATCCAACATCTGTTATACTTAAAACTCCTGGTAATTTTCTTTTTTAATATATTTTAATTTTTTTAATTTTTGCTAAAAGATTTGGACCACTTCGTTGTTTTGATATTCTCATTATTATCCCAATAAGAAAGAATACACCAATTATAATAAAAGTTAAGCATAGAGGTCTTTTAAAAAAGATATTTACACTCCCCTCTGAAATTATTAATGTCTGTCTAAGAGCAACTTCAAATTTGTTACAAAGAATAAACGCTATAACAAGAGGGGATAAAGGAAATTCATATTTCCTTGACAAATAGCCAAGTATCCCAAAGAAAAACATGACCTTCAAATCAAACATACTATTTTTTGTAGCAAAAGCACCAACTACACATAAAATTAAAACTATTGGAAATAAAATGGATGCTTTTATCCTAGTTACTAGATATCCTATTTTTATTGCCCCCAAGCCTATTAAATACAAAGAGATCGTACATGCAAATAATCCAATGATTATAGCGTACATCTGTGGACCTTGTTCTTTAAAAAGTTGAGGACCAGGAATTAATCCATGTATTAATAAAGCTCCCAAAAGAAGTGCTGCAGCTAAAGAACCTGGGATACCCAATGAAAATAGTGGCACTAAAGCAGAACTAACTACTGCATTATTTGCAGCTTCAGCTGCACAAATACCTTCTATATTACCTTCGCCAAA
>CAZGKY010000091.1:0-8910 GCA_964525625.1 uncultured Atribacterota bacterium | reverse complement strand
ACCGCCTAAGTAATCTTGCAGTACTTTTTCGGGAATAATCTCACATTTAAAGCTAGCATTGTCAAGAGAAATACGTAAACATAATTGACTATTATAATTACTCATGATTTAATCAATCTCCTCTTTTGGCTTTATTATCATATAAAGATATTTTTAAAAATAATTTAAGGCTATTTAGACATAAAAAACTTAGCTTTATCAAAATGAGATAAATCCAACCCGGTTATAATATCCAATACCACAGGAATCCCCTCTTTATTAAGCCTCAATGCTTCTTGAAGCGATGGTTTAATATCGGATGGCTTTTCTATTCTCTGACCAAAACAATTACAGGCTTCAGCCCATTTGACAAAATCTGGTTGAACTTTAAAAGAAGAAACATCTTTTCCAGTATATTTTCTTTGATTATATTTAATCCAACCGAAGGCTTGATTATCTAACACAACCCACGTACAGCCAGCTTTATATTGGGCAGCAGTTGGTAACTCTTTCATATACATTTGAAAAGCACCATCACCAACAATACATACTACTTTCTTTTCAGGTTTAACCATTTTAGCTGCAATAGCTCCAACTACTCCCATACCCATACAAGTCTGTTCGGCAACAGGAATACAATCAGAGCCTTTTTGAACCTTAAAATAGGGATAACAATAAGACCAAGTATCCTGAGAGCCATTTTCATTCACTAGAATAGTATTTTGCCCAAATATCTGGCTAATTTCATACACAATACGTTTGGCTGGAATTGGTATTTCTTCTGTTTGACATTCCTTATTTATTTCATTTTCATACTTTTTCTTATCTTTGATTAAGCTTTTAATTCTAGGGATTTCAGTATATTTTCGTTTTATGGAAAATTTGTCTCTAATCATTACATTAAGTTGTTTTAATACTAGCTTAGCATCTCCCACAATAGCAACATCTGGTTTCCAATTTCTTCCGATTTCAAAAGATGATATATCAACTTGTAAAAATTTAGCCCCTCGTGGAAAATCTTCCCAACCATGAGTTTGAAAACTTTCATTCCTGCTTCCCAAAGAAACAATAAGATCAGAATCTTTATAATACTTCTTAGCAATTTCTGTCCTATAAATCCCACTTACACCTAGAGCAAGAGGATGATCTTCTTCAACAATTCCTCTTCCTCCAGGTGTAGTTAAAAAAGGAGCTCCAATCAGTTCTATAAAATCTCTAAATTCTTCCCTCGCTCCAGATAACATCAGACCATTACCAGCAATAACAACTGGATACTTAGATGACATTAATAATTCAACTGCTTCCAATATTAATTCAGGATCACCTTGAGTTCTGAACTTGTTAACAGGTTTATAATTAATTACTGGTTCAACTTCAACAATAATACCACTGGTTACTTTTCCTCCTATATTAATAGGCATTTCCAAAAAGACTGGGCCTGGTTGGCCATTAATGGCAATCGAAAAAGCCCTCTCAACATACCAAGGAATTCTCTCTTTGTAAGGTATTCTTGCACTCCATTTAGTTACTGGTTCCATCATTTTTCTCTGATCGCATTCTTGAAATTCACCCATTCCTTCATTCCTTTGATCAACTGAAGGAGCAAATATTACCAAAGGTATACAACCTGAATACGCTTCTAAAACACCTGGAATTAAGTTAGCTACTCCAGGACCTGAACTAGCACTACATACTCCGGATTTCCCAGTTAATCTGGAATAAGCCATAGCCATGAATGGAGCAGAACCCTCGTAACGAAGATTAATAGCCGTTAATCCTGTTATTCCATTAGAATATAAGTGTAAGTCAGTATCACCAATACCAAAAATGTATTCAATTCCTTGTTTTTTTACTATATTGGCAATCAGTTCCCAAGTATTCATAAACTCCATTACCCTCCAATTAAATTAATTATAACTTTCACACCAATCAATAATAAAACAGGCATACTCTACCGCTGTTTCTAATATGTCAGATAATGAGACATGTTCATTCTCTGCATGTGACTGTCCATTATTTATACCCCCATAAACAATACTTGGCATGTTTCCCTGATTATAATAATATCTTGCATCACAAGAAGCCATCATTCCGATTATCCTAGTCTTTCTACCCAAAGAATCTAAAGTATTTTTCAAACTGATAGTAAACGGATGGTTTTTAGGCATCATATAAGGTTCATTCTTTAAGCCATTAAAATAAACCTTTGCATGGTTTCTAATCCACTCATCTTCATTGTCACAAATAATTTTTTGCACATCATCTTCAATTTCTTCTAATTTTCTATTGGGAAGAAATCCAATTCCACCTTCCATATTTACTAAATCTGGAACTATTGAAAAAAAACTACCCCCCTGAATTTTACCAATATTAACCTGTCCAGGATATTCATAACATTCAAAATGAGGATAATCCTTCCCAATATCTATTAAATAATTTTCATATTGTACCAACGAATCTATAATTTTCGCCGCTTTTTCTATTGCATTTACTCCATATCTTTTCCTACCTAGATGGGCTTGTTTACCTTTAACCTCAATTAAAAACTGTAGACAACCTGTTTTTATATTTGTAATAAAAGATACCTGACCAATCATTAATTCCCAGATTAAATTAAATTTCCTCCCGAGTATTAAATAATTATACTTGAGCAGTAGAACTAATAATATAGTTTACATTGTTTAACAGTAAGTTTTTATGGTATCGCTGGCAAGTAAGGTGATAGAAAAAACACTTTTTTTCTCCCCGATTGCCCCAGATGTTCTGGCCAACTCATCTACTATCAAACACAAAATAGGGTTTATCTATATCTCTGGAGAAGGGTTAAAATTAATGTTATTATTATGACAAATTATTACTCCAAACATTCTACAATATTTCTGAATGGACAGTTGACTTTAAGTAGTTTGTAATCTTAGTCAGTAATTGTAGATTCTCAGAGAAATATACTCAATTCATCTTTCTTTTTAATTAGATTCTAAGTGTAAATTTCTTATATTACTACCTATTTTTTATTAATCAACATTTTGTTATTTATTTTAACCTGTTTTAATACTTTAGGGTCACCAATAATCCTACCAAAAACATTTACCGCACTTGCCGCTCTAATTTCATCACCATAACTGGCAGGGGTTTTTCCAAAGAAGATACAGAATGCCTCACCAGGTGGCCAATAGGCTAAGTCCCCTATGGAAACAACTTCACTGGCTCCTTTTTCTAGGTCGATTTTTTCACCAATGGAGAAATATATTTCATCTCCCCAGGTGTTTACTCTACCTTCTATTGGTAATAATTCCCAAATTCTTTCTGCTGTTTTGCTATCGTTTAGCTCAGCTTCTACCCTGATATCTCCTGCTATTATCTCAATTTTTTTCATTTTTATAACCACTCCCCTTTGCCTTTTATTTCTTTTTATCAAACAATTCCTTCGCTCTTTTAGCCAGATGTTCAGCAGTCAAACCAAACACCTTCAATAATTCCCAGGGTGCACCAGAAAGGCCAAATTCATCATTTACCCCGATCATATCGAAGAGAAATGGTGTATTATAAGTCTTACCAGTGGCAATCACCCCTGCTATTATATTCCCAAATCCTCCCTTTTGATGTTCTTCAGCAGTAAGCACAATTCCTATTTCCTGAGTTGCTCTTATTATTGCCGCTTTGTCGATAGGTTTAACTGTATGCATATTTATAATCCTGGTTTCTAAATTATATTCCTTTTTTAGAATATAAGCAGCCCGCATTGCTTCTGCAACCATTGGTCCACAGGCAATAATAGCAATATCTTCTTTCTCGTTTTGATAGTCTTTACTAAGCTTTGTTTCAAAGGCATCAATAAAGTTTTCTTTTTCTCCTCTAAAACGAATTATATTAGCTACCCCAAATTCATAAGGAGTATTTTCTTGAGTAATAACCGGAGTAGCTTCTCGTGCATAACGGATTACAGCAGGTCCTGATATTTTGGCTACTGCCCTGGTTCCCTTCTTTGTCTCCAGGGAATCAGCAGGAACAATTATATGCATATTAGGTAGATAATACATATTACTAATCTCTTCCAAGGCTTGATGAGTGGCTCCATCTGGGCCAACCGATAATCCTCCATGAGCATTGGCTATTTTGACATTAAAATTGTTATAACAAAGAGTAGTTCTAATCTGATCCCAGTTTCTACCAGTAACAAAAACTCCATAGGAACCAATAAAGGCAATCTTACCTTCCTTGGCAAAACCAGCCGCTGCTAAGGTCATATTTTGCTCAGCAATACCCATTTCAAAAAAACGTTCTTTTCTCTCCGGATATTTGGCATAGAATTGGTCCATTTTTATTGAACTGGTAATATCTGCTCCAAAGGTAACTACCTCAGGTAAAGCACCTAATTCTTCAATAGCTTCCCCAAATCCATTACGGGTAGGAATCATTTCAACCTTCATTATATCCTGACTATTCCACCAGTAATCTTTACTAAATTTGGGCATAGCCTGCTCCACTTTTCGGTTTACTTCCTCTTGATAAGTACAGGCTATTTTAATTAATTTATCTACTTTTTCCTGGTCAAAACCAGGTGCCTTAATATCCTGCAAGGCTTTTTCTAATGATTCTGAACCAGTAAGGCCATCCTTGGGACAGATCCCATGATAACCCACTACATTCTCTGCAAAAGAGACCTCTTTACCTTTCACAGTATGAGCAATAATTACTATCGGCTGTCCTTTAATTTTTATTGCCTTCTCCAAAGTAGCCAGTATTTCTTTCATATTGTGCCCATCCATCTCCAAAACCTGCCAGCCAAAGGATTGCCATTTTTCAGTTAGTTTTTCTAGTTTCATAACCTCTTCAGTGGGTCCGTCAATCTGCAAACGGTTACGATCAACAATAGCAATAAGATTATCCAGCTGATAGTGCGCAGCAGACATAATTGATTCCCATACTGAACCTTCGTCTAATTCTCCATCTCCCAAAATACAATAAGTCTTATAATCTTTCTTCTCCAAGCGCGCATTTAAAGCACATCCTACTGCCACTCCCAATCCCTGTCCCAGAGAACCACTAGATAACTCAATACCAGGAAGTTTAAAACGATTGGGGTGTCCTTCAAAACCAGACCAGAGTTTTCTTAACTTTACTACCTCATCAATAGGAAAATAGCCCGCCATTCCCAGGGCTACATATAGTGCTGGTGCTTTATGTCCAACTGACCAGAAGACCCGATCACGGTCTTCCCACTCTGGATTAGCTGGATCATGTCTGATATGTTTTAGATATAAGGCCGCTGCTATATCCATAATAGAAAGGGTTCCTCCAGTGTGGCCAGAACCAGCAGCAGTAAGGGCTACCATATTATAAGCCCTCATCTCTTTTACTTTCTCCTGTAATTGGACTAGATCATAATCTCTTTTAATCTTTCCGTTTTTAGAATTTAAAATAGGCATCGGTTCACCTTCTTTTTTTTATTAAATTTATTTTGAAAACTCAAAATAGGCAGAGAAATAATTTAAATCAATTCAATGCACCATACACAACAAACAATTTATAAGATTTTTGCATAAGAGAAAAAATTAATATTAATTTTATTGAAATAATCTTTATCTGAAAACCATAAAATAATTTATTATAGGGTCTTTCATCAATAATAATTAGCTTAATTTATCTTATACTCATTAATAGCTTCAAATAAAGCTACTATATTCTTCCAAGGAACATCCGGCTGGATAGTATGCGTAGGACCCAATATCAATCCTCCAAAACGCCCGATCTTTTCAATTCGTTCTCGAACTAAATCTTTTATTTCTTTAACCGTAGCAAATGGTAAGGTAGTCTGGGTTCCAATAGTACCCCAGATCGTTAGATATTTTCCATATTCTCTATATAATTCATAAACATCCATACACTCCGGCTGTACAGGATTAAGAATATTAATCCCGATTTTAATTAACTCTGGTATTATTGGATCAACCTTCCCATCTGTATGATAAAATATAAATATATCTGGTTTAACGTTCCTTGCGGCGGTAATTACTTCTAATAAGCGTGGCTTAAGCCATCTGCACCATAATTCTTTACTCATAAGCATTCCTCTCTGGGTGCCAACGTCATCGCCTAATCTTAGAATATCAACTCCTGCTTCTGCATATCTACGAGCCATGATTACTCTTATCTCTGTAATTTTATCTAATATATATTTTGCAATAATATTATTATCCATCATGTCTAGCAATAAATTTTCCAATCCACGTAAATACCAGGCTTGTTCAAATATGGTCATCTGCATTAATCCTGCTACCGCATAACCCTTTTTGTGCCATTTCCTGGTTAGTTCATCTAAATGATCTTGGCAACAATCATTAACTGGATCTGGCCAAGGATATTTTTTTATTTCTTCAATATTCTTAATTTCAGACAAAGGAGATCTTATTTCAATATAATGTTCAGACTTGCTATATATTTCAGCAACACCCCATTCATCAATCTTAGCATCTTTTGATAGATTATTATGATAAGCAAGAAAATCATTTATTTTTTGCTGAAATTTAAACTCAACATGTCGAAATTCAATATTAAAGTAATCTTCAAATGTAATAACTCCTTGTTCCTCTAGTATTTCATTGGTAATTAAACCATTTTTGAGACTATCTTGTTGAAGAAATCTATCTGGAATATTACTTCCAACCTCCTCATTGAATTTTTTAAGAATTACAGAAGAATATCTTGAACTTTTTGGAACCTTATCGGGTTGTTGATGGTTTAAAGTAGCTAACACTCTTTCTCTAGGAGTCATTTAATTTTTCACTCCTTTTATAAATAATTATTAGCATTTTTAATTAATTTTCTTAATCTACTATATAGCTTTAATTATCCAATCATTTAAAAAATAAAACTTAATTTTTATATTAATAAAAAATCATTAATTTTTATTAAAATAATCAATTAGTATTTAATTTCTTTTAACCACTTTATAAAAGAAATTAAAATATTTATTAAAATTAAAACATAGCGTTTACTAGTACAACTTGATCCATATATATTGAATTTAAAGATAAAAACTTCTTCGCAACCTATTTATTGCTGTCTACAAACAATTTAAAATGCTCTACTACCTAATAAAGAATATGGATGGTAACCATGTCACAATTTTTGGGAAAACAGTCACTAATAATAAAGTAATAAATAAAGGAATAAGAAATGGTAAAATACATTTCACGATTCTCTCTAAAGGAACTTTACTTATTTTATGTAATATAAAAAGAACTTCCCCAAAAGGAGGAGTTAAAAGACCAATTACTAAATTTAAAATAATAATGACACCAAAATGAATAGGGTCTATTTGAAATTTAGTAAGTACTGGAATAATAATAGGGACTACAATACTTAATGCTGCAATAGTTTCCATAAAACATCCTATAAATAATAAGAATAATTCAATAATAAATAAAATAATTAATCTATTTTGAGTAAGAGAGGTAAGAAATTCTAATACTATTATTGGAATTCGCGATCTAATTAATAGCCAACCATAAAACGATGCTGCTGCCATTATAAACATAATACAGGCTGTATCCTTAGCAGTTTCATATAGAACTTCAAACAAATTATTTAAGTCGAATGCTCTATAAACAAAAGTGCCGATAATAAATGCATATAACACAGCAATAGCAGCTGCTTCAGTAGCAGTAAAAAATCCACTTAACATACCTCCTATAATAATAAGAGGAGTGAGTAATTCTAAAAAAGAATCCCGAAAACTATTTATAATTTCTTGAAAGGATGCTTTCTTCCTAGTAGGATAATTCTTTTTCCGAACATAAAAAGTAACCATAAGCATTAACATAATCGCCATTAATAGTCCAGGAATGATTCCAGCAATTAATATTTTCCCAATAGAAACTCCTGCTAAGACAGCATAAATAACTGCAGCAATACTTGGAGGTATAATTGGTCCAATTAGGGAAGAAGCTCCTGTAATAGCAATTGAAAAATCATCATCATAACCTGCATCTCTCATTGCCTTAAGTTCAATCATTCCCAAACCTGCTGCATCAGATAGCGCAGATCCAGTCATTCCTGCAAAGATAACACTTGCTAATATATTAGTATGTCCCATTCCACCTTTCCAATGACCAATTAATACATCTGCAAATTTAAAAATTTTATTAGTCATTCCTCCAACATTCATTAATCTCCCTGCAAGCAAAAACAACGGGATAGCTAAAAGAGTAAATTTGTTAATACCAGAAAACATTTTGGTCGAAATAATAGCTGTATCAATATTAAAATCTCCTTTTTCAATAATCATTATAATTAAAGGAGTTATACTTGTTGAAAAAGCTACTGGCATACCAATAAAAAGTAAAATTATCAAAAGTATAATGAATAAGAATGACATTTATTTCTCCCTGAAATTTGTGAATATTTTCTATCTATTAACTAATTATATTTCTATTTTTTATATTATTAATATCCTTTATAATTTTAAGGATAAGAAAATACACCATCAGCAAAGCGCTAAATGGTAGAAATAAATATATATAGCCAATTTTTAATTTAGGAAAAGATACTACTGGAAGAATCCAATTTTTAATAGTCATTTCTATACTACCTTTAATAAAATAAATTAAAAAAAACAAAATTAATATATTAATAAACATGTTAACATATCTTTTTTGTCTAAATGGTATTTTTTTTAAAAAAAAATTAATTGCAACATGTTCATCATCTCTAAGAGCTACTGCAGCACCTAAAAAAGTTATAGCAATTAAAATTAAGCGAGCACCATCTTCTGTCCATGGAATAGCAACAGCTAAAGTATATCGACTAAATACTTGAAGAAGAACTGTTATTACAAGCAAAATAAACATATAAACTAATAAATATTTCAAAAATTTACTTAACATATATTCCCCTAATATCTTTTAGAACAGCCAAGTGTTTGGCTGT
>CAZGKY010000090.1:0-9132 GCA_964525625.1 uncultured Atribacterota bacterium | reverse complement strand
GATAATGAGCGGTGACTGGAGTTCAGACGTGTGCTCTTCCGATCTTTTCCAGTCTGATCTTCCAGGTCTGCAAAAACTGCTTTACCATGTTTTCTTAATGCCTTAATTCTCCCGGCAATAACAATATTTTCCTGGGAAGGTTCATCAGCAGCAATGCTTCCAAATCTATCAATAACATCTTTAATTGGTACTTTCCCAGTAAATCGCCCACCAAAAGGATCAATGCCCATTTTTCTTAACTCTTCAATTTCTTTGATCCTTTCTTCTCTAATTAGTAAAATATTCTTACCTTCTTTAGTTTGTTCAAACAATTTCTTCACTCCTTAATATTAGTATATCGTATGTAGTATACAGTAATGAGTAGTGGATGGTACCCTTTATACTTTCTATAATAGAAAATAAATTCCCTACTTATTAGTTATGACCTATAGTTATCTACCAAAAGTGTTCTTTCGCATGCTAGCACATCATTTTAATCATATAAAATGATATTATTTATTACCAGATTTATTATTAAAACTTAAATAACTCCTTAATGGAATACTTATACTCTGTATATTAACAGTATACTGATATAATTGTATAACTATTTTGCATAGTTTTGGTACAAAATTAAATGATAAAAATTATTTTATAATGTTATATTTTATAATAGAAATGTATTAAAAGTAAAGTAAATAAAGCATTGCTATAATAATAGTTTTGGGGATTTTGTACCAACTGCTAAATTGGGAGTCTAAAATTAGAATTAATAATACAAAGGTAAGAAAATAAATTAATAACAGTAAAGGCAACCCTGGAAGAAGCTGGTCTTTTCAGATCAAGTAAATATCGCACCCACATAGCAAGTGGCTTTAAGAACCTCCTCAAAGGGGTTTAACTTTTTTGCTCTTTTTCTTTCGATTTTTTAGTTATACCTTATATTCCTGGTCTTTCTTAAGCAAGGGTATTTCCAGCTCTGGACTACAGGTGCAATATTATCAACTGGCCTATTTTCATCTTTTTATGGTTAAATAAAAAAAGAGAGTAATTAATTGACTAACTCTCTTTTTTGCAAATAAGCACATATGAATTTTTTAATCTTTATTATATGAAATAATTATGTTATTTATTTTATTTCTAATATTTTGTAATGCAAATTACCAGCCGGAACTCGAATTTTGATTTTATCTCCTACTTTCTTCCCCAATATAGCTTTACCAATGGGAGAAGTCATAGAGATCTTTCCGGAACCTGGATCTGATTCAATATAATCAACAAGGGTAAAATTAATTTTTTCTTTTTTCTTTAAATCTTCTACCACAATTTGAGAACCAGGTGAAACATAGGTATTATCATTTTTACTGGTATCTATTATTTCACAATTTTCAATAATTTTTTCTAAGGTTAAAATTCTTCCTTCAATAAAAGCTTGCTCATTCTTGGCAGCACGATATTCGGCATTTTCAGCAATCTCACCAAAAGCAACAGCACTGCTTATCTTTTCAGCAATCTCCTTTCTCTTGACTGTCTTTAGTTCGTACAATTCTTTTTTTAATTTTTCCAAGCCTTCCTCAGTCAGCATAAATTTTCGTTCATTCATAATTATGTACCTTAACCTTTGATATAAAATTAAAACTAAGATAAGAAAATATAAATTAGCCTCAAAATTTACCTTAGTTAATTTTTATTTATTTTTTTATTTATTTTATTTTTTTGTGGTAACTGATTTTGATTAAATTATAGGGTATTTCTTTTTTAATGTCAAGGGCACGAATTTCACCGTCTGTGTCAAATTTTTTATAGAACAATCTACTAAACATATATAGGGGAAATATAAGTCTATCAATAGAGAGAAAATTTTTGGATGACTGCAGGTAAATTTTACAATTGGGCAATATGTTCTTAAATCTTCTCTATCTTAGAGTTTAAATAATTCCTAATGATTTACCTGCCCTTTTAAAAATTTGCAAGGACTGCTCAATATCTTCTGAAGTATGAGTAGCGAGCACATGTGCCCGCAGTCTATTGGTACCTCTGGGTACAGCCGGAAATAGTATGGGACAGATAAAGATTCCTTCCTCATTAACCTTTTTACATAATTGGAGAGTTCTTTCTTCATCTCCCACCATAATAGGTACAATGGCCGTTTCACTATTACCAGTGTCATAACCCATTTCCTGC
The DNA here is from genome assembly GCA_964525625.1 of uncultured Atribacterota bacterium. Classification (GTDB taxonomy): domain Bacteria; phylum Atribacterota; class Phoenicimicrobiia; order Phoenicimicrobiales; family Stramentimicrobiaceae; genus Stramentimicrobium. The sequence goes on along the minus strand of CAZGKY010000090.1, from coordinate 6,969 downwards.
AAACCTTCTCGAAATTGTTTTATATTTCTCTGCAATTGTTCTACTAATTCTGGTTCACTTTCGATAACCTCAAGGCAAGTCTTAGCCGTGACTACAGCAACCGGGGGAAGGCTTGCTGAAAAAATAAAAGGCCGTGAGCTAAGTTTGAGGAAATTAATTAAGTCTTTATCTCCAGCTATGTAACCTCCAATTGAGGGAATAGTTTTACTTAAAGTTCCCATATAGATATCAATAGCATTCTCCAAACCAAAATGCTCCTCAATTCCATGTCCTGTTTTCCCAATCACTCCTATTGAGTGGGCTTCATCTACCATAAGTTTAGCCTTATATTTCTTGGCTAATCTGGAAATTTCTGGCAAATTTGAAATGTCACCATCCATACTATATACCGCATCAACCACGATAAGCTTATTCTGATAGTTATCAGATTGTGCTAATATCCTTTCTAAGCTCTCCATATTATTATGTAAAAAACTACGATGATTAGCTCCCGATAACAAACAACCATCTATAATACTGGCATGATCAAGTTTATCCATAATTACTAAATCACCCTTCTGACAAAGGGTAGTAATTGCTGCTAAATTAGTAACATATCCACTGCTATAGGTAAGGGCATCTTCAGTTTTTTTAAACTGGGCAATCTTTTTTTCTAACTCTTCATGAGCTCTGGTAGTACCTGCCAACAGTCTGACTCCGGCAGCTCCAGTCCCATATTCATCAATAGCTTTTTTAGCTGCCTCTTTCACTTTGGGATGAGATATTAAACCCAAATAATTGTAGGAAGCAAACATAATCATCTCTCGTCCCTCGACCCAAGTTCTTGCTCCAGATGATCCTTCTATACTCTTTAAATAAAAAAAAGATTTGTCCTCTTTCATTCTTCTTGCTCGTTCATTGGTTTCCTTTATTCTTTGCTCAATAGGTGTAGCCATTATTTTTTCTCCTTTCTTTTCTGATATGTATTCCTTAAAAATCTTCCTTAACAGACTATCCTACTCTATTCTGAATCAGCAAATGGTAATATCTTTGATAACATCAGTTTAGTTGTTCAATTCTGGCCTTAAATCCAGATCTTCTAGCTAGGTCTAAATAGTCCAGCCCAGTAAGTTCTTCAGGTCTTTTCCCTGACACTGCTACTAAAATCGCTTGATAGACATTGGTACCAAAAGATCTTCCCTGAAATTGGGGAGTAGTAGTAATAAGATACTTTACTCCTTTCTCCTTTAATTCACTAACATTCTGTAAAGTTACGGTATTGGTAATTACAATTTTCCCTTCCATTTTTGGGGGCATATACTGGCTTATAGCAAGATAATCGCCGGCAATTATATCAGCATCATTAAAAAAACGACTATATTTGGGATTGTTACCTTCCTGTTTCTTGCCAGTAGGATATAAGTATTTAATGGGTAAATTTACTAAAAGAGGAATAGCAATCTTTGCTATTTTACTTAATGTTTCCAAACGGTAAAGTGGAATAGGTATATTCAGACAGAAGATAAGGTCGCCAAAGATCATCTGGCAACCAGCCTCAATTAATCCTTCAGCCAGCCCGAATCGATCAACAGAGATTAATAATAAAGCCTTCTTCCCCTGAAAAGTAATATCAGTATTTTCCCTGACATATCTAATAACATCTTTTTCTAGCTCATATTTTATACCCGTTCCATCTACAATTGGTGTTTTTTTAATAACACTAACAATCTTCGCAGATTCTTTTATGATATATCTTTTGCCTCTAGGACCAGAATACAAATACAGGTCTGTTCCTCCTAAAGCGAATACATCTACCTTACCATCATATTCCTGATAGATTTCCATCATTTTACGAACATCACCATCAGTTCCTCTTCTTTCCACCTCTACCTCTTGTCCTAAAATTTCAACCCTTACTTTGTGATCTCGAGAGGAAGAACCCAAGCTCACACCGAGTACCTTTTTCATTTTTTTATCTCCTCATGGGAAGAAAATATTTTAATTTCTTTTAATACATTTTCGATTATTTCGGGATTTATATATTGGTCTTCTGTGATTGGTGATTGGCCAATTTCAATACCAATAACTTGAATATTAAATAATTTTTCAGCAAACTCTACTCTCTTATCAGAACCTAAGAAAATAATTACATCAAAATCAAGTAAATTAGTAATAATGTCCAGCAGATCATTAAAGAGTTCTGTTTTATTTCTACTATTAACAAAATCATGGCGCTCCTGTTCTGATAATATTAAGGTATAATCTAGGCCAAATTCTTCTGCCAGAGCTATTATTTCTCCCTTGTTCCTGATAGGGAAACCGACCAGGGCTATCTTTTTTCCTTTTCTTATTTCTCCCAGACTCTCCAGTCGTGAAACAAATGTTCTTTCCACACCTAATTTCCGAGCCACTTCTCCTTGGGTTAGACCTTCTGTCCGCAACTTCAAGATTTTATTGATTTCTCTCTTCAGTTTATCTTCCGAGATTACCTTTTCTCCTATCCGGATTAATTTCATGATGCTATCCTGTATACATTTTTGTATACATTATAAACTGAGCAAATAAGACTGTCAAGGGGAGAATGGAGGAACATATTGGTTAGAATAAAAGAATCAGCAAAAAATCATTGGTTAAAAGTACCATTTTATATTATGAGCAATAAGATATATTAAATATTTATCTGGAATATTGTTCTAAAGGTAGGTGCTTAATTATACCACCACCCACAACAGTATCCTTATCATAAAACACAGCAGATTGGCCTGGTGTTATGGCTCTTTGTGGTTCATCAAAAATAATATTCATTTTTCTACTATTCACAGGATATAAGGTTGCCCAGGCTGGAGGCGAATTATATCTAATCTGCACTAATAATTTTGTGGGACAGGTTACAGGATGAGAAGATATATAATGAACTGCAGTTACCGAAAATTCTCGTTGATATAATTCAATCTCATCACCCAGAACAATCGTATTATTCTGAGGAACAATTTTAAGCACATATTTTCTTGCATTTAAAGATAAGCCCGTTTTTCTTCTTTGACCGATAGTATAATAGGATATTCCCTTATGTTTACCTAAAACATTACCAGTAGAATCGATAAAATTGCCTGTTCCATTATTTATCTTTCCAAAATTACTAAGAAATTTCCGATAATCATTCCCTGGTATAAAACATATTTCCTGACTCTCCTGATTGATGTAATCAGGAAGACCAATTTCTTGAGCAATTCTTTTAACCTCATCTTTCTTTATCTTACCCAGTGGAAACAGACACCTGGCTAGAACAGATTCATTTATCCGATAGAGAAAGTAGGACTGATCTTTCTTCCTATCCCATCCTCTTTTTAAAAGATAGCTACCTTCTTCGCTGTCTTTTTCTATTCGAACATAATGACCGGTAGCAATAAAATCAAAATTTTCTTTTATGGCTATATCAAAAAGTAGTTTAAATTTGATTTTTTCGTTACAATAAATACATGGGTTGGGAGTTAATCCTTTTTCATATTGGTTAATAAAGTCAGTAATTATTTTACTATAAAATTCTTTTCTATAATCTATTTCATAACAGGGAATATTAAGCATGGTAGCTACCTTATTTACTCTTTGCCTATTAGTGAAGTTCTCATTAAAACTGCTTAAAAATAAGAATTCTTCCTCATCAATTAAACGAAAATGGACTCCTGTTACCTGAAATCCCACACTCTTTAGTAGAAAGGCCGCCACACTACTGTCCATCCCACCGCTAAGAGCTACTAATACAGTTTTGGATTTAACCATAATTTTGTCCTTACCTTTTTCTTTACTATCTTCTTCAGCAATATTATATGGTATAATTTATATCATAATATAGGGCGTGCTTTATCGGGAAAACTGATTGTGGTTAATATTAAGTCATCGGTATAAGTTTTAGTTTCATTTTTTATATTGTCCATGTTTATCCAATATATAAGAATTGCCTTTATTATTAATATATTATAAACCTAATTAATCATACCTTTTCCCTTATTAGATAGAACATCTATTAGACTATCCAATAAGATAATAAGCGATAAGTTCTTCCGATAAAGAAGGTATCTCTTTATACTTTCTCATTAACTTTTTATCTCTCCAGATATTAATATCTACCAGGTCTGAATTTTTCTCTTTATCGCAGTACCTTGCCGTTATCTTGACAGCTAAGGCTAAAACCTCCTCAAATTTTTCTTTTCTAGTATCCCAGTTACCATAGCAACGTAATAAAGCAATTGGTCCTTTATGGGTAAAAGAACTTAGCAGGTAATCTTGCGAACTAGCCAAAGAGAGGATTTGCTTATTTTCTTTTTCATTTCTACCTACTACTAATTTAATAAAATTGTTAATATTAAAATGTCGACCAATTTTTAGTAATTCAATGTCATCATCAGAAACATATTCTTGCCTGGCTAATAAATCTTTAATTCTTTTGGTAAAACCGGGTTCAGTTAATTTGCATCCTCCTGCCGGTGCGGGATAATCCCTGATACCCCATTTTCGGGCTAAGTCAATTTGTCTTTTCCTGGAACGACCTTGAATATCCATCAAACGAAATCGATCAACAATATGGTTCCTCTCTGGCTCTGTCTCCGGTAATAATAAAGCAGACAATGGTCTTAAGATCCATTTTCCGTATCCTGACCTTTCGCTAATTAGAAGTAAACTTTTTTTATTCTGGGACATAGGTCTCTGTCCCAGGACCTCTCCACTAATTATCAATGAGGCCTTTTCCTTCATCATTAATGAGCCTGCTTTTTTAAACATCATAATACGACAATCAATGCAGGGATTTATATTCTTTCCAAAACCGTATTTGGGATTAAGTAATATCTCTTGAAAATCTTTTCCCACATCCTCAATTAGCAAAGGAATATTTAGATATTGTTCTAAGTAATGATCAGGTTTATCTTTTAAAAAAGGGGTCCTATAATATACCGCTATTACCTCAAAATCCTGTTCTAATATCAATTTAATAGCCAATACACTATCCAATCCTCCGGAATAAAGCGCAATAGCCTTATTTTTCTTCATAATTATGAATTATTCTCCCTTAAAACCTCTATAAGTTACTGATGATAATTTAAATTACTAGAAAACCAGAGATAAGTTTTGCTTACCCTGATTCACCTCTTACTTTTCTTTGACTTAATCTCCCGTAAAATATTTCTCGCTAATGCCATTCATCATAACATAATTAATATATAGATAATATAACAATATTGCAAAAAATATTTTACCATAAGAAAATATTTCATATATAGAATATCTTTTTTAAGATTCCGATTATTAAATACTCCTTAGCATACCGCAAAACTACCTCTTAATCTGTCTAATAACATCTAATTCTCATATTATTTGCTTGTGAAATATACTTCTATAAATTAAAGAAAGGAAGGAAGATGGGATTTAAAAAAGATGGAAAGGTAAAAGGAGTATAAGGTTATTGAGGAGGAGGAAAATTTCCTCTTCCTCAATAACTATATCATATTAAACTATTCACAACTAATAGCCTCGACTGGACAATCTTCCGCGGCTTGTTGGCAAGCTTCTTCTGCATCTTTGGGAACAACATCAACCTTAACAACTGCCACATCATCTTGTAGTTCGAACACCTCAGGACATGTACTTTCACATAGTCCACATCCAGTGCAAAGATCCTGATCTACTGTTGCTTTCAAATTATTCACCTCCTATACATCAAAGTTTTCTTCTTCTTATCACAAGTTCACTAGCAAAAATAAGAACTTTTACCAAAATCCTGTATAAAGATTGGTAAGCACATCTGCTTCACCCGTTGACTTAATTAAGATAACTTAAATTATTACAAAATTCAAGACCTATTGATGACAAATTTAAAAATTTATTTATCAAAAGGGCTTAGATCTCCAGTTCCATAAAATCCTCTGCTATTATAATTTCAGGATCGTCCCGGCTAAACTGCTCCTGGAGTGCATTATATTTATTAGAAATATTTTTTACATTATCATATCTGGGACTAATATGAGTTAGAGCCAATCTTTTTACCTTAGCTCTACGTGCTACATTAATAGCATCTTCCACTGTTGAGTGGTAATGTTGTCTGGCTTTTTCCTGGTTAGTTGCACCATAAGTTGCTTCATGAATAAGTAGATCTGCTCTTTCTGAGAGAGAGATAGCATTTACAGAGAGAGTGGTATCTCCACAGTAACATAATTTTTTCAGACATATCCCCTCGGTAATAAAATCACTGGTTTGGAAAATTCTTCCATCTTCCAGCTGAACTTTATCTTCCTCTTTGAATTTTTTATAAATGGGTCCCGGTGGAATACCTAATTTCAATAATTTATCAACCTGAAGATTTCTTTTTATATCTCTCTTAATTAGAGTATAACCAAAACTATCCATATGATGATTAAGAATAGCACAATAAATGGAAATAATTCCTATTTTTTCTAAGAGATTAGGAGTGAGAAATTTGGTCTTTTTAATCAAATAGATATTGTAGGTGTAAGGAAGATAAGTAGAAGAATGCTCCAGAGCACTTTGCAGATAACCTTCCAGACCAACTGGTCCAAAAATATTGATAGGCTTTTTGACTCCCAATAATCCTCTGGTGGCAAGTAATCCAGGGAGCCCAAAGATATGATCACCGTGTAAATGAGTTATAAAGATATTGGTTAATTTTGATAGCTTTAAATTAGTCTGATTAATCTGCTGTTGCGTTCCCTCCCCACAATCAAATAGCCAGAATTCATTGGTTAAACTAAACATTAGAGCTATCGCTGGAACATTTCGTTTCAGAGTTGGCATACCGGCACTGGTACCTAAAAAAATGACTTTATCCATAATCTTCTTTTTGGGTAAATATTTTATTTTATACTAAGAATTTTATAATAAATAATATTTATTAATCATTTTTGACAAGTAAGGCAGAAAAAAGTACTTCTATTTTCAATCCTTATTACCGAAATAGGATTCCCACAAACAGGACATCTT